>NZ_CP102355.1:1537500-1910285 GCF_009696685.2 Paracoccus sp. SMMA_5_TC
CCCTAAGGCGAGGCCGAAAGGCGTAGTCGATGGGAACCAGGTTAATATTCCTGGGCCAGGAGATGGTGACGGATCGCAGGTGTAGTTCGGTCTTAACGGATTGATCGGGCTGCTGAGCGGTTCCTGGAAATAGCCCTCCACATGACCGTACCCTAAACCGACACAGGTGGACTGGTAGAGAATACCAAGGCGCTTGAGAGAACCACATTTAAGGAACTCGGCAAAATACCTCCGTAAGTTCGCGAGAAGGAGGCCCCGTTCGCAGGCAACTGTGGGCGGGGGGCACAAACCAGGGGGTGGCGACTGTTTACTAAAAACACAGGGCTCTGCGAAGCCGTAAGGCGACGTATAGGGTCTGACGCCTGCCCGGTGCCGGAAGGTTAAAAGGAGAGGTGCAAGCCTTGAATTGAAGCCCCGGTAAACGGCGGCCGTAACTATAACGGTCCTAAGGTAGCGAAATTCCTTGTCGGGTAAGTTCCGACCTGCACGAATGGCGTAACGACTTCCCCGCTGTCTCAAATGTGGACTCAGCGAAATTGAACTGTCTGTGAAGATGCAGACTTCCCGCGGTTAGACGGAAAGACCCCATGCACCTTTACTATAGCTTCGCACTGGCATCAGGATTGTGATGTGCAGGATAGGTGGTAGGCATCGAAGCGGGGACGCCAGTCCCCGTGGAGCCACCCTTGAGATACCACCCTTCGCACTCTTGATGTCTAACCGCGGCCCGTTATCCGGGTCCGGGACCCTGCGTGGTGGGTAGTTTGACTGGGGCGGTCGCCTCCCAAAGAGTAACGGAGGCGCGCGAAGGTTGGCTCAGAGCGGTCGGAAATCGCTCGTTGAGTGCAATGGCAGAAGCCAGCCTGACTGCAAGACTGACAAGTCGAGCAGAGACGAAAGTCGGCCATAGTGATCCGGTGGTCCCGAGTGGAAGGGCCATCGCTCAACGGATAAAAGGTACGCTGGGGATAACAGGCTGATGATGCCCAAGAGTCCATATCGACGGCATCGTTTGGCACCTCGATGTCGGCTCATCTCATCCTGGGGCTGGAGCAGGTCCCAAGGGTATGGCTGTTCGCCATTTAAAGAGGTACGTGAGCTGGGTTTAGAACGTCGTGAGACAGTTCGGTCCCTATCTGCCGTGGGTGTAGGATACTTGAGAGGAGTTGCCCCTAGTACGAGAGGACCGGGGTGAACGTTCCACTGGTGGACCAGTTGTCGTGCCAACGGCAGTGCTGGGTAGCTATGAACGGACAGGATAAACGCTGAAGGCATCTAAGCGTGAAGCCCCCCTCAAAACAAGGTATCCCTTGAGAGCCGTGGAAGACCACCACGTCGATAGGCCGGAGATGTAAGCGCAGCAATGCGTTCAGTTGACCGGTACTAATGGCTCGATTGGCTTGATTTGATCCGGAAGAAGGCAGACCCTCCTTCCAGAAGCAGCCTTGGACAACCCATCCTGAAAAATCAGGATAACGCCGATGTCGCTCCTTCTCAGGTCTGGTGGCCAAAGCACGAGCAAAACACCCGATCCCATCCCGAACTCGGCCGTTAAGTGCCGTAGCGCCAATGGTACTGCGTCTCAAGACGTGGGAGAGTAGGTCACCGCCAGACCTGAAAAGAAGCGACAATCCCTCAGAACAAATCATGACGCGGGGTAGAGCAGCCCGGTAGCTCGTCAGGCTCATAACCTGAAGGCCGCAGGTTCAAATCCTGCCCCCGCAACCAGTCTTAGCGAAGATCCAGCCGCCTCATACGAGGCGGCTTTTTTGCTGTCCGCCGCCGGCAGCAGCGCCACCAGATCGCCCTGCAGGTCGAGATCGTGGCCGCCGTCCGCGGCGTTCCACGACACATCGATCCGCGCGATCAGCCGGTGCAGCTCCTCCGACGCCCGGCCCACCACCTCGCCGCCCGAGAGCGTGCGCGCCAGATCCGCGACATGGGCGCGGTAGAGCGCGCCGAGATCCGCGGGAAGGGCGATCACCGTGCCGGCCTCGGCCTCGGCTTCGGCGCGCAGGGCGGCCAGCTCAGCTTCCGTCTCGGTCAGCCCTTCGAAGAGCGAGGGGTTCGCGTGGCCCGCGCCGATCGCGTCGCGAAACCCCTGCCGCTTCTGCTCGAGGCTACGAATGGCACTGTTGCGCCGGGCGATGCGCTCGCTCGCGCCGCGGTTCTGCTCGGCCAGATGCCGGGAATGGTCCCTGCGGAACTGCGCCACGGCCTCTTCCGTCATCAGCGCCTCGCGCAGCCCGCTCAGGATGATCTCCTCGACCGCGGCCTTGCGCAGCCCCGGCATGCCGGGGCAGACCGCCGCGCCCTTCTGCTTGGCATTGGCGCAGTAGTAGCCCTTGGAGCGGCCGCTGCCGGCCACGATCAGCGCGCCGCCGCATTGCCCGCAGTGCACGAGCCCCGAGAGCAGATACCTGCGCCGCAGGGCCGCGCCGCGGGCGCCAAGGCCCTGCCGGTCCGGAACCGCGGCCCGCGCGATCGCCTTGGTGGTGGCGTGCTGCCGGGCCTTCACCGCATCCCACAGCTCCTGGGGCACGATGCGCAGCTCCGGGACCTCGTGGCAGACCCACTCCGCCTCGGGCCGCAGCCGCGAGACCCGTTTCGAGGTGGCCGGCTTGCGCACCAGCTGGCCGACGTAGAAGGTGCCAGATCACCGATGCACAGAAGGCCGGACGCTCTTTTCATTCGGCGGCCTGAAGTTTCTCGGGTTTGGCCAGCCATTCGCGGCCGCGAAGCATGGCCCGCCAGTAGATCGGCGGCAGCAGCCTTTCCTTCAGGAACCATGCGGCGCGGCTTGGCCGGGTTCCGTCGATCAGGAAGGAAGGGAAGCTGGGCTTCACCACACCGCCATAGCCGAATTCCGCCAGCACGATCTTGCCGCGCTCGACCGTCAGCGGACATGAGCCGTAGCCGTCGTATTGTGCCACGGCCGAGCGGCCGGCGATGTCGGCGACAATGTTCTCGGCTACCGTCGGCGCCTGTTTGCGCGCTGCCGCTGCGGTCTTGGCGTTGGGCGCGTTCATCACGTCGCCGAGCGCCCAGATATTTTCGTAAATCTTGTGACGCAGCGTGGCCTGGTCGACATCGACCCATCCCGACTCGTCGGCCAGCGGCGAGACGCGGATGAAATCCGGTGCTGTCTGCGGCGGGCAGACATGCAGCATGTCGAACGCCATTTCGACGCGCCGGGGCTGCTGCTCCGGCTCCTTGACCTCGAAGGTGGCTGTCTTTGCCGAACCGTCGACCGCCACGAGATTGTGGAAGAAGTCGAGCTTGGCGTCGTACTTCTTCACATACTCCATGAGCGCGGGCACGTATTCCTTGACACCAAACAGCACTGCTCCCGCATTGCAGAAATGGATGTCGATGTCCTTGAGCCGACCCGCGCGGTGCCAGTGGTCCGCCGAGAGGTACATCGCCTTCTGCGGGGCGCCGGCGCATTTGATCGGCATCGGCGGCTGGGTGAAGAGCGCGGTCCCGGCGCGCAAATCCTGCACCAGTTGCCATGTATAAGGCGCAAGGTCGTAGCGGTAGTTCGAGGTCACCCCGTTCCGGCCCAGCGTCTCGACCAGGCCCTCGATCTTCCCCCAGTCGAGCTTGAGGCCGGGGCAGACCACCAGGCGATCATATTTCACCACGCGGCAGCCGTCGAGAATTACGGCATTGTTCTGTGGCTCGAAGGCCGCGACGGCCGCCTTGACCCACGTGACGCCCTTCGGGATCAGGCTGCCCATCGTCTTGGCGGTGTCCTGCGCGTCGAAGACGCCAGCGCCGACCATGGTCCAGCCCGGCTGATAGTAGTGAACGTCGGCCGGGTCGATGATCGCAATCTCGAGACCCGGCTTGCGCGCCTTCAGGCTGGCCGCCACGGCGATTCCGCCAGCCCCTGCGCCAACGATCACAACCTTGAAGTGGGCATCGCCCGTGTCGGTCGGGGTCTTGCCGCCATTGGCGACCCGGCGCGCCACACCGTTCATGTCGTAGCCTGCTGCCTTCGTCATGGCGAGGATTTCGGGGACAGGTCGCTTTTTCGCCTCGTGCAGCGACCAAAGCGTCGCCGAGCGCGTCCCGGTCCGGCAATAGGCCAATACCGGGCGTTGCACCTCGGTCAGCGCCTGACTAAAGGCAGAAACATCCTCGTCAGTCACCATCCCAGACTGAACCGGGACATATCTTGCCTCGATACCCTCGGCCTTGGCAGCGGCCTCGATTTCCTCGAAGCTCGGCTGATCCGCGCCTTCGCCGTTGGGGCGGTTGCAGATGATTGCGCGATAACCAGCCGCCTTGATCGCGGCCATATCCGAGACTGCGATCTGCGGGGACACCGCAAATTTCGGCGAGATTTCTTTCAATTCCATTGTTGCATTCCTCCCGGTTGGTTTCGATCAAAGACAGGCCACAGGCGCCGAAACGCCGTCATCTCACCTGTGACCTTCTCGAAGCAGATGCTGCTTCATCTTGTCTGACCGAAACCATTTTCGCGCTGCACGCCTGTTCACCGATGCGCTCGGTTGGCTCCAGTTGCAGCGCCGACCAAGCCTTGCGGCATGCTTCATCAATTGCGATCTTCTCGAAGAACATATGCGATCCGACATCGTTGGCCTCACAGGCCAGTCGGGCCGCCCTGATCTCGAGTTCAACGGCCTCGTCATTGGCAAGGTCCACCCTGAACACGTCTGCCCGGGCTTCTCCGCACTTGGGCGATATTGCGAAAGCGAGATCAGGCGCTCCTTTCAGCAACAAGATACGCTCCATGAACAGGTCGGAATGTCCGGTTTTTTCTGCCCGTTCCCCGCGCATCTTGCCTGTAGGTGAATTGAGCCCCCTATGGTCGAGGACATGCGCATGCAGTTGATATTGATCTGCGGCGCTCATCTTCACCTGAAGCGCATCGTCCAGGTTTTCCACCGTCATGTTGTTGGACATGGCAGCCTCATCTTGCCGCGTTTCCGCAGTCCATTTCTTAAAGGCCATTAATCGGCACCTTGAGTACGCGGTTGCCGTCCTTGTCCATAGGCACTTGGCCCGCGCGCATGTTGACCTGAAGCGACGGGATAATCAGCTTGGGCATCGAAAGCTGCGCATCACGCTCGGTCCGGAACTTGATGAATTCCTCCCGCGTCTTGCCGCCACCAACATGGATGTTGTGGGCCTTTTCCTCGGCCACCGTCGTTTCCCACCGGATCTCGCGCCCGTTCGGGCCGTAATCGTGGCACATGAAGAGCCGTGTCTCGTCGGGCAGCGCCAGCACCTTCTGGATCGAATCGTAGAGCGTGCCGGCGTCGCCGCCGGGGAAATCGGCTCGTGCCGAGCCGCCGTCCGGCATGAAAAGCGTGTCGCCCACGAAGGCCGCGTCACCCATCACATGCGTCATGCAGGCCGGCGTGTGGCCAGGGGTCGCCATGACGAAGGCTTGCATGCCGCCGATCATGTAGGTGTCGCCGTCCTCGAACAGCGCGTCGAACTGCGACCCGTCCCGCTGGAACTCCGTCCCCTCGTTGAAGATCTTGCCGAATGTTTCCTGCACCACCTTGATCTTGGCGCCAATGCCGATCTTGCCGCCCAGTCTCTGCTGAATGTAAGGCGCGGCGCTCAGATGGTCGGCGTGGACATGGGTCTCGATGATCCACTCCACTGACAGGGCCAATTCCTCCACCTTGCGGATCAGCATGTCGGCGTGCGTGTATGCAATTCGCCCGGCCGCATAGTCGATATCCATCACGCTGTCGACAATCGCGCAGGCATTCGAACCCGGATCCTTCACGATGTAGCTGATGGTGTTGGTCGCGTCGTCAAAGAACGCATGGACTTCGGGTCTGACGTCCAGGTTGATCGGATAGCCGTTCATGAATTTCTCCGTTTCAGACGGTCAAGCCGTCGCGCGACGCGCGGCGCCGCCTATGGATTGCAGAAACTTGACAAGAAGGATGGTCGCGATCACGACCGTGATGAACGCAAATGCCGCCCAGCGGCCGGTCCATAGCGCGGGCAGCACTCCGCCCGGGCAGGATCGGGCGATGCCCCAGCCGATGCCGAACACCGCCAAGCCACCCAGCAGGCGGAGATCCACGCTGCTGCGAGCCGGCACCTGAAAAGCCTCGGCCAGAATGGGCGCGGCGCGACCGAAAACCAGCCCTATGACGCAGCCGGCGATCAATCGCATGGGCTCAGACTCCGATGACGCAACGCACGCCGTAGACCGTTGCGAACGCTGCTGCCCAAGGATGCCCAGGGTGCAAACACGGTCCCCATCGGCTCAGGCCCGGCACGTCCTGACGCCAGCCGTCGCATGGATCGGGCAGACACGTGTCGCTGCGGTGACCGGCATGGCAAGCCCCACGATGGTCGCGCCATAATTGAGCAGCGCCCCTTCCAGGAGCGGAAGGCTGCTCGGAACGGCAAGATAGAGAAGCACTAGGCCAAGGACAGCCCGAAAGACATGATCGACGGTTCTCAACTTGATGCCCACGGCGATCCCTCCAGACTTACAACGATCCATGGATAGCGCCTGGCGCCGCCGGGTTCAGTGACATTGTCACCTTGCGCCCGAGTAGATGCCCGCCGCCGTTGGCGCGACAGGAGATCCGGGTCAGCCGCTTTCCGCAATTTGCCCAAGCCTTTCGGGGGCGATCAGACGGACGCGGCCACGGGACTGGCTGACCAGACCCCGCTTCTGGAAATCCTGCAGCACGCGGGACACGACCTCGCGCGCCGTGCCCAATTCCCGCGCGAGGTCGTCATGGGTTGCGCAAACCTCGACCGACGTGCCGGCAAGTGCCAGAAGCCTTGTGGCAAGCCGCACGTCGATGCGACCAAAGGCCACCTCGTCGACCACGCGCAGCAGGTCGAGCAGACGACGCGAGTAGGCCGCGAACACGAACTTGCGGAAAGCTGCTTCCTCCGCCGCGAGCTGGTCGAAGGTAGCCTGCGACAGCGCAACGGCAACCAGCGTGGTCTCGGCAGTCCCCTCGGCGTTGTAGGCCTCCTCGGCGAGCATGCAGGCGGTGGTCAGCACGCAGCTTTCACCCGCCTCCACCCGGTAGAGAACGATCTCCCGTCCCGATTCTGCCGTTTGCGAGACCCGTAACGTTCCTTCGACCAGAAACAGCAGGTTGTCGGGGCGGTTTTCGGGGCTGAACACGGTCTGGCCCTGGGCATATCGTGCAATCTGAGCGCTGGCGAGGAGCCTGTCTCGCACCGGCCGGGGAAGCCCGCGCGTGCCCTCGAACCGTTCTGTCCAATCGCCAAGGTTCATGGGCTGCTCCGTGTCGGCGCCGGGGCGACGTTCTCGACGGCCGCGATGCGCCCCAGCAGCTGATCGCGATTGGCAGAGATATCGGCCAGCGATAATTGGTCGAGCACCGCCATGAAGGCGCGCGTCGCTTCGTGCAGGCCACGAGACAACCGGCAGATCCCGATGAGGGGACAGGTGTTTGACGCCGGATTGAAACATTCCACCACGTCGAGCGGTCCCTCGGTCAGCCGGATGACGTCACCCACCACGATCTCTTCGGCCGGACGCGCAAGCCGGAACCCGCCGCCGCGCCCCCGTTGCGTCTTGACGAAGCCAGCGCGGCCAAGTTCGTGCACGATCTTCACGATATGCGGCCGTGCAAGCCCGTGCACGCGCACAACGTCATCGACACGGATAAGATCGGGCGCCCTGAGTGCAGCAAGTTGAAGCGATCGCAGCGCGTAGTTGGAATAGGCCGTGAGCTTCATCCAGATCCCCTGTTGAAAGTTCTACCCAGAGTATAACTTTTTGCGATCTGGGTGACAATGTCACTGAACCGTGCAGGCAGGCAGGGTAGCCGGTAATCAATACACCAAAAGGAGACACCATGCCTCTGTTACTCGGTGATATCGTCCCGGATTTCACGGCCGACACCACGCTCGGCCCGATCTCGTTTTATGACTGGATCGGCGATGACTGGGCCTTCTTCTTCAGCCACCCGGCGGACTTCACGCCAGTCTGCACCACCGAGATGGGTCGGGCATCGCAACTCAGCGCAGAGTTTGAAAAGCGCGGTGTAAAGCCGATCGGGCTCAGCACCGACTCGGTCGAAGAACATCTGAAATGGATAGACGACGTCAACGACACTCAGAATACCACGCTGCGGTTTCCGATCATCGCGGACGCCGACATGAGGATCGCGCGCCTCTACGGGATGATTCATCCGGCACAATCCGAAACGGCTGCCGTTCGCTCGGTCTTCATCATCGACAGCGCAAAAAAGCTTCGCCTGACGATGACCTATCCGATGAGCGTGGGGCGAAACTTCGACGAGATCCTGCGTGTGATCGATGCCTTGAAAACTGGCGATGCCATGGGGGTTTCACTGCCCGCGGACTGGCGACCGGGCGACCGTGCGATCATCCCGCCAAGCCTGAGTGACGCCGACGCAAGGATCCGCTTCCCGCAAGGGTTCGAGACTCTGCGACCCTACCTCCGTATTGTCGATATCGACCCCGCCTGAATGGAGATATCTCGGTCATGCTCGGCTTCGACGCACTTGAACTGGCGCGGATCCAGTTCGCCTTCACGGTCTCCTTCCACATCATCTTTCCGGCCTTCTCGATCGGCCTGGCCAGCTATCTTGCGGTGCTGAACGGGCTGCATCTGTGGACGGGACGCGAGATCTATCTGAAGATCTTCAACTACTGGAAGACGATCTTCGCCGTGGCGTTCGGCATGGGCGTGGTGTCGGGCATCACGATGTCCTACCAGTTCGGGACCAACTGGTCGGTCTTTTCCGACAAGGCCGGGCCGGTGATCGGCCCGTTGATGGGCTACGAGGTGCTGTCGGCCTTCTTCCTTGAGGCCGGCTTCCTGGGCGTGATGCTGTTCGGCCGCGAGAAGGTGGGACCGAAGCTGCATTTCCTCGCCACGCTGATGGTTGCGGTCGGCACGCTGGGGTCGGCCTTCTGGATTCTGTCGGTCAACAGCTGGATGCAGACGCCGCAGGGCCATGCGATCAACGAGGTCGGCCAGTTCGTACCGGTGGACTGGTGGGCAATCGTGTTCAACCCGTCCTTCCCTTACCGCCTCGTGCACATGGTTCTTGCCGCCTATCTTACCACAGCACTGGTCGTGGGCGCCGTGGCGGCATGGCACCTGCTGCGCGACCGCGCCAACCCTGCCGCGCGCACCATGTTTTCGATGGCCATGGGTATGCTGATTACCGTCGCACCTCTGCAGATCATCGCAGGCGACCTCCATGGTCTGAACACGCTGGAACACCAGCCCGCCAAGATCGCCGCGATGGAGGGGCATTTCGAGAGCCATCCCCAAGGCGGCGCGCCGCTGATCCTGTTTGGTCTGCCGAATGCGAACGAGCAGCGCGTAGACTACGCCGTGCAGATACCCTATCTGTCGTCGCTGATCCTGACGCATGATCTCACCTCGCCTCTGCCCGGTCTGAAAGACTTTCCCGCCGACGAGCGCCCGCCGGTGGCCATTGTCTTCTGGTCCTTCCGCATCATGGTGGCGCTGGGCTTCGCGATGCTTGGCCTGGGCATCTGGGCTGCGGTGCTGCGCTGGCGCGGGGCGATGTATGACCGACCGTGGCTGCATCGCGCTGCGATAGCGATGGGGCCTGCGGGTTTCGTCGCGGTGCTGGCAGGCTGGATCACGACCGAGGTCGGCCGGCAGCCCTGGACCGTCTACGGCCTGCTGTCCACCGCAGACAGCGTGGCACCCATCCAGACTGCGGCTGTCGCCAGCTCGTTGCTCGCCTTCATCGTCGTCTATTTCGCGCTCTTTGGCGCAGGCACCTTCTACATCCTGCGCCTGATGAAAAAGACGCCCGAGGCCGGCCTGCCGATCGAGGAACTGGGCCCGACGCGCGCCGCCGGCATCACGCCGGCGCCGTCCGCCGACAAAGACTTCATCCCTGCGGAGTGACACCCATGCCCTTCGATCTTGCCTTCATCTGGGCCGGGCTCATCGCCTTTGCCATCCTGGCCTATGTCATCCTCGACGGGTTCGACCTGGGCGTCGGGATCCTGTTTCCCTTCATGCGCGGCGAGGCGGAAAAGAACCTGGCCATGAACACCGTCGCCCCGGTCTGGGACGGCAACGAAACCTGGCTGGTGTTGGGGGGTGGTGGGCTGTTTGCCGTCTTTCCGCTGGCCTATGCGGTGGTCATGCCCGCGCTTTATGTGCCGATCATCGTGATGCTGCTGGCCCTTGTGTTCCGCGGCGTGGCGTTCGAGTTCCGTTGGCGGACCAGGCGCGGAAAGATCCTCTGGGATCTCTCGTTCTTCGTCGGCAGCCTCACCGCAACCTTCGCGCAAGGCGTGGCGCTCGGAGCCCTGGTCCAGGGGATTGCCGTCGACAACCGGGCCTATGCGGGAGGCAATTGGGACTGGCTGACGCCGTTCTCGCTGCTCACGGGGGCCGCGCTCGTGGTGGGCTATGCCGCTCTTGGCGCGGCCTGGCTGATCATGAAGACCGAAGGCCCGGTGCATGCTCGCGCCCGCGCGCTCGCTCCGAGCCTCGGCCTCGCCATGCTGGTGCTCGTCGGGCTGGTCAGCCTGATCACGCCTTTTCTGAACCCTGTCTATCTAGAGCGCTGGTTCAGTCTTCCCAACGTGCTCTTCACGGTCTGGGTGCCGGCAGGCGTGCTGATCGCCAGCTACGTCTTCTGGCGAGGGCTGACCGAGGGGCGCGACTCCTGGCCTTTCCGGGCGCTGCTGGCCGTGTTCGTGCTCAGCTTTATCGGGCTTGGTATCAGCTTCTATCCATACATGGTGCCGCCCGATCTGACGATATGGGATGCGGCGGCCCCGGACGAAAGCCTGTGGTTCCTGCTGGTCGGTGCGCTGGTGCTGGTGCCGATGATTCTTGCCTACACCGCCTACGCTTATTGGGTATTTCGCGGGAAGATAGACCCCGAGGCGGGATATCACTGATGCGCTCGGGGTTCCGCAAGGCGTTGTGGTTCCTCGGTCTCTGGGCCGCGGGCGTTCTTTCGCTGGCCGTCGTCGGGCTGGTCATCCGCGCGATGGTGCTTTGAATGACCAAATCTCACTAATGGAGCTTTGCATGAAACAGCTTCTCCCGGTGCTTGCCCTGTCGACTGCCCTTGCCGGGCCCGCGCTGGCGGATGAGCAGCGCAACCTCGTCACCATCCTGACCGCCCCGGAACCGCAAACGCAGCTCATGGCCATGGTGCTGACGCTGAACGCCGTGCAGCAGGGCGCGAAGGCGCAGATTCTGCTCTGCGGCCCGGGCGGCGACATCGCACTGCGGGACGCGCCCGCAAGCGCCACAGCCGGCCAGCCGCCGCGTGATGCAAGCCCCCAGAGCTTGATGCGGATGATGATGGACCAGCATGACGTAAAGGTCGAGGTTTGCGCCATATATCTGCCGGGTCGCGGCGCAGACGCATCGGTCCTGATCGACGGTGTGACGCCGGCAGACCCCGCCGCGATGTCCCGCAGCATCATCGCCGACGACACCGTGGTGATGAGTTTCTGACCGCCTGAGGCCCTCGCCAGCGACGGACGGGGGCTTCATATCTTCTTGCCAGGTCGTCGCACCAGCGCGCAGCCCGGCAGGCTGGCCAGTGCAAGCGAAATTATAAACCCGACAGGCTTGGCCACAAGATCGCCCCGCATCACGATCTGGCTTGCGAAATCATATCCCAGCCCGCATAGCCACAGACCCATAGCGCTTCGCCGAGCGTGGCGGGCAGGGTGCCAACGCCCAGGCATCCGATCTGGAATCCGGCCTGATCGCCCAGAAACGCACCGACCAGCGCGGCAGCAAAATAGCGAAATCTGCGGGCAAGCCCGCGCGAAGGCATCGCCGCGCCCGGCCCGCCAGCAGCTTTTTTCTAACGGTTTGTGGCAAGATGATGGGGCGCGCGGTCCCGGGCCATGCCCGCCCCGGCTTTCACCCCCCGGCCTGCCGCACCGCCTTGCCCTTCACGCCAAGGGCACCGGCAAGGCGCAGAACATCCCGAAACGCCTGCGGGGCTTTCTGTGGGTGGTCGGGAAATCAGGGGAAATCAGATCAACGCCACCCGCAGCCAAGCCCTGCTGCACCCTCATGCCCCCGGCCTGTCCTGTCGCAATCAGCAGCATACAAGCGTTTTCAGGAAGGCGGGTCTCATGGCGGGTGTCCCGCAAAGCCTGCCGCAAGCGCTTGATTTTCTTGGGTTTGTGGCGGAGAGGGTGGGATTCGAACCCACGGAACCCGTGAAGGCTCAACGGTTTTCGAGACCGCCCCGTTCGACCACTCCGGCACCTCTCCGCGCTCTGGGTGGTGGCGGGGATTTAGACGGCTGCGGGTTGAAGCGCAAGGGCCTTCGCGCCAAAAAGCATATAATTTTTCCAAGGGCGGGAGCGCGAGATCATGGCTTTTCGGAAACGATCCGACGCAGGTGTGACGTGCCGCTGCTGATCGGGCCCCTGGCCCATGATATCTTGCGTCAGCGCCTGTGCCCGCAGGCCCGGCCTGCGCCGGCACTTGTAGGTCATGCACTGCGCGGCGGGCTTCGGGCCGGGATCGATCCGGACGGTTGGCCCTGGCTGGCTCCTGGCCCGGGGGCGGTGTCATTGTGGCATTCGGACTGGACGCCCGAGCTTTGCCGCTATGCCGACATAATGGACCTGCAGCCGATCGAGATCGCAGGACGGCAGATTCTGGGTGTGCAACCCGCGCCGGCGACTTCGGTTGCGCCAGAGGGCGGCGATTGGCCTGGCGATCTTGCACGGGCGATTCTGGATCATCTGCTGGCTGCGCCGCAAACGCGTCCGGCGGCAGAACTGCGTGCACGACTGCCCCGGATTGCCGACTGGGCTGGCGCAAGGCTGCGTGCAGCCCAGGAAACGGCCGCTCTGCCCGATAACGGTCCGGCTCCGTCTCCGCAGGTGCAGGCCCTGACAATGACGGAACCTTATGCAGGTTTCTTTTCGGTCGAGGAACATTGCCTGCGCCACCGGCGTCATGACGGAACCATGTCACCGCCGCTGCATCGCAGCGTCTTTGTTTCGGGCGATGCCACGGTGGTTCTGCCCTGGGATCCCGGGCGGGATCGCGTATTGTTGATCCAGCAGTTCCGTGCCGCCCCCATGGCCCGCGGCGATCGTCGCCCCTGGCTGGTCGAAACCGTGGCCGGGCGCGTCGATGCCGGCGAGAGCCCCGCCGAGGCGGCACTGCGCGAGGCCCGCGAGGAGGCGGGGGTTACCCTGAGCCGACTCTTCGCGGCCCCGCATCATTATCCCAGCCCGGGCGCGGTGGCCGAATTCCTGTATCTGTATGTCGGCGTTGCGGATCTGCCCGACGATGCCGCCGGAGTGGGAGGTCTGCCCAGCGAGGACGAGGATATCCGCAGCCTTCTGCTTCCCCGCACCGAACTGACCCGCATGGCGCTGGCCGGCGAAATCCGCAACGGGCCGCTGCTGGCGCTGGCCTTGTGGCTGGAACTGCGTCACGCTGACCTGCGTCAGGCCCTGGATGCGCCATAGCGGGGTTGCCGCCATCGGGCCGGGGCGTGTAAACCAAGCCGGAACATCCTGCGAAAGGCCACGTCCATGCGCATCTGCCCTGATCTTGCCTCTGCCATCGGCAACACGCCGCTCATCCGTCTGCGGCGCGCCTCGGAAGAAACCGGCTGCGAGATCCTGGGCAAGGCCGAGTTCATGAATCCGGGCCAGTCGGTCAAGGATCGCGCGGCGCTTTACATCATCCGCGACGCGGTGGCGCGGGGGGCGTTGAAACCGGGCGGCACCATCGTCGAGGGCACCGCCGGCAACACCGGGATCGGGCTGGCGCTGGTCGGGGCCTCGATGGGCTTCCGTTCGGTCATCGTCATTCCCGAAACCCAGAGTCAGGAAAAAAAGGACATGCTGCGCCTGGCCGGGGCCGAACTGGTCGAGGTGCCGGCCCAACCATACAGGAATCCGAACAACTACGTGCGCTATTCCGGACGGCTGGCCGCGGAATTGGCCAAGACCGAACCGAATGGCGCCATCTGGGCCAATCAGTTCGACAATGTCGCCAATCGTCAGGCCCATGTCGAAACCACCGGGCCCGAGATCTGGGAGCAGACCGGCGGCAAGGTCGATGGCTTCATCTGCGCGGTAGGTTCGGGTGGGACGCTGGCCGGGGTGGCAATGGCGTTGCAGCCCAAGGGCGTCAAGATCGGTCTCGCAGATCCCGAGGGCGCGGCGCTTTACAGCTTTTACACCGAAGGCAAGTTCGAGGCGCCCGGTTCGTCGATCACCGAAGGGATCGGGCAGGGGCGCATCACTGCCAACCTGGAAGGTTTCTCCCCCGATTTCGCCTATCGCATCCCCGATGCCGAGGCGCTGCCGGTCGTATTCGACCTTCTCGAACACGAAGGGCTGTGCCTTGGCGGATCGTCGGGGATCAACGTGGCCGGCGCCATCCGCATGGCGCGGGACATGGGGCCCGGACACACGATCGTGACCGTGCTGTGCGATTACGGCACGCGTTATCAGACCAAGCTGTTCAATCCCGAGTTCCTGCGGGCCAAGGGACTGCCGGTGCCCGACTGGATGACGCGCAAACCCGCCGACCTGCCGGAAGTCTACGAGGACTGATCTCACCATGTCATGCCGTTCCCTGCTGTCACGCCTTGCGGCGCTGGCCGTCGCGCTGCTTCTGGCGCTGGGCCAGCCTGCCGCCGCCCAGGACGCGCAACTGCCCGACTATCGCGCCTGGGAGAAGCTCGCGGCGCAGGCCGAACAGATCCTTGAATCAGGCTCGGCCAATGACGCGCGGCTGCAAACCATCCGGGCCGAGGTGGTCAAATGGCGCGACCGCTTCAAGGGGGCCGAAGGGCTCAACGCCACGCGCATTGCCACGCTCAAGGACCAGATCAATGCCCTGGGGCCGCCCCCGGCCGAGGGGCAGACCGAGTCCGAGGATATTGCCGCACGCCGCAAACAGCTGAACGAACAGCTTGCCGAATTGCAGGCCCCCGGCCTTCAGGCGGTCGAGGCCTATGGGCGTGCCGACGGCATCGTCACCCAGATCGATCAGACCATCCGTCAGCGCCAGACCTATGCGCTGATCCGCAAGACGCCCTCGCCCCTGAACCCCGCCAACTGGGGTCCGGCGATGACCGAGGCGGCAAATGTCGTTGCCCGCATCTATGACGAGGCGCGCAGCCGCTGGGAATCGACCGGAGGATGGTCCGGATTCAGTGCCCGATTGCCGTTGATCGGGGGCTTTCTGCTGGTGGCGCTGCTGTTGCTGTCGCGGGGCAGGCGGTGGATGGATTCGCTGCCCTCGCGCCTGTCTGCGCGGGCCAGCGAAAGATCGCGCGCCGCATTGGTGTTCGGTGTTTCGCTGGGACAGATCGCCATTCCCCTGATCGGTGTCATTCTGGCCGCTGCGGCACTGGTGGCCACCGATCTTTTTGCCGACTGGGGTATTCCGGTTCTGAAATCGGTGCCTGCGGCCGGGCTGTCGCTGTTTGGCGGCATCTGGCTGGCGCGACGCCTGTTTCCCGATGTTCATATGGGGGTGACGCCGCCCCTGCCGATGGACGACGATCAGCGCCGCAAGGCGCGGTTTCGCGCGGAACTGCTGGCGGCATCCCTGGCGCTGCATCAGCTGATTTCGCGTTCGATCCTGCCGTTGTCGGGCTTCAACAGCCAGAAGGACGTGGATACCGTGCCAGAGCGCCTTGGCGAGGCATCGGCAGGGGTGTGGCATTTCCTGCTGATCCTGTTCGGTGCCTTCTGCCTGTTCCAGCTGGCCAATCTGCTGCGCCGCCTGCGCCCGTCCGAGGCGTCGGATGCCCCCGATTATCGGGTGCGCATCGTCGCGTTTCTGGGTCAGCTGGCGCGGCTGGTCGCTGTGGCAGCCCCGATTGCGGCTGCGGCAGGATACGTCACCGCTGCCAACGCCGCACTGTGGTCCTCGGCCATGACACTGGGGCTGGTGGGGCTGCTGATCGTGCTGCAGGACTTCATCGCCGACCTTTACGCAATGGCCAAGGGCGGGGACCAGTCGGCGCGCGATGCCTTGATGCCGGCGCTGATCGGTTTTGCGCTGGTTCTGTTTTCGATGCCGCTGTTTGCGCTGATCTGGGGGGCGCGGCCCGTCGATCTGGTCGAGGCCTGGACCCGCGCCCAGCAGGGCTTCAGCTTTGGCGGCGTGCGGCTGTCGCCCATGGCGATCCTGACCTTCGTGATCGTCTTTGCCATCGGCTATTCGCTGACCAGTTTCGTTCAGGGCGCTTTCCGCAGCTCGATCCTGCCCAAGACCAAGCTGGATGCGGGCGGCCAGAACGCCGTGACATCCATGATCGGCTATATCGGGCTGGCCCTGGCGGCGGTGTTTGCCGTCACCTCGGCCGGGATCGACCTGACCTCGCTGGCCTTTGTCGCAGGTGCGCTGTCGGTCGGCATCGGTTTCGGCATGCAGCAGGTGGTGTCGAACTTCGTGTCCGGCATCATCCTGCTGGTCGAACGACCCATCGCCGTCGGCGACTGGATCGAGGTGGGCGGCCAGCAGGGCGTCGTCAAGAAGATGGCCGTGCGGGCGACCCAGATCCAGACCTTCGACCGCACCGATGTGATCGTGCCCAATTCGAACCTGATCACCCAGCCGGTGACCAACTGGACGCGCGGTAGCCTGCAGGGGCGCATCATCGTGCCCGTGGGGGTGGCCTATGGCAGCGATACCCGCAAGGTCGAACGCATCCTGCGCGAGATCGCCGAGGACCAGCCGACGGTTCTGGTCAATCCTGCGCCGGCTGTCCTGTTGCGCGGCTTTGGCGCCGACAGCATCAACTTCGAGATTCGGGCGGTGCTTTCCGACATCAACGGCGGCGCCGGCGTGACATCTGAAATCAATCACGAGATCGCCCGCCGCTTTGCCGAGGAGGGGATCGAAATTCCCTATGCCCAGCGGGATATCTGGCTGCGCAATCCCGAGGTCATCGCCCAGCTGGCACAGCGTCTGGGCCAGGGGCTGGATCTGCCCGTGGCCGAACTAGGCCAGAAGTCCGACGCCGCCCGCCCCGAAGCCGCAGCCCCAAGGGCCGTTCACAGGGACGAGGTTCCCGATACCCCGGCCGAGGACGACGGTGATGGTGGCGAGGCCGACGGCAGGTCCTAGCCTGCTAGGCTGCGGACTCATAATGTCTTGCCCAGAGACAGGAGCAGACGATGAGGACGGCGGCGAGGTAGTTTCGGGCGGACTTCTCGTAGCGGGTGGCGATCTTACGGACGTGTTTGAGCTTGTTGAAGAACCGCTCGACAAGGTTGCGCTGGCGATAGATGTCCGGAGCGACCGAGCGCTGCACCTTGCGGTCTAGCTGGGTCGGGATGTGGCCGCGCCCGCCCCGGGCTGCGATCAGGTCCAGGACGGCCCGGGCGTCGTATCCGCGGTCGGCCACCACGTCCCCCGGCGCGGGGTGGGCGGCCAGCAGCTCGGCCACGGCGGCCTTGTCCGAAGCCTGCCCGGGCGACAGCGTGATCGCCAGCGGCAAGCCGCGATGATCGACCATGGCATTGATCTTGGTGCTCAATCCGCCACGAGAACGGCCAAGGGCGTGATCCGCCCCCCTTTTTGCGCCGCCGCCTGCTGATGGGCGCGGACGATCGAGCTGTCGATGAACTGCAGGCTGTCGGGCGACTTTTCGGCAAGCGTTTCGAAGACCCGACCCCAGACCCCCGCCTTGGCCCATCGGTTGAAGCGGTTGTAGACGGTCGTATAGGGGCCGTAACGCTCGGGCAGGTCGCGCCATGGCGAGCCCGTTCTCAGTACCCAGAAGATGCCGTTCAGCACGCGCCGGTCATCCACCCGCGCCACCCCGCGCGGCTTGTTGGGCAAAAGCGGCTGGATCAACCCCCCACTCGAACTCCGTCAGATCGAAACGTGCCATCACCGCCTCCTGTTCGGGAGACAGTGAATCACACAACATGCGGGCAGAGAAGCCCCTTAATGAGTACGCAACCTAGCCGCGGGCGGGGCCGGGGGGATCGGCCTCGGGCACGCCTTCCTGCGACAGCATGATCGCGACCGGCCGCAGCCAGGGAATCTGTGCGCAGACGATCATCACGCCCACCATGATCGGCACGGCCAGGAACGTGCCCGCAATTCCCCAGACCGCGCCCCAGAACGCCAGCGACAGCACGATTCCAAAGGATGACAGCCGCAGCGTCTGGCCCAGCAGCATCGGGTCCAGGATATTGCCGATGACGAACTGGACGCCTGCGACCGCGCCGCCCACTGCCAGCGTGGTGGTCGGATCACCGGTCTGGGCCAGCACCATCGCGACGCTGAGCACGGTTGCGATGATCGAACCCAGGGCCGGGATGAAGTTCAGCACGAATGTCAGCATGGCCACCGCCCCGGCCAGCTCCAGACCCCAGAGCCTGAAGATGGTCCAGATCAGGGCGGCGGTGACGGCGCTGATTGCCGCCTTGACCACCAGATAGCGGTTCACCCGCCGCATGATGCGATGGATGGTTTCAAGGATCTGGCGCGCATCGTCGGGGTTGCGGGTAAGCCTCTCGATCTTGATGGGGAACCATACGCGCTCGCTGAACATGAAGCCGACGAAAGTCAGCGTCAGCACCGATCCCGAAATCAGGTTCGAAGCCTGTGCCGCCGCCGAACGCAGCCAGCCGGCGAAATCGATATTGCCCAGGAAGGTGCCGATCGCCTCTTGCACCTGTGGTCCCCAGCGCTGGCTGAGCCGCGCCAGCGCCGCCTGCGCCCGATCGGCGTAGCTGATCGAGGTCGAGACCACTTCGTTGATCTGCGCCACCACTGCGGTTGCTGCCCAAAGCAGGCCGATGCCGATGGCCAGCAACGCCAATGCGGTCGCCAGCCAGTTCGGCACCCGCAGGCGGGCAAAGGCCGAAATCGCGTCCGAGGTCAGCGAAAAGATGATGATCGCAAACACCAGACAGATCAGGATGAACCGAGCCTGCACCAGCAACGCCAGCACCAGGCCAAAGGCAATGACACCGAGAAAGCCGGTCTGCAACCTTTCTGCCAGCTGGCGGTCGCCCCCGGTCATGTTGCGTATTGCCCGTGTCCGGGCGCCGCCAACCTGCGGCGGCAACGGCAACGACCCAATAGCGCGACCACAGCGCCGGCGATCATTCTTCGGCGTCCTCCTCGCCGTTCTCGGCGATGCGGGCGACCGAGACCACGGTTTCGCCCTCGCCGGTGTTGAACACCCGCACCCCGCCGGCCGAGCGCGACCGGAAGCTGATGCCGTCAACCGGCACCCGGATCGACTGGCCGGTCGATGTCGCCAGCATCACCTGATCGTCAAGCTCGACCGGGAAGCTGGCGACCAGCGGGCCGCCGCGCATGGCCTTGTCCATGGCCATCACGCCCTGGCCGCCGCGGCCGCGAACCGGGTAATCGTGGCTCGAGCTGATCTTGCCGGCACCGCGGGCGGTGATGGTCAGGATCATATCCTCGGCCGCCGACATTTCGGCATAACGTTCCTGGGTGATGCTGCCTTCGGCGACGATTTCCTCGTCCTCGTCAATCTCGGCCCCGTCATCCAGCGCGCCGGCCACGGCGCGACGCATCTTCAGATAGGCGGCGCGTTCGGCGGGATCGGCCTCGAAATGGCGGATGACGGACATGCTGACCACGCGATCGCCTGCGGCCAGCCGGATGCCGCGCACCCCGGTCGAATCGCGGCCCTTGAACACCCGCACATCTGTGGTCGGGAAACGGATCGCGCGGCCCTGGGCGGTCACCAGCATCACGTCGTCGGCTTCGGTCGCCATGCGCACGCCGACCAGTTCGACCCCCTCGGGCAGCTTCATCGCGATCTTGCCATTGGCGCGGACATTGGCGAAATCGGAAAGCGCGTTGCGGCGCACATCGCCATCCGAGGTGGCAAAGATCACCTGATAATCGTCCCAGTCCTTTTCCGGGGCATCGACGGGCATCAGGGCGGCGATGGACACGCCGCTGTCGATGGGCAGGATATTGACCATCGCCTTGCCCTTGGCGGTGCGTCCGCCCAGCGGCAGCCGCCAGGTCTTGAGCCGATAGACCATGCCGTCGGTGGTAAAGAACAGCAGTTCGGTGTGGGTGTTGGCGACGAACAGGGTCGTCACCACGTCGTCTTCCTTGGTGGCCATGCCCGACAGGCCCTTGCCGCCACGGCGCTGGGCGCGGAATTCGGCCAGGGCGGTGCGCTTGATATAGCCGCCCGAGGTGATGGTCACCACCATGTCCTCGCGCTCGATCAGATCCTCGTCGTCCAGATCGCCGGCCCAGTCGCTGATCTCGGTGCGCCGCGGCACGGCGAACAGATCCTTGACCTCGCGCAGTTCGCTGGAAATGATCTGCATGATCCGTTCGCGCGAGGCGAGTATCGCCAGATAGTCGCGGATGGCGTCGGCCAGGGTTTTCAACTCGTCCGTGACCTCTTGCACGCCCAGCTGGGTCAGGCGCTGCAGGCGCAGGTCCAGAATGGCGCGGGCTTGGGTTTCGGACAGGTTGTAGGTGCCGTCGTCATTGACCGGGTGGCGGGGATCGTCGATCAGCCGCAGGTATTCGACGATCTCATGTGCCGGCCAGCGCCGCGCCATCAGCCTTTCGCGGGCCTCGGCGGCATCGGCCGAACTGCGGATGGTCGCCACCACCTCGTCGACATTGCTGACCGCCACGGCAAGGCCGCACAGGACATGCGCCCGTTCCCGCGCCTTGCGCAGCTCGAACGCGGTGCGCCGGGCGACGACTTCCTCGCGGAAGCTGATGAAATGGGTCAGAAAGTCGCGCAGCGTCAGCTGCTCTGGCCGGCCGCCGTTCAGCGCCAGCATGTTGCAGCCGAAACTGGTCTGCATCGGTGTAAAGCGGAACAGCTGGTTCAGCACCACCTCGGCGGTGGCGTCGCGCTTCAACTCGATGATGACACGCACGCCGTTGCGGTCGGATTCGTCCTGCACATGGGCGATGCCCTCGATGCGCTTTTCCTTGGCCAGCTCGGCGATCTTCTCGATCAGGTTGGCCTTGTTCACCTGATAGGGGATTTCGTCCAGCACGATCATCTGACGACCGTTTCGGCCCTGTTCGATGCGGGTCTTGGCGCGCATGATGACGCTGCCGCGGCCTTCCAGATAGGCCTTGCGGATGCCCGAGCGGCCCAGGATCACACCCCCGGTGGGAAAATCGGGACCGGGCACGATTTCCAGCAGCCGTTCGGTGGGCAGGTCCGGGCTTTCGATCAGCGCCAGCGTGGCATCGATCACCTCGCCCAGGTTGTGGGGCGGGATGTTGGTCGCCATGCCCACGGCGATGCCGCCGGCGCCATTGACCAGCATGTTGGGAAACCGCGCCGGCAGAACGGTCGGTTCGCGATCCTTGCCGTCGTAATTGTCCTGGAAATCGACCGTGTCCTTGTCGATGTCCATCATCAGATAGGCGGCGGGCTTGTCCATCCGCACCTCGGTATAGCGCATGGCGGCGGCGTTATCGCCATCCATGGAACCGAAGTTGCCCTGGCCGTCCAGCAGCGGCAGCGACATGGAAAAATCCTGCGCCATCCGGACAAGCGCGTCATAGATCGAGGCGTCGCCATGCGGGTGATACTTACCCATGGTATCGCCGACCGGGCGGGCCGATTTGCGATAGGGCTTGTCATGGGTGTTGCCGGTTTCGTGCATGGCGAAAAGCACCCGGCGGTGGACCGGTTTCAGCCCGTCGCGCAGGTCGGGAATGGCCCGGCTGACGATGACAGACATCGCATAATCCAGATAGGACGAGCGCATTTCGCTGGCGATGTCGATGACGGGACCGTCATGGGGCATGACCGCACGCTCGCCGGCATCGGTCTCCGGGGTGTCGTCGTCGTTTTCGGGGATGTCAGCCACGGAAAATCCTCAAGATCTTGTTGGCAACGGGTCTAGCCCATACCTGTCTTGGACGCAATCTTGACGGGCGGCCGGCGCCGGCGGAAAAGGGTTCTTGCGCCTACCAGGCCCCGGCCGCGCTGCTGCGTCCGCGCAGCGAGGCCAGCCACAGCCCCGACAGCGCCGCCGAACAGATGGCATTCCAGCCGGCCATGGAGATACCCAGAAAGCTCCAGGCGATGTCATCGCAGCGCACGATGGGGGCGGCATTGATCGCCTGCATCAGATCCTGCGTCGACATGCCCGCCAGTCCCGAAACCCCGCCCGAACAGTGCTGCGGCCCCAGCCACAGCTTCAGTTCGACCCCGGCGTGATAGATGGCCAGCCCCGTCGCTGTCAGCGCCGCCAGCAGGCCCAGCGCCACCAGCCAGCGCCGCCAGCCCAGCCACCACACCAGCACCCCGACGCCAACCGCGACCAGATGCGGCCAGCGTTGCAGGATGCACAATTCGCAGGGCGCATAGCCCAGTGCCTGAAAGGTCAGCGCCGCCATCAGCAGCAGCGCCGATCCGGCCGCGGCCAGCAATGCAGACAGTGGGGGTGAAAATCCGGTCATGACCACGGGTTATGCCCCGGCGACCGGCCCGGCAAGTGCCAATCGTGTGAACTCAATGCGGTTTCCAGGTGATCACGCGATAGACATAGATCACCACCACCGCCAGAACGACCAGCTTGGACAGCGGATCGACATAATCCGCGACCCGGGCATAGTTTTCGTGCAGCACCAGCCCGGCGAAGGTCAGCACCCCCGTCCACAGCGCCGAACCCAGCACCGTATAGGCCAGAAATCGCCAGAACGGCATCGCCGACAAGCCCGCCGGGACCGAGATCAGCGTGCGGATCGCCGGGATCATCCGCCCGAAGAACACCGCCGCCGCCCCGTGGCGGTCGAACCATGCCCGCGCATTGTCGATGTCCGCGGGCGACACGGTCAGCAGCCGGCCGTGTCTGGCGGCCCAGCGCTTCAGTCGCGCCTCGCCGATCGCCTTGCCGACATAATACCATGTCAGCGTGCCCAGGACCGAGCCGGCGGTGCCGACGATCACGGTCAGGCTCAGCGACAGATCGCCCCGGCCGGCCAGGAATCCAGCCAGCGGCATGATGACCTCGGACGGGATCGGCGGGAACAGGTTTTCGGCCACCATCAGCAGGAAAACGCCCAGGTAACCCCAGCCTTCGATGGTCGAGACCACCCAGTCGAACATGCCTGCCTCCTGCCTTGCAATGACGGTCGCCTTGCTGACGGCGGGGCAGGGAACTGTCAACCCCGCGAGGCCGTTGCGTGGCGATGGCTTTCGGCCCATGCTGGCCGCAGGCAGCACATTCGGCCAGGGGGGTGGCGATGGAGTGGCGTGGCAGGCGGGGCAGCCGCAATGTCGAGGATCGGCGCGGCATGGGGCGCGCGGGTGCGGGCGGTGTCGGTATCGTCGGGATGCTGGCGATCCTGGCGGTCGGGTATTTCTTTGGCATCGACATTTCGCCCATCGTGGGTGCGATCGATGGCGGCCAGCAATCGGGCGAGCCGCGCGAACTGACCCAGGCCGAACGTGAGTCGGGCCAGTTCGTGTCGGTGGTGCTGGCCGATACCGAAGAGGTCTGGGCCCGCGTTCTGCCCGATCAGGCGGGACAGGATTATCTGGACCCGCAACTGGTGATGTTCTCGGGCATCGTGCAATCGGCCTGTGGCACGGCGCAATCCGCGATGGGGCCGTTCTATTGCCCCAACGACCGCAAGGTCTATCTGGACACGGATTTCTTCGCGACCATGAGCCAGAAGATGGGGGCGGGCGGCGATTTCGCCTATGCCTATGTGATCGCGCATGAGGTCGGCCACCATGTCCAGAACCTGCTGGGCATCCTGGGCCAGACCATGCAGGCGCGACAGCAGACCGATCAGGTCTCGGCCAACCGTATCTCGGTGGCGACTGAATTGCAGGCCGACTGTTTTGCCGGCGTCTGGGCGCATCATGCCAGCCAGCAGTTCAACAGCATCGACGAAGGCGACATCCGCGAGGCGATCAACGCCGCCGCCGCGGTGGGCGACGATACGTTGATGGAAAAGGCCGGGCGCGCGCCGATGCCCGATGCCTTTACCCATGGCTCGGCCGCGGATCGTCAGGAATGGTTCACCCGCGGGTTCCGGTCGGGCGCGCTGGCGGATTGCGATTCGTTCAAGGCGATGGGGTTCTGAGCGGCGCGCCGTTCCGGCCGCTTACGGGCGGGGCAGGCGGGGGCCGCCCCGGCCCGTATCCAGCGTTGCCCATTCCGGCCACAGGCCGAAATGTTCCAGCGCCACCAGACCCAGACCCAGCGCGACGATGGCCAGAACCAGCATGACCCGCCGCGCGCTGGGCGGGTTCCTGGCCCAACGGGATGCCCGCAACAGCCAGATGAGGTTGTTCATGTGTCCGTTCCCCTGCTAGTGCTGTGCGCGACTCGATACCGCCTTTGGGACGTTCCCGTGCCGCAGCATCACGACAATCGCAATCTGCCCTATACCGCCGATCAGATGTATGCATTGGTGGCCGATATCGAAAGATACCCCGAATTTCTGCCATGGAACACGGCCGCGCGCATCCGCTCGCGCCGACCCGGCCCGGACGGGTCCGAGGTGGTCGAGGCCGATCTGGTCATCAGCTTCAAGGTGTTCCGCGAACGTTTCGGTTCGCGCGTCACGCTTTGGCCGCAGAAGCACCGCATCGACACCGAATATCTGGACGGCCCGTTTCGCTATCTGAAAAGCGGCTGGCGGTTCGAGGATCTGCCCCAGGGCGGCTGCGCGGTCGATTTCTTTGTGGATTTCGAGTTTCGCAACGCCATCCTGGCCAAGGTGATCGGCGTGGTCTTTGCCGAGGCCATGGCCCGGATCGTGCGCGCGTTCGAGGATCGGGCGCGGGCGCTTTACGGCGCCTGACGCGCCTGCTGCCACAGGTCGTATTCGGCGGCCAGCTCGCGGCGCAGCCGCGCCTCGACCTCGGGGGGCAGATCGGTATGCGCCGGGGGCGAGGCGTTCAGCCGCGGCAGGTCGATGTTGCGCCCCAGCCGCTGCGCCAGGAACGCGGCCAGCGCCGGCATCGATTCGTAGCGGAACAGATGGTCGATCGCCGGCTGCCCGTCGGGACCGGCCAGGAACTGCGACTGCCGGCCCAGCCGGGCATAGGCGGGGCGGTCGCCTTCGCGCAGGTAATCCTCGACAAAGGTCTGGAAGCTGACGCGGGCGGTGCTGTTCGGATGG
This sequence comes from Paracoccus sp. SMMA_5_TC, assembly GCF_009696685.2. Lineage (NCBI taxonomy): Bacteria > Pseudomonadati > Pseudomonadota > Alphaproteobacteria > Rhodobacterales > Paracoccaceae > Paracoccus > Paracoccus sp. SMMA_5_TC. The sequence continues at coordinate 1,562,621 of NZ_CP102355.1, forward strand.
CCGATGACCGCATCGCGCGCCCGGAACCGATACCAGCTGCGCAGCCAGTCCAGCGGCTCTCGGATCGCCGCCACGGTCTGAAAAGGCCGCCCGCCCAGCGGACGCAGCAGCGGCTGGACCGATTGCAGATATTGCCGCAAGGTCAGATGCTTGATTTCCGGCCGGGCGCGAAACACGATGGCGGCATCCGGCGCCAGAACCTGTTCCAGCGCGGTGGTGCCGGTCTTGGGCACCGCCAGAAGCACAAGGCGCGCCTCGACAAAGATCAGCATGGCTGGGCCGGACCGGATTGCATGGCGCTGGATTAGCCGCCGCCGGCATGGCTGGCAAGCCCGATGCCGCAAGCGCGGCGTGGGGCGGGCCGGCATCCACCGGCCCGCGCCGCGATCAGATCACGCCAAAGGCACGCATGGGTTCGGCCACGCGGACGAAGCCCGCGATATTCGCGCCGATCACATAATCGCCCGGCGCGCCGAATTCTTCGGCGGTGCTGTAGCAGGCGTCGTGGATGTCGTGCATGATCTTGGCCAGGCGGGCCTCGGTCTGCTCGAAGCTCCAGCGATCGCGCGAGGCGTTCTGCTGCATTTCGAGCGCCGAGGTGGCAACGCCGCCGGCATTGGCCGCCTTGCCGGGGCCGAACTTGACGCCGGCCTGCTGGAAGGCGCGGATCGCCTCGGGGGTCGAGGGCATGTTGGCGCCTTCGCCCACCGCGATCACGCCGTTCTTGATCAGCGTCGCGGCATCGCGGCCGGTCAGTTCGTTCTGCGTGGCCGAGGGCATGGCGACCTGGCAGGGCACGTCCCAGATGCTGCCTTCGCCCGATTTCACGAAATACGTGCCGTCACCGCGCATCCGCACATATTCGGCGATGCGGCCGCGGCGGACCTCCTTGATTTCCTTCAGCAGGTCCAGATCGATCCCGTTTTCGTCCACGACATAGCCCGAGCTGTCCGAACAGGCGACGACCTTGCCCCCATAGGACTGGACCTTTTCGATCGTGTAGATCGCCACATTGCCCGAGCCCGAGACCACCACGGTCTTGCCGTCGAAATCGGTGCCCGCCGTTTGCAGCATGGCCCGGGTGAAATATGTGTTGCCGTAACCGGTGGCTTCCTTGCGGGCCAGCGAGCCGCCATAGAACAGCCCCTTGCCGGTCAGCACGCCCGCCTCGTAGCGGTTGGTCAGGCGCTTGTATTGGCCGAACATGTAGCCGATTTCGCGCGCGCCCACGCCGATGTCGCCGGCCGGGACATCGGTATATTCGCCCAGATGCCGATACAGCTCTGTCATGAAGCTTTGGCAGAAGCGCATGATTTCCGCATCGGACCGGCCCTTGGGATCGAAATCCGACCCGCCCTTGCCGCCGCCGATGGGCAGCCCGGTCAGCGCATTCTTGAATGTCTGTTCAAAACCCAGGAACTTGATGATCCCGACGTTGACCGACGGATGGAACCGCAGGCCGCCCTTGTAGGGGCCCATGGCCGAATTGAATTGCACCCGGAAGCCGCGATTGATCCGGACCTGGTTCTTGTCGTCCGTCCAGGGCACGCGAAAGATGATCTGGCGTTCCGGCTCGCAAATGCGTTCGATCAGCGCGTCTTCCAGATAATCGGGGCGCTTGGCGACGACGCGGCCCAGGCTTTCCAGCACCTCGCGCACAGCCTGGTGAAATTCGGGTTCGCCGGCGTTGCGGCGGACCACCTCTTCATAGATGGGGGCCAGTTTGTCGTCGATCTGCGCCATGTCTTGAAATCCCTCGGTTGGTCTATGGCGCAGCTAGCCCGAAATCAGGGCAATTTGAATGCAGAAAGTTCACGAAACGGGCAATCTGCCCGAAAAACAGTCACCGCGCATCGATTGCGGGATTTAAAACCATATGAATCAGTGACTTGAGATTTTACATGAAATCTATAATCACAAGATCGGAAACATGCACAAATGAAAGCCGCCCGGCGTCCTTCCCGCCGGGCGGCTGCCATGGTTGCAGGCCTAGCGGCGGCCGGCCTCCAACGCATCCTCGAAGGTGCGCAGGCCGGTCACAGGCGCCTGCACCAGAACCGCCATGTTGCCGGGCTTGTGCTGGTTGCGATACATTTTCATGTGCGCATCCGGGATTTCCGCCCAGGGAAAGACTTCGGACATGCAGGGATCAAGGCGGCGCTCAAGCATCAGCTTGTTGGCGGCGCTGGCCTGTTTCAGATGCGCGAAATGGCTGCCTTGCAGGCGTTTCTGGTGCATCCACATGTAGCGCACGTCAAAGGTGCAGTTGAAGCCGGTGGTCCCGGCGCAGATCACGACCATGCCGCCTTTCTTGCAGACGAAGGTGCTGACCGGAAAGGTCGCCTCGCCCGGATGCTCAAAGACGATATCGACGTTGTTGCCCTTGCCGGTGATGTCCCAGATCGCCTTGCCGAAGCGCCGCACCTCGTTGAACCATTCCTTGTATTCCGGGGTGTTGACCTTGGGCAGCTGGCCCCAGCATTTGAAATCCTTGCGGTTGATGACGCCCTTGGCGCCCAGGCTCATCACGAAGTCGCGCTTGTCCTCTTCGGAAATCACCCCGATGGCATTGGCGCCGGCCGTATTGATCAACTGGATCGCATAGGAGCCAAGCCCGCCCGAGGCGCCCCAGACCAGCACGTTCATTCCCGGTTTCAGCTCATGCGGTTCGTGACCGAAAAGCATGCGATAGGCTGTGGCCAGGGTCAGGGTATAGCAGGCCGATTCCTCCCATGTCAGATGCCGCGGCCGTTTCATCAGCTGCTGGGCCTGAACACGGGTGAACTGGGCAAAGCTGCCGTCCGGGGTTTCATAGCCCCAGATGCGCTGGGTGGGGGAATACATCGGATCGCCACCGTTGCATTCCTCGTCATTGCCGTCATCCTGGTTGCAATGGATGACGACCTCGTCCCCGACTTTCCAGTTGCGGACCTTGTCCCCAACCTTCCAGACGATGCCCGACGCATCCGACCCGGCAATGTGATAAGGGGCTCCATGGCCGTCGAAGGGGCTGATCGGCACGCCAAGCCCGGCCCAGATGCCGTTGTAATTGACCCCTGCCGCCATCACCAGGACCAGAACCTCGTTGCTGTCGATGCTGGGGGTGTCGACAATCTCGATCTGCATGGCCTTGTCGGGTTCGCCATGGCGTTCGCGGCGAATGGCCCAGGCATACATCTGCTTTGGCACATAGCCCAGGGGCGGCATTTCGCCGATTTCGTACAGATCCTTTTCGGGCGCGTCATATGGCGCGATCGGGGTGGGTTGGTCCAAGGCCATCGGTCTTCCTCATTCTTCGCATCCCGTCCGCGTCCCAGTGCCGCGGCGCAGAATCAGCGCGGGTTACAAGCCTGGTTGTAATGCCGCGCACGCAACATTGCAACACTCAGCGTAATTAATTTGTAATTATATGTCGCAGATTGCCGGGGTGGACCTGCGATGCGATGCGCCGACTTCTGCGCCGCGGCGAATTGACGCCGCATCATTGTTACGGTAACTCTGTTCCTGTCGTAATTTTGTTGCGAGGTGGCTTCGTGGCGCAGAAAGACAAACCTTGGCTGTTTCGCACCTATGCGGGACATTCCACCGCGGCCAAGTCGAACGCATTGTATCGCACCAACCTGGCCAAGGGGCAGACCGGCCTGTCGGTCGCTTTCGACCTGCCGACGCAGACGGGATATGACAGCGATCACGTCCTGGCGCGGGGCGAGGTGGGCAAGGTCGGGGTGCCGATCTGTCATCTGGGTGACATGCGCACGCTGTTCGATCAGATCCCGCTGGAACAGATGAACACCTCGATGACGATCAATGCCACGGCGCCCTGGCTGCTGGCATTGTATATCGCCGTCGCCGAAGAGCAGGGCGCCGATGTTTCGCGGCTGCAAGGCACCGTGCAGAACGACATCATCAAGGAATACCTGTCGCGCGGCACCTATATCTGTCCGCCCAGGCCATCGCTGAAGATGATCACCGATGTCGCCGCCTATACCGCGCGGCATCTGCCGAAATGGAACCCGATGAATGTCTGTTCCTATCATCTGCAAGAGGCGGGGGCGACGCCGGAACAGGAACTGGCCTATGCCCTGGCGACCGGGATCGCCGTGCTGGACGATCTGAAAGGCAAGGTCGACCCCCAGGAATTTCCGGCGATGGTCGGGCGCATCAGCTTCTTCGTCAACGCCGGCATCCGCTTTGTCACCGAACTGTGCAAGATGCGCGCCTTTACCGAATTGTGGGACGAAATCTGCCGCGACCGTTACGGGATCGAGGACGAACGTTACCGCCGTTTTCGCTACGGGGTGCAGGTCAACAGCCTGGGGCTGACCGAACAGCAGCCCGAAAACAATGTCTATCGCATCCTGCTGGAAATGCTGGCGGTGGTGCTGTCGAAAAACGCCCGCGCCCGCGCCGTGCAACTGCCCGCCTGGAACGAGGCGCTGGGCCTGCCGCGGCCCTGGGACCAGCAATGGTCGCTGCGCATGCAGCAGATCGTTGCCTATGAAACCGACCTGTTGGAATACGAGGATCTTTTCGACGGCAACCCCGCCATCGCCGCCAAGGTCGAGGAGCTCAAGACCGGCGCCCGGGCCGAACTGGAAACCCTGGACCGGATGGGCGGCGCCATTGCCGCGATCGAATACATGAAATCTCGGCTGGTCGAATCGAATGCGCTGCGGCTGAACCGCATCGAAGCCAATGAAACCGTGGTGGTTGGCGTCAACCGTTGGCAGCAGGGCGAGCCTTCGCCGCTGACGGCGGGCGATGGGGGCATCATGGTCGTCGATCCGGCGGTGGAACAGGACCAGATTGCGCGGCTGATCGCCTGGCGCCAGACCCGCGACGAGGCGGCCGTCGAGGCCGCGCTCGTCGCGCTGCGCGATGCCGCGCAGACCGGGCGCAACGTCATGCCGCCATCGATCGCGGCCGCCAAGGCGGGGGCGACCACCGGCGAATGGGCGGCGGTGATGCGCCAGGTGCATGGCGAATATCGCGGCCCCACCGGCGTTTCGCCAAGCCCGTCGAACCGCACCGAAGGGCTGGAACCGATCCGCGAGGCGGTCGATGCGGTCAGCCGGCGGCTGGGACGGCGACTGAAGTTCCTGGTCGGCAAGCCGGGTCTTGACGGCCATTCCAATGGCGCCGAGCAGATCGCCTTTCGCGCCCGCGATTGCGGCATGGACATCACCTATGAAGGTATCCGCCTGACGCCCGAACAGATCGTCGCCCGCGCCGCCGAGGAACAGGCCCACGTCGTCGGGCTCTCGATCCTGTCGGGCAGTCATCTGCCGCTGATCGAGGATCTGATGGCGCGGATGCGGGCGGCAGGGCTGGGCCATGTGCCGGTCGTGGTCGGCGGCATCATCCCCGAGGATGATGCGGCCAAGCTGCTGGGCATGGGGGTGGCGCGCGTCTATACGCCGAAGGATTTCGAGCTGAACCGGATCATGATGGACATCGTGGCCCTGGTCGAACCGCGCGAGGCGGCGGCCTGAACGCCGCCGCACCCGTGTCGGACAGCAGGCAAGTGCTGCGGCCTAGCTGCGGCCCAGCATGTAGAATTCGTCATTCGGTCGGATGTCGCCGGCATTGACCAGCCGGTTCGACATGCCGAAGAAGGCGGCAATGGCGCCGATGTCCCAGATTTCGTCCTGGTCGAAACCGGCCTCGCGCAGGGCCGCGTGATCGGCATCGCCGATCTGCTGGGCGTTCAGCGCCACCTTTTCGGCATAGGCCAGCATCGCGAATTCGCGCGCCGACAGGTCGGCCTTGCGCCAGTTCACCGCCACCTGGTCGGCGATCAGCGGATTGCGCGCGCGGATGCGCAGGATCGCGCCATGCGCCACCACGCAATACTGACACTGGTTCAGGCCCGAGGTGGCGACGACGATCAGTTCGCGCTCGGCCTTGGTCAGCCCGCCTTCGCGATCCATCAGCGCATCGTGATAGGCAAAAAAGGCGCGAAACTCGTCGGGTCGATGCGCCAGGGCCAGGAATACATTGGGCACGAAGCCCGATTTCTCGGCCACCTTGCGGATGCGTTCGGCCATGTCCGGCGGCAGGTCGTCAAGGTCGGGAATGGGAAAGCGGCTGATGGGATGGTCGGTCATGGGCTCCTCCTGTCAGGGCAGTCTGGACCAGCGCGGCCGGGCGCGAAAGGGCCATCATCCGCGCAGGGCGCGCACCACCGCCTGCACCTTGGCGGTGCGGTGCAGATCGACATGTGTAACCAGCCACAAGGGTGATTCCCATTCCGGCAGCGCCATCACCTCGATCAGGTCAGGGCCGCCCTGCTGGCAAAATCCCAGCGCAACCCCTTGGCGCACCATGGCCAGCCGCGCCGCCGCATCATTGCTGATCATGGCGATGGCTGGCGCCGGGCTTTGCGCATGAAACCAGCGCATATGCGGTGCAGCGCGAGCCTCGGCCCCCGACAGGACAAACCGGTGCCCCGAGAGATCCCCGGTCGGGGCGCCATGCCGGGCCAGATAGTCGGGGCTGGCATAAAGACGCGGGCGCAGCAGGGCAATCCGGGCGACGACATAATCGGGTTCGGTCGGGCGGGCGCCGGCGCGCAGGGCAACATGCGCCTCGCCCGCTTCAAGCCGATAAAGCCGCGGGTCGGTCAGATAGCGCAGGCGCAATCCGGGATGAGTTCGCAGCAGCGGCGCCAGCCGGGGCATGACCAGATCGGCCAGTTCGGGCAATGACGTCACCACGATGTCGCCCGCGACCTCGTCCCCCGACCCGGCGATCTGCGCCGCCATTTGCACAAGCCGGGCGTCGATGGCGCCGCCAGCCTCGATCAGCGTGCGGCCTGCCTCGGTCGGGGTGTAACCGCGCGCGTGGCGCTGAAACAGCCGCGCCCCCAGTTGATCCTCCAGCGCATCGATGCGGCGGATCACGGTTGCGTGATGGATGCCCAGCGCCGCCGCGGCGCCGCTGACAGTGCCGTGCCGCGCCACCGCCAGCGCGATGCGAATATCGTCCCAGCTTCCAGGCTGCATGTGCATCCTTGCACAGATACTGCGCATTTATCGCTATTCAGTTCGAAAATGCAAAGACCTAAATCAGCCCCAAGCTGAGAAATCCAATGGAGCCCCCATGAACATCCTGCATATCGACAGTGCCATTACCGGTGATGCCTCGGTCTCGCGCAAGCTGACCGCCCAGATCGTTGCGCGCCTGAAGGCGGCCGATCCCGAAGCCCGCGTCACCTATCGCGACCTGAACCAGGGCGTGCCCGCCATCGACACCGAATGGTTCAAGGCGGTGCGGTTGGCTCCGCAAGACCCTACCCCCGAACAGCAGCGCCTGATCGACATTTCCGACGCCTACCTGCGTGAAGTGCAACAGGCCGATGTCCTGGTCATCGGCCTGCCGGTCTATAACTTCACGCTGAGCGCGCAGTTGAAGAACTGGCTGGACCAGATTGCCCGGGCGGGTGTCAGCTTCCGCTATACCGAAAATGGCCCGGAAGGACTGCTGAAAGGCAAACGCGCCATCGTCGCCTATGCGGCTGCCGGCACCCCGATGGGTTCGGACATCGACTTTGCCTCGGGCTATCTGCGGCACATGCTGGGCTTCATGGGCATTACAGATGTCGAGTTCGTGCCCGCCGACCGCCTGGCCATGGACCGCGAGGCCGGGCTGGCGCGGGCGCAAGAGGCGCTGGAACAGATCGCCGCCTGATCGCGGCCGCAGGGATGTGCAGACGGCCCTCGTTGACTCGGGGGCCGTTTTTGCGTATCAGCGCTGGGATTCCCGGAAGGTCTGGCCTTCCGGTCCCCGTTCGTCGGGGATCGCCCCCCGTCAGCGCGTCGCGCCCACGGGGGCGTTACTGCTTATTGCGCCCGGCTTTCGGGCAACCGCAACCGAACGGCAAACCACCGGAGGGCCGCCGATGTTTGAAAACCTGTCCGACCGCCTGGGCGGTGTCTTTGACCGGCTGACCAAGCAGGGCGCCCTGTCCGAGGATGACGTGACCGCCGCGATGCGCGAAGTGCGCGTCGCCCTGCTTGAGGCGGACGTGTCGCTGCCGGTGGCGCGCAGTTTCGTCAAGGCGGTGACGCAAAAGGCCACCGGCGCCGCGGTCACCAAATCGATCACCCCGGGCCAGCAGGTGGTCAAGATCGTTCATGACGAGCTGATCAAGGTGCTGCAGGGCGAGGGCGCCCCCGATGCGCTGCGCATCGACAATCCGCCGGCACCGATCCTGATGGTGGGGTTGCAGGGCTCGGGCAAGACCACCACCACCGCAAAGCTGGCCAAACGCCTCAAGGATCGCGAGAAAAAGCGGGTGCTTATGGCCTCGCTGGACACCAACCGGCCGGCGGCGATGGAACAGCTGGCGATCCTGGGCCAGCAGATCGGCGTCGATACGCTGCCGATCGTGCCGGGTGAAAACGCCGTCCAGATCGCGCGGCGCGCCAGGCAGCAGGCGACCTTGGGCGGTTACGATGTCTACATGCTGGACACCGCCGGTCGGCTGCACATCGACCAGGTGCTGATGGATGAGGTGCAGGCCGTCCGCGATGTGGTGCAGCCGCGCGAAACCCTGCTGGTGGTCGACGGTCTGACCGGGCAGGACGCCGTGAACGTCGCCACTGAGTTCGATGGCAAGGTCGGCATCACCGGCGTGGTGCTGACCCGGATGGACGGCGACGGCCGCGGTGGTGCTGCGCTGTCGATGCGCGCCGTCACCGGCAAGCCGATCCGCTTTGTCGGCCTGGGCGAAAAGATGGACGCGATCGAGGTGTTCGACGCCCAGCGCATCGCCGGCCGCATCCTGGGCATGGGCGATATCGTCGCCCTGGTCGAGAAGGCGCAGGAAGTGCTGGAGGTCGAACAGGCCGAACGCATGATGAAGCGCTTTCAGAAGGGCATGTTCAACATGAACGACCTGAGAAACCAGCTTGAGCAGATGCTCAAGATGGGGGGGATGCAGTCGATCATGGGTATGATGCCGGGCATGGGCAAGATGGCCAAGCAGGCCGAGGCCGCCGGCTTTGACGACCGTGCCATCCGCCGCCAGATCGCGCTGATCAATTCGATGACGAAAAAGGAACGCGCCAATCCCGACCTGCTGCAGGCCAGCCGCAAGAAGCGCATCGCCGCCGGCGCCGGCATGGACGTGGCCGAGCTGAACAAGCTTCTGAAAATGCAAAAGCAGATGGCCGACACCATGAAAAAGCTTGGCAAGATGGGCAAGGGCGGGCTGATGAAACAGGCGATGCGCGCCATGACCGGGCGCGGCGGCGGCCTGCCAGACATGGCCAATGTCGATCCGCAGAAGATGGCCGAGGCGACGCGCATGTTGCAAGACCCCAAGGGGCTGGGCGGCCAGCTGGGCGGGCTGAACCTGCCGGGCGGCCTGTCGGGCCTGTTCGGGAAGAAATAGGTGGTCACGCTGTCGGATACGCCGGTGCTGACCACGCCGCGCCTGGTGCTGCGCGCGCCGCAGGCCGCTGACTGGCCGGTCTGGCGCGATTTCGCCCGCAGCGAGCGGGCGGCCTGGGTTGGCGGGCCGCTGCGGGCCGAGGGTCAGGCCTGGCGCGCCTTTGGCCATATCATCGGCCATTGGGTGCTGCGCGGCTTTGGCATGTTCACCGTGACCGAACGCGACAGCGGCGCGGCCCTGGGTGCCGTGGGCCCATGGTTTCCCGACGGCTGGCCCGAACCGGAACTTGGCTGGACGCTGTGGGATCCCGCCGTCGAGGGTCGCGGCATCGCGCAAGAGGCTGCCCTGGCCGCGCGGGAATTTGCGGCCCGCAAGCTGGGCTGGACCACGGCCGTCAGCTATATCCTGCCCGCGAACCATCGTTCGGCAGCCCTGGCACGCCGCCTGGGCGCGACGCCGGACCCCGCCGCCGCCCATCCCGGCACCGAGCCATGCCAGGTCTGGCGCCATCCGGCAGAGGCATTTGCATGATCCCACGTCGCCCCCATGGCCAGTGCCAGCCCGGCGTGCCCGGCCATGCCGGTCGATGCGCCCCGCCCGCAATCCCTGTTCTGGAGTTTACCGCGTGATGGATGCCACCGCCCGCGCCGCGCAGCTGCTGAAGGAACATCGCGCCAGCATCGACCGTCTGGATGCGATCCTGGTCTATACGTTGGCGGAACGCTTCAAGCACACGCAGAACGTCGGCCGCCTGAAGGCCGAACACAACCTTCCGCCGTCCGATCCCGCCCGCGAGGCAACCCAGATCGAGCGGCTGGAACGCCTCGCGCGCGAGGCCGACCTGGACCCGGAATTCGCGCGCAAATTCCTGAACTTCGTGATCGCCGAAGTGATCCGGCATCACGAGACCTTTCAATCCTGACGCGGAGCTTTTCCCGTCAACCCCGCCATTTAAAAGGAGAAGAACAATGGCAATGAAAATCCGCCTGGCCCGTGGTGGCTCGAAGAAACGCCCCCATTACGCCATCGTGGCCTCGGATTCGCGCATGCCGCGCGATGGTCGCTTCCTGGAAAAGCTGGGCACCTATAACCCGCTGCTGGCCAAGGATTCGGAAGATCGCGTCAAGCTGAACCTCGAGCGCGTGCAATACTGGCTGAGCCAGGGCGCCCAGCCGACCGACCGTGTCGCCCGCTTCCTGGAAGCCGCCGGCGTCAAGGAAAAGACCGAGCGCAAGAACCTGAAGAAGGGCGAACCGGGCAAGGCCGCCAAGGAACGCGCCGCCAAGCGCGCGGCCCGCGAAGCCGCCGCGGCCGAGCCTGCCGCCGAGTAAGCCATGGCCGAGCGGATCTGTGTCGGCGCCATTGCCGGCGCCTTTGGCGTCCGGGGCGAGGTCAGGCTGAAAAGCTTTACCTCGCAACCCGATGATATTGCCGCATATGGTCCGCTCTGGTCCCAGGATGGCAGCCGCAGCTTCACCGTCCGGCTGACCCGGCCGGTGACCGGTGGTCTGGGCGCCCGCCTGTCGGGCGTCGAGACCCGAGAACAGGCCGAGGCGCTCAAGGGCGTTACCCTCTGGGCCGATCGCGACCGGTTGCCGCAGCTGCCCGATGACGAATTCTATCATACCGATCTGATCGGTCTTTCGGTCTATGACACGGGCGGGGCACTGATCGGCACCGTCCGCGCCATCTATGACCATGGCGCGGGCGATATTCTTGAAATCTTCGGGCCGGGCCGCAAGCAGACCCTGTTGCTGCCCTTTACCCGGGCCTTCGTGCCCACCGTGGACATCGCGGCAGGCCGCATCATCGCCGACCCGCCCGACGAGGGCGAGGAATGACCACCGACCCGACGCCTTCGGCGGCGCGCTCGCACGGGCGGCTGACCATCCGCGCCAGCAACCAGCCGCGCGACCTGATGGCGGAGCCGCAGGTGCGCGGTGCCTGGACGGCGCAGGTCATCACCCTTTTTCCCGAAGCTTTTCCAGGGGTTCTTGGCATTTCCTTGACTGGACGCGCCCTTGCCCAGGGGCTGTGGAACCTGCGCACGACGGATCTGCGCCCCTTTGGCATCGGCAGGCACCGCAATGTCGATGACACCCCTGCCGGCGGTGGCGCCGGCATGGTGATCCGCCCCGATGTCATGGATGCGGCGCTGCGCGAGGCGGGGGGCGATCTGCCGGTGATCTATCTGTCGCCCCGCGGCCGGCCGTTCTGTCAGGCGCGCGCCCGCGAACTGGCGCAGGGGCCGGGGATGACGCTGATCTGCGGCCGGTTCGAGGGCGTGGATCAGCGCGTGCTTGATGCCCATGCCGTCGAGGAAATCAGCATCGGCGATTATGTCCTGACCGGTGGCGAACTGGCCGCGCAGGTCTTGATCGACGCGACGGTTCGCCTTATACCGCGCGTGCTGGGGAATCAGGAATCTCTGGCCGAGGAATCCTTTTCCGAAGGCCTGCTTGAGCATCCCCAGTATACGAAGCCCGCCCTGTGGGAAGGCCGCGCGATACCGGATGTGCTGTTGTCCGGAAATCACGCGGCTATTGCTGCATGGCGACGCGACATGGCCGAAAGGCTGACCAAGGAACGCCGCCCCGACCTGTGGCGGGCATATGGGCAAGCCCATGTGGACCCGGCAAAGGACCGACAGCTCTCGGGCGCATCAGACCAATCGCGGGGCTACCGCGAGCCACAAGAGGAACCAAAGCGATGAACCTGATCGCCCAGTTGGAAGCCGAGCAGATCGCTGCGCTCGGCAAGGAAATTCCCGATTTCAAGGCCGGTGACACCGTCCGCGTCGGCTACAAGGTGACCGAAGGCACCCGCACCCGCGTCCAGATGTACGAAGGCGTCGTCATCTCGCGCAAGGGTGGCGGTATCGGTGCCTCGTTCACGGTGCGCAAGATCTCGTTCGGCGAAGGCGTCGAGCGGGTGTTCCCGCTGTATTCGACCAATATCGATTCGATCACCGTGGTGCGCCGCGGTCGTGTGCGCCGCGCCAAGCTGTATTACCTGCGCGATCGCCGCGGCAAGTCGGCCCGTATCGCCGAAGTCAGCAACTACAAGCCCAAAGCCGACGCCCAGGCCTGAGGAGACGCGCCATGAAAGCCGAGATCCACCCCGATTACCACTTCATCACCGTCAAGATGACCGACGGCACCACCTATCAGCTGCGCTCGACCTGGGGCAAGGAAGGCGACACGATGTCGCTGGACATCGACCCGAACTCGCACCCCGCCTGGACCGGCGGTTCGGCCAAGCTGATGGACACCGGTGGCCGTGTGTCGAAGTTCAAGTCGAAATACGCCGGCCTGGGTTTCTGAACCCGGCAGTCGTGAAGGTTTGTGGCGCCGCCCCGATCCGGGGCGGCGTTTTCCGTTCCGGGCGTGGTCGTCGCACCCGGGGCACAACCGTCATGCGGCGCGATCCCATCAGGCTTGCCGATGCTTTCCAACCGCAGGGGCGGGCCCTAATCTGCGCCGCCAGGGTGGCTGCTTTCGGGGGGATTCGTGGCGCATATCATCGTTGTCGGCAACGAAAAGGGTGGGTCGGGGAAATCGACCACCTCGATGCATGTGGCCACGGCGCTGGCGCGCATGGGGCACCGGGTGGGGGCGCTGGATCTTGATGTGCGCCAGCGCAGCTTCGCCCGCTATCTGGAAAACCGCATGGCCTTTGCCCAGCGCGAGGGGCTGGCTCTGCCGACCCCGGTTCTGGGCCATCTTGCGGCTGCGACGGCCGACGACACCGATCCCTTGTCGCAGGCCGTCGCGGCGCTGGAACCCGACTGCGATTTCATCCTGCTGGATTGTCCCGGCTCGCACACCAGGCTCAGCCAGATGGCGCATACCCTGGCCGATACGCTCATCACGCCGATGAACGACAGTTTCGTCGATTTCGACCTGCTGGCGCGGATGGCGCCGGATGGCAAGGTCTTGGGCCCGTCGATCTATGCCGAAATGGTCTGGTCTGCGCGGCAATTGCGCGGGCAGGCGGGGGCCGGGCCGATCGACTGGCTGGTGTTGCGCAACCGCCTGGGCACGCAGCAGATGCACAACAAGCGCAAGGTCGGCGGCGCCCTGGCCACATTGTCCCGCCGCATCGGCTTTCGCGTGGCGCCGGGGTTTTCCGAACGCGTCATCTTCCGCGAGCTGTTCCCGCGCGGGCTGACGCTGCTCGACCTCAAGGACATCGGGACCGAGGCGCTGAACATGTCCAACATCGCCGCCCGTCAGGAATTGCGCGATCTGGTCGCCGAATTGCGGCTGCCAGGGGTCACGGTTTCGTTCTGATCGCGCCCATTGTTGAGCGGCGCGGCCGCGGCTATCCTGCGCCCGACAGGACAGGAGGCTGGAATGGCACGGTGGCGCGGGGTGATACCGGCGGCGATGATCGGGGCGTTGCTGAGCATCGCCGCCGCGCCTCCACCGTCGCTGGCCGAGGCTGCGGTGCCTGCGGACCTGCCGGTGGTGACCCTGGCCCGTGCCGAGCACCAGAACATCGAGGCGCGGGTGCCGATTTCAGGCTCGCTGGTGCCGCGGCAACAGGTCCAGGTCCATGCCAATGTTGCCGGCTACGAAATCGTCGCCATCGAGGCCGAGACAGGCGATACCGTCAAGGCCGGGCAGGTGCTGGCCCGGCTGGCTGACGAGGCGCTTTCGGCGCAACTTTCCCAGGCCGAGGCCGAATATCGCCGTGCTGAAGCCGGTGTTCGGCAGGCGCAAAGCCAGATCGACAGCAGCGCCGCCAGCCTGACCGAGGCGGCGGCGGCGCTTGAGCGCACGCGCAGTTTGCGCCGCAGCGGCAATGCCAGCCAGGCACTGCTGGATCAGGCGATCGCGGCCGAGGCAGCAGCGCGCGCGGGCGCCGCATCGGCACAGGACGGGCTGCGGGTGGCGCAGGCGGCGCTGGCCCAGGCCGAGGCCGCACGACGCATCGCCCGTCTGAATCTGGGCTACGCCAACATTACCGCGCCGGTGGACGGGGTGGTGATGGCGCGCAATGCGCAACTGGGCGCCATATCGGGAACGGGGGGACAGCCGCTGTTCACCCTGATCGCGGGTGGCGAGATCGAGCTCGAGGCCGAGGTCATCGAAACCGCGCTGGCCGGCATTGCCGTCGGCGATCCGGTCGAGGTCGAGGTGGCGGGGCTGGGCAGCATCGACGGCAAGGTGCGCCTGGTGCCCGCCGCGGTCGATCCGGCAACGCGGCTGGGCTTGGCGCGGATCAGCCTGGCGCCGGACCCGCGGCTGCGCAGCGGTGTCTTTGCCAGCGGCTGGATCGTCACCGATCGCCGGCAGGCCCTGACCGTGCCGGCTTCGGCCGTGCTGGCCGATGACGCCGGCGAAAGGGTGCAGGTGGTCGAACAGGGCAGGGTGCGCACCCGTCCGGTGCAGGCGGGGCTGATCTGGCAGGACCGGCGCGAGATCGTTTCGGGACTGGCCGCCGATGACATGGTGATCGCCCGCGCCGGTGCCTTCTTTCGCGACGGCGATCCTGTCCGGGCTGCGCCATGAATTTCTCGGCATGGTCCATCCGCCATCCGGTGCCGCCCATCGCGCTGTTCGTGGTGCTGGTGCTGGTGGGGCTTTACAGCTTCAGCCGGTTGCCGGTCACGGCGATGCCGAACATCGACCTGCCGCTGGTCAGCGTGGTGGTCAGCCAGCCCGGCGCCGCACCCAGCGAACTGACCCGCCAGGTCGTGCAACCGATCGAGGATTCCATCGCCTCGATCACCGGGGTTCGCCACATTACCGCCACCGCCACAGACAGCGCCGCCCGCATCTATGTCGAATTCGAGCTGGAAACCGACACCGACCGGGCGGTGAATGATGTCAAGGATGCCGTGGCCAAGGTGCGGGCCGACCTGCCGGAATCCATTGTCGAGCCATTGATCCAGCGCATCGATGTCAGCGGCATGGCGATCCTGACCTATGCGGTCAGCGACCCCGGCAAGACCATGGAGCAACTGTCGGATTTCGTGGACGACGTGGTGGCGCGCGAACTCAGCACCGTGCCTGGCGTGGCCAGCATCAGCCGCATCGGCGGCGCGGAACGCCAGATCAACGTCGAGCTTGACCCGCAGCGGCTGCTGGCCTGGGGGCTGACCGCCGCCGAGGTGTCAAGCCAGCTGCGCAGCCGCAATATCGACCTGGGCGGCGGCCGCGGCGATGTTGCGGGCACCGAATATTCGATCCGGGCGCTGGGTTCGGCCGCGGATGTGGCGCGGTTGGCGGCAACGCCCATTCGCATCGGGGGCGCGGCAGGTGCCGCAGGCCATACCGTGCGCCTTGATCAACTGGGCACCGTGCAAGACGGCGCGCGCGAGGAACGCAGCTTTGCGCTGCTGGACGGCCAGCCGGTGGTGGCCTTCGGTGTCTTTCGCGGTTCGGGGCAGTCCGACCTGGTGGCCGGCGACGGCACCAAGGCGCGCATCGCCGAAATCGAGGCCCGCCATCCCGGCACGCGCATCACCCTGATCGATGACGCAACCACCTATACGTCAGGCAGCTATCACTCGACGATGGACACGCTTTACGAAGGCGCCGCACTGGCGGTTGTGGTGGTGTTCCTGTTTCTGCGCAACTGGCGCGCCACGCTGATCGCTGCCATGGCGCTGCCCTTGTCGATCATCCCGACATTCTTCGTCATGCACTGGCTGGGGTTCACCCTGAACGGCATCAGCCTGCTGGCGATCACCCTGGTCACCGGCATCCTGGTCGATGATGCCATCGTCGAAATCGAGAACATCGTCCGACACATCAACATGGGCGCCCCCGCCTATGAGGCCAGCATGGAGGCGGCCAACGAAATCGGGCTGACCGTCATCGCCATCAGCTTCTCCATCGTCGCCGTTTTCGCCCCCGTCAGCTTCATGGGCGGGATCCCGGGTCAGTATTTCAAGCAATTCGGGCTGACTGTCGCGGTCTCGGTCCTGTTTTCGCTGCTGGTGGCGCGGCTGATCACGCCGATGCTGGCAGCCTATTTCCTGCGCGACAGCCGTCATGCCGGGCCCGAGCGTGACGGGCGGGTGCTGGCCACGCTGATGTCGGTGCTGCGCTGGACGCTGCGCCATCGCGGGCTGACCTTGCTGGCGGGGCTGGGCGTATTCGCAGGCTCGATCTATTCCGCGACGCTGCTGCCCACCGAATTCATTCCGGCCCAGGACGTGGGGCGCAGCCAGATCACGGTCGAACTGCCACCTGGCGCGACGCTGGGGGAAACGCAGGCGGCCGCGCGCCACATCTCGGAACGCATCAAGGCCGAGCCCGAGGTCCGCGCCGTGTTCGTCAACGGCGGCGAATCCGAGGTGACCAAGGCCAAGCTGATGGTCAATTATGGTCCCAAGGACGAGCGTGAGCGTTCGAGCTTCGAGATCGAGGAGCTTCTGCGCCGCGATCTGGCCCAGATCCCCGACATGCGCATCAATTTCCAGAACCAAGAGGGGAATTCGGATTTCTCGGTCTCGGTCCTGGGCGATACCGAGGCGGCGGCGGCCGAGGCGGCCGAGCGGCTGATGGCGGCGATGAAAACGCTGCCCACGCTGGAAGGGATCACATCATCGGCCAGCTTGCAGCGGCCGGAAATCCAGATCCGCCCGCGGCCCGAGGTGGCAGCCCAACTGGGGGTCAGCGCCAGTGCCTTGGCGACGACCCTGCGCGTGGCGACACTGGGCGATACCGAATCGAACCTTGCCAAGTTCAATGCCGGCGACAAGCAGCTCCCGATCATGGTGCGCCTGAACGAGGCGGCGCGGCGCGACCTGTTGACCGTGCGCAACCTGCGGGTGCCGGGCAGCGCCGGGCCGGTGCCGTTGCAGGTGGTGGCCGAAGTGGCCCTGTCGGCCGGCGCCACCGAGATCGGCCGCTACGACCGGCGCTATCGCACCACCGTTTCCGCCAATCTGGCGCAGGGGGCGTTGCTGGGGCCGGTGAACGCGCAGGTCACCGCCTTGCAGGGGCAGGTCGAATTGCCGCCGGGCACCCAGATCCAGCCTTCGGGCGATGCCGAGATCATGGGCGAAGTATTTCAGGCCTTTACCGTTGCCATGGTGTCGGGGGTGATGCTGACCTATGTGGTGCTGGTGCTGCTCTTTCACAACTTCGTTACCCCGATCTCGATCCTGATGTCGCTGCCCCTGGCCATTGGCGGCGCAATCCTGGCGCTGTTCCTGACCGGACATTCGATCAGCATGGCGGTGGTGATCGGATTTCTGATGCTGATGGGGATCGTGACCAAGAACGCGATCATGCTGGTCGAATTCGCTGTCAGCGCCATGGATCGCGGGGTCGAGAAATCCACCGCGATCCTGGATGCGGTGCACAAGCGCGCCCGCCCGATCGTGATGACCACGATTGCCATGACCGCCGGCATGGTGCCCTCGGCGCTGGGCACGGGCGAGGGCTCGGAGTTCAGCTCGCCCATGGCGATTGCGGTGATCGGGGGCCTGCTCTTGTCCACGCTGCTGTCGCTGCTGTTCGTGCCGTCGCTGTTTTCGATAATTCACGGCGGCCAGGTCCGCATCGGCGGCTGGCTGCGCCGACGTATCGGTCTGAACGCGCGTCCGCAGGCACCGGGCATCTGACAGGCCGCACAATGACAAAGGGGGCCGTTGGGGCCCCCTTTTTCTGCATCACCAGGCGTAGTGGCGGCCGGATCAGGCCAGCATGCCCATCGGGTTTTCCAGATGCTTGACGATGGCGTCCAGCAGCTGGGCACCCAGCGCGCCGTCGATGACGCGGTGATCCACCGACAGGGTCATCGACATGACATTGCGCACGACGACCTCGCCATTTTCGACAACGGGGGTCTGGATTCCGGCACCGACAGCCAGGATCGCCCCATGCGGCGGGTTGATCACGGCGTCGAAGTTCTCGATCCCGAACATGCCGAGGTTCGAGATGGCGAAGCTGCCGCCCTGATATTCGTGCGGGGCCAGCTTCTTGGTCTTGGCGCGGTTGGCCAGATCCTTCATCTCGGTCGACAGGGCCGAAAGGGTCTTTTGCTGCGCATCCTTCAGGACCGGCGTGAAAAGTCCGCCTTCGACGGCTACGGCAACCGCGACATCCGAAGGCTTCAGCTTCAGAATGCGGTCTCCGGCCCAGACGGCATTGGCGTCGGGCACCTCTTGCAGGGCGAGGGCACATGCCTTGATGATGAAATCATTGACCGACAGCTTCACGCCACGCGCCTCGAGCTGCTTGTTCAGCATGGCGCGGAACTTCATCAGCTCGTCCAGCTTTGCAGACCGGCGCAGGTAGAAATGCGGGATGGTCTGCTTGGCTTCGGAGAGCCGGGCGGCGATGGTGCGCCGCATGCCGTCCAGCGCCACTTCCGTGGTTTCGCGGTCGGCATACATCTTCAGGACAGCCTCGGCCGAGGGGCCTGCGGCTGCCGCGGCAGGTGCTGCCTTGGCGGCGGGGGCCGCGGCGGGTGTCGCCGCTGCCGGCTTGGCCGCGCCGGGCTGGGCACCTTCGACATCGGCCTTGACGATCCGCCCATGCGGACCTGAACCGGTCAGGCCGGCCAGATCGATGCCTTTTTCGGCGGCGATCCGGCGTGCAAGCGGCGACGCGAAGATGCGCCCCCCGTCCGACGATTTCGGCGCTGCCGGGGCAGGGGCCGCGGTGGCGGGTGCCGCCGCGGGCGCCGCGGAAGGGGCTGCGGCCGCTGGCGCCGGGGCGGGTTCGGACTTGGCGGCGGGGGCGCTGCCGATATCGGCCGCGCTTTCACCATCGCCCAGCAGAACCGCGATGGGGGTGTTCACCTTGACCCCTTGGGTGCCCTCGGAGATCAGGATCTTGCCGATGGTGCCCTCATCGACGGCCTCGAATTCCATCGTGGCCTTGTCGGTTTCGATCTCGGCGAGGATATCGCCGGATTTCACGCTGTCGCCTTCCTTGACCAGCCATTTGGCCAGCGTGCCTTCCTCCATGGTCGGAGAAAGCGCGGGCATCAGGATTTCTGTCGGCATCTCGCTTGCTCCTTACCGGTAGGTGACTTTCTTGACGGCCTCGACCACCTCGGCGGGGGTGATGAGCGCGTGCTTTTCCAGGTTGGCGGCATAGGGCATGGGCACGTCCTTGCCGGTGCAGTTGATTACTGGCGCATCCAGATAATCGAAGGCGTTTTCCATGATATAGGCCGACAGGTGGTTGCCGATCGAGCATACCGGGAAGCCTTCCTCGACGGTCACGCAGCGGTTGGTGCGCTTGACCGATTCCAGGATGGTTCCATAGTCGATCGGGCGCAGGGTGCGCAGGTCGATCACCTCGGCGTCGATCCCGTCGGCCGCCAGCTTGTCGGCGGCTTCCAGGGCGTGCACCATGCCGATGCCGAAGCTGATCAGCGTGACGTCCTTGCCCGGACGCACGATCTTGGCCTTGCCGAAGGGGATGGTGAAATCCTCGAGATCCGGCACCTCGAAGCTGCGCCCGTAAAGGATCTCGTTTTCCAGGAACACCACCGGATTCGGGTCGCGGATCGCCTGCTTGAGCAGACCTTTGGCATCGGCGGCCGAATAGGGCATCACCACCTTCAGGCCGGGGATCTGCGCATACCAGGCGGCATAATCCTGGCTATGCTGTGCCGCCACGCGCGCGGCAGCCCCGTTGGGGCCGCGGAACACGATCGGGCAGCCCATCTGCCCCCCGGACATGTAAAGCGTCTTGGCGGCCGAGTTGATGATGTGGTCCATCGCCTGCATGGCGAAGTTGAAGGTCATGAACTCGACGATGGGGCGCAGACCGGCCATGGCCGCACCCGTGCCAATCCCGGCAAAGCCGATTTCGGAAATCGGCGTGTCCACCACGCGACGGGGACCGAACCTGTCCAGCAGGCCCTGGCTGATCTTGTAGGCGCCCTGGTATTCGCCGACCTCTTCGCCCATCAGGAACACGGTTTCGTCGCGTTCCATTTCCTCGGCCATGGCCTCGCGCAAGGCTTCGCGCACGGTCATGGTCTTCATCGGCGTGCCTTCGGGCCAGTCCGGCGATTGATCGGCAGCCGGTGCCGATGCGGGGGCGGCTGCAACTGCCGGGGCCTGCGCGGGCGCGGCTTCGGCGGCAGGGGCGGCGGATTCGCTGCGGGCGGCAGGGACGGCATCGGCGGATTCGCCTTCGGCGACCAGCACCGCGATGGGGGTATTCACCTTGACCCCCTGGGTGCCTTCGGCGACCAGCAGCTTGCCGATGGTGCCTTCGTCGACGGCCTCGAATTCCATCGTGGCCTTGTCGGTTTCGATCTCGGCGAGGATGTCGCCGGATTTCACGCTATCGCCTTCCTTGACCAGCCATTTGGCCAGCGTGCCTTCCTCCATGGTCGGCGACAGGGCGGGCATCAGGATTTCAGTGGCCATGGTTCCCTCCCCTCAGGCGGTCGTTTCTTCGGCGTAGATGTCGGTCCAGAGCTCTTCCAGCGGCGGCTCCGGGCTTTCCTTGGCGAACTCGGCGGAATCGTTCACGATATCCTTGATCTCCTTGTCGATGGCCTTGAGGTCATCTTCGGTCGCGTGATTGCCTTGCAGCAGCAGTTCGCGGACGTTCTCGATCGGGTCGCGTTCGTCGCGCATCTTCTGCACCTCTTCGCGGGTGCGGTATTTGGCCGGGTCGGACATCGAATGTCCGCGATAGCGATAGGTCATCACCTCGAGAATGTAGGGGCCGTTGCCTGCGCGGCAGGCGGCGACGGCCTTTTCGGCGGCCGCCTTGACCGCCAGCACATCCATGCCGTCCACCTGCTCACCGCGGATGCCGAAGGATTCGCCGCGCCCGTAAAGCGTGGTCGATTTGGTCGACCGCTTCATCGAGGTGCCCATGGCATACTGGTTGTTTTCGATCACGAACACGACCGGCAGGTTCCACAGTTCGGCCATGTTGTAGGTTTCGTAGACCTGCCCCTGGTTCGAGGCGCCGTCGCCGAAATAGGCGAAGGTCACGTTGTCATTGCCAAGATACTTGTCGGCGAACGCCAGGCCCGCGCCCAGTGGCACCTGGGCCCCGACGATGCCGTGACCGCCGTAGAAATGCTTTTCGCGGCTGAACATGTGCATCGAGCCGCCCTTGCCCTTGGAATAGCCGCCGATGCGGCCGGTCAGCTCGGCCATGACGCCGCGCGCTTCCATGCCGCAGGCCAGCATGTGGCCATGATCGCGATAGCTGGTGATGCGCTTGTCGCCTTCCTTGGCGGCGGCTTCCATGCCGACCACCACGGCTTCCTGACCGATATACAGGTGGCAGAAGCCCCCGATCAGCCCCATTCCGTAAAGCTGGCCGGCCTTTTCCTCGAATCGCCGGATCAGCAACATGTCTCGGTAGTATTTCAGCAGCTCTTCCTTGGACACGTTGGGCGTGCTTTGCTTGGCTGCGGGCTTTCTGACCATACGGGCCTCCTCCTCGGGGCGGAATAGTTCAGCGTTAAACTAGTTCTAGGGCAAGCTGGCGGCGGAAGTAAACCGGACTTGTGCATCCGTCCAGTGTTCAGATGCGGAATCCCGCCAGTCGCCGCCATTTTCTGACGGAGAGGACATGGAAGGTCCAGGATCGGGCAGTTTCAGCGGATGATGATTTCGTCGGCGCGCATCAGGCCCAGCACGTCGCGGGCGCGTTCATCCAGCAGGTCCAGGTCCAGGTATTCATCGGACAGTCGCCGCGTCAGGTTGCGCATTTCGTCGACCTGGGCCTGCAACCGGTCGCGCTGCTGGATCAGTTCCTGGGTTTCGGCCTGCAACTGCACCCGTCGCAGGATACCTGATGGCCCCTGCACCGCGGCAAAGGCGAAATAGATCCCCAGAAGCACCATCACGGTGAAAAAGATCAGGGCGCTGATCGACAGGCGTTGCGGCATGGGTGGATCGTGCTGGGCTGCTGGCGGTTCGGGCGGATGATGCCACAGCCACGCAGCCGGGGGAATCCCCTATCGGCGCAGGATGTCATTCAGGACCAGCGCCATCACCAGCGCCGAATCCAGCATGTCGCGCACCCCGATCCATTCGTCGGGCTGATGGGCCAGGTCCAGGACGCCGGGGCCATAGGCGATGCAGTTTTTCAGCTTGCCGATGCGGTCGATATGCTTCTGGTCGTAGGTGCCGGGGCTGACCACATAGTCGGCAGCCCGTCCCAGCACCCGTTCGATCGCCGCCGCGGTCGAGCGCACCACCGGCGCCTCGCGGTCGGTCATGCTGGGCTGAACCTCGAACAGATCACGAATTTCATAGCGAAAGCCGGGGCGCTGCGCCTTGACCCGTTCCAGCAGCGCGGCGATTTCGGCCTTTACCTCGGCGGGATCCTCCTCGATCAGGAAGCGGCGGTCGATGACGATGCGGCAGCGGTCGGCGACGCAGGGGGCCGGCAGACCGGTAAATTCCGGGCCGCAATCTGCCTCGCCGCCGTGGATCGAATTGATGTTCAGGGTTGAACTGCGGGCGCCTTCGGGGATCACCGGCATGGCGGTGCGCCGGCTCAGCAGCAGCGGCAGCAGCCGATGTTCGATTTCCTCCAGCACCGCACCCATGTGACGAATGGCGCTGTCGCCCAGGAATGGCATCGAGCCATGGGCGATGCGGCCATGGGTCTGGATTTCGGCCCACCATACCCCGCGATGGCCCAGACAGATTCGATCCTTGTGCAGGGGTTCGGGGATGATGACGTGATCGACATGGGCAAAGGCGCCCTGTTCGGCCAGATGCGCGACCCCGCCAAAGCCGCCCGATTCCTCGTCGGCGGTGGCGCTGATCTCGATACGGCCGGGGTGATCTGGATATTGCGCGACGAAGGCCTCGGCAGCGATGATGCTGGCGGCAAGCCCGCCTTTCATGTCGCAGGCGCCCCGGCCATAGATGCGATCGCCCTCGATCTCGGCGGCGAAGGGGTCGCGGGTCCAGCCGTGACCGACCTCGACCACGTCGTGGTGGCTGTTGAAATGCACGCAATCGCCGGGCCGGCCGCTGTCATGACGGGCGATGATGTTCCAGCGCGGATAGGCTTCGCTGTCGCCGGGGGCGCCGTGGGCCCGGATCAGCTGGCAGTGCCAACCCCGAGGCTGCATCCGCGCTTGCAGATATTCGCAGATGTCGCGGTAATGGTGCCCTGGCGGGTTCAGCGTCGGAATGCGGATCAGATCCTGGGTCAGGCGGATCAGGTCGTCACGGCGGGTCTCGATCTGGTGGCGAAGCGGGTCCATGGCCGTCAGGCTAGGTCGTCGCCCCCGGTCCTGCAATGGGGTGATTGACAGTTTCGCCACGCCGGCCTTCCATAGGGCATGGCCAGTCTGGAAAGCCCCGCCCGATGATCGCCTTTCTTCGCCTGATTGGCCTGGTATTGGTCATCGAGCTGATCTTCTACGTGCTGATCGGACTTTATGTGCGCAGCCTGCGCCGGGAACAGCTGGAAAAGGAATGGGACCGGCGCCATCCCGACCGGGCTGGACCATCGCCGGAACGCAAGGAGTTCGTCCGCCGTTCGATGATCGGCTTTGGCAAGACCCTGCGGGCGCGGCTGGTGGGGCTGGTGCTGGTTCTGCCGATGGTTGCGATCGTCGTGATCATCGTCATCGTGAATTACAACTGAGGGGGCGCCGATGCGCTGGTTCCTGACCGTTCTTGGAGTGAGTTTCGGGATCGTCGTCTTTCTGTTTCTGGATTACTCGCTGCCGTCCAGACAAACGGTGCGGATCACCAATACCTATAACCGGCTGACCGACATCGGCGCCAATCGCATCTTCTATGCCTCGCCCGATACCGGGACGGTGCAGAACGCCCAGGGCCAGCGCGACGTGCGCTTCATTGATACCGTGCGTCCCAACGGCCGGCCGTATGTGTATCGCAACGAGGATACCGGCTGGATCTGGCCACCCTATTTCAAATACGACAGCTCGAATCTGCACGCCAAGGCCACAGACCTGAAATCGACCGCCGCCAACCCGGAATGGGTCAGCATCACCTCATACGGGTGGCGCGTGGCCTGGCTGTCGATCTATCCCAACGCCATCTCGATCAAGCCGGTCAGCGGTCCGCAGGACCGGCCCTTCAACTGGCCCGCCGCCATCATCCTGTTGCTGCTGGGGGCGCTGCTGGCGCTGATCTGGCGGATGTGGAACCAGTTTCGGGAACGCACCATCGACCCGGCGGTGCGTTCGGCCGACCAGACCTGGGACCGGATCGATGCCCGCGCCGATGCCGCGCGCGACCACATCGCGGCCGAGGCGGCGCAGGCGCGCGGCCGCGTCGGCCGCTGGTGGTCGGGCCTGTGGGGGCGGCGGTGATGGCGCGCGCCAATCCCGGCACCGATTTCCGCCCCGACTGGTTCCAGTCCATGGCGGTCAACACCCCGGCGGCCGAACGCCGCGCCGCGAGTTTGCCGGCGCGGCGCAGCCTCAAGCGGGAATGGCAGGCGGCATGGCTGCTGAATGCGGTGCGCTGCATCGACCTGACCACGCTGTCGGGCGACGACACGCCCGACCGGGTGGCGCGGCTGTGCGCCAAGGCTCGCCAGCCCGTCGATGCCGGGCAGTTGCAGGCGATGGGGGTGCAGGCACTGACCACGGGGGCGGTCTGCGTCTATCCGACCATGGTTGGCGCGGCCAAACGTGCCCTTCAAGGCAGTGGCGTGCCCGTTGCCTCGGTCGCCACCGGCTTTCCGGCCGGACTGATGCCGCTGGACCTGCGGCTGGCCGAAATCCGCTATGCGCTCGATCAGGGCGCCGACGAAATCGACATCGTGATTTCGCGCGCGCTGGTCCTGCGCGGCGAATGGGCGGCGCTGTATGACGAGATCCGCGCCATGCGCGAGGCCTGCGGGCCGGCGCTGATGAAGGCGATCCTGGCCACGGGCGAGCTGAAAACCCTGACCAATGTCGCCCGCGCAAGCCATGTCGCCATGCAGGCGGGGGCCGATTTCATCAAGACCTCGACCGGGAAAGAGCCGGTGAATGCCACCCTGCCGGTGTCGTTGGTGATGTTGCGCGCGATCCGCGACTATCGGGAACAGACGGGCTTTGCCGTCGGCTTCAAGCCCGCCGGCGGGCTGCGCACGGCGCGGGACGCGCTGAACTGGCAGGTGCTGATGGCCGAGGAACTGGGCCGCGACTGGCTGCGCCCGCAGTTGTTCCGCATCGGCGCCAGCTCGCTGCTGGCCGATATCGAACGGCAGATTTCCCATCATGTGACCGGGCGCTATGCCAGCGCCCATCGACTGGCGGCGGGGTAGCCATGCCGAAGGTAAGCGAGATCATGGAAACCATGGAATACGGCCCCGCGGCCGAGGATGCCTCGGCCGTGCGGCAATGGCTGGCCGAGCGTGGCAGTTTTGGCCATTTCATCGCCGGTCGTTTCACCCGACCGGGGCAGACCTTTGCCACGCTCGATCCGGCGACCGGCCAGGAACTGGCTCAGGTGACCCAGGGCAGTGCCCGCGACGTGGCCAAGGCGGTGCGCGCCGCGCGCCGCGCCCAGCGCGGCTGGGGGGCGCTGCCCGGCCATGACCGGGCGCGGTTTCTATATGCCATCGCCCGCACCATCCAGAAACGCGAACGCTTTCTGGCGGTGCTGGAAACGCTCGACAATGGCAAGCCCATCCGCGAAAGCCGCGACATCGACATCCCGCTGGTGGTGCGCCATTTCTATCACCACGCCGGCTGGGCCGAAATCGCCGAGACCGAATTTCCCGACCATCGCCCGCTGGGCGTCTGCGGCCAGATCATCCCCTGGAACTTTCCGCTGCTGATGCTGGCCTGGAAGGTGGCGCCGGCGCTGGCGGCGGGCAATTGCGTGGTGTTGAAACCCGCCGAATACACGCCGCTGACGGCCCTGGCATTCGCCGAAATCTGCGCCCATGTCGGCCTGCCGGCCGGGGTGGTCAATATCGTGACCGGCGATGGCGAAACCGGGCAGGCGCTGGTCGCGGCGCCGGTGGACAAGATCGCCTTCACCGGCTCGACCGAGGTCGGGCGCCAGATCGCCCGCGATCTGGCCGATCGCGACACGCGGCTGACCCTGGAACTGGGCGGCAAGTCGCCCTTTGTGGTGATGGAGGACGCCGATCTGGACGCCGCTGTCGAGGGCGTCGTCGATTCGATCTGGTTCAACCAGGGCCAGGTCTGTTGCGCGGGATCGCGCATCCTGGTCGCCGAAAGCGTGGCCGAGCGGTTCGAGGGGCTGCTGCGCGCACGCATGGCACGGCTGCGGCTGGGGCCACCCCTGGACAAGTCGACCGACATCGGCGCCATCGTGCATCCGGTGCAGAAACAGCGCATCCTGGACCTGCTGGCGCAATCGGTCGCGGCGGGTGCCGAACTGATCGGGGGCGAGGCGGGGCAGGGCTGTTTCGTCGCGCCCGGCTATCTGCGCAACATCGCCCCGGCCAACCCCGGCATGGCGCAGGAAATATTCGGCCCCATCGCCACGCTGTCCACCTTTCGCACCCCTGACGAGGCGGTGGATCTGGCCAACAATACCCGCTACGGGCTTGCGGCCTCGGTCTGGTCGGAAAGCGCGACGGTGGCCACCGATATTGCCGCGCGCATCCGGGCCGGGGTGGTCTGGGTCAATTGCGCCAACCTTTTCGATGCGGCCGCGCCCTTTGGCGGGCTGCGCGACAGCGGCTATGGCCGCGAGGGCGGGCGCGAGGGGATGCTGGACTATCTGGCCGCGCCTGTGGCGGCAGCGCGCGACCCGCTCCCGGCCGAGATCCAGCCTGCCCCGGCCGGCGATGCCGGGATCGACCGCACGGTCAAGCTGTATATCGGTGGCGCGCAAAAACGCCCCGATGCCGGCGCCAGCTATCTTGCCCAGGACGAGCTGATACCGCTGGGCAACCGCAAGGACATCCGCACCGCCGTCGAGGCGGCGCAGGCATCCCTGGCGAAATGGCAGGCGCTGGGCGGGCACGGTCGCGCGCAGGTGCTGTATTTCCTGGCCGAGAACCTGGCGCAGCGGCGGGCGGAATTTGCCGGCTTTGCCCCCGCGGCCGAGGTCGATTTGGCGATCCGGCGCTGTTTCTTCTATGCAGGTTTTGCCGACAAATACGATGGGGCGACGGTATCGGCCCGGCCCGGGCATCTGTGCCACGTCCAGCCCGAGCCGCAGGGGGTGATGGGGCTGATCTGCCCCAGCGCGGCGCCGCTGGCGGGGCTGATGTCGCTGCTGCTACCAGCAATCGCCATGGGCAATGCCGTGGTCGTGGTGCCTGCGCAGGATCGGCCGATGGCGGCATTGACCCTGGCGCAGGTGCTGGCGATTTCGGACGTGCCGGGCGGCGTGGTCAATATCGTCACTGGCCCGCGCGACGATCTGGCGCTGGCGCTGGCCAGCCATGACGGCGTCGCCGCCATCTGGCACGCGGGTCAGGGCGAGGGTCTGGCCGCGACCCGGCGCGCGGCGGCGCAGACGCTGATCCCGGTGTGGACGCCCGAAACGCGCGACTGGACCGCCGCTGCGGCGCAGGGGCGGGGCTTCCTGCGCGCCGCCTGCCGGACGAAAACCATCTGGCTGCCCTATGGCGCCTTGCCGCTTGGCACCGGCAGCAGCACCTACTAGGCGCAGTCCAGCCAGGCCAGCCCCGCCTCGGTCGCGACGCGGGGCTGGTATTCGGCGCCGATCCAGCCATCGAACCCCGCCCGGCGCAGCGCGTCCACAAAGCCGGGAAAATCGCAAGTGCCGTGATCGGGCTCGTGCCGCTGCGGATAGCCGGCGACCTGCACATGCCGCACCATTGCCGCATGACGCTGCCAGACCGCCATCGCGTCGCCATGGATCATCTGCGCATGATAGAGGTCGAATTGCAGCCCCAGATTGGGGGCGCCGACCTCGGCCACGATCCCCGCGGCCTGATTGTAGCAGGTCAGGAAATAACCCGGCATCTCGGCATCGCTCATCGGCTCGATCGTCAGGCTGAGCTGCGGGGCGCGCGCGCAGGCCCATGCCAGGTTCTCGACCATGGTGCGATGGGCCAGCGCGCCGCGGGCGACGCCGGCCATCACATGCAGATGCCGCACACGCAGCGCGCGGGCGAACCGCAAGGCGCGGTCGAAATCGCTGCGAAAGCGCGCCCGGTTGTCGGGTTCGGCCGCAAAGCCGCGCGGCCCCCCGGCCCAGTTCGGCGGCGGCATGTTCATCAGCACGAATTCGACGCCGGCGGCCTGCGCGGCCTGCACCAGATCCTTGACCGCCAGATCATAGGGGAAAAGGATCTCGACCCCCTCGAAACCGGCCCGGCGCGCGGCGGCAAAGCGTTGCAGCATCGGCAGTTCGGTAAACAGATAGGTCAGATTGGCCGCGCGGCGCAGCATGTTCAGGGCTCCAGCGCAAAGGCGCTGATGCCCGATTGCACCTGCATCCTGCCGTCCGGACCGGGGCGGGCGGCATCGGCCAGCCGATAGAAGGTCTTGCGGTCGATCCGCGCCCACAGGCCGCGGCGGATGTGGACATAGGGGCGCGGATCCTCGGGGCTGCCGCGCATTTCGATGGGGTGATCGGGTCCGGCGGTCACGCTGTCGCCGACATTGGTGACAAAGCGGATTGCGTCCCCGATATCGGCATCAATGGCGACAAAGGGCACGTCCACCACCCGGATGCCCACCTTTTCCACCGGAGTCACCAGGAAATAGGCGTCGCCCTCGCGCTTGAGGATCGAGGCGAACAGCCGCACCATCTCGGGGCGGCCGATGGGGGTGCCGTTGTAGAACCAGCTGCCATCGCTGCGGATTTCCATGTCGAGGTCGCCGCAAAAGGGCGGGTTCCACAGATGCACGGGGGGCGGGCCCCTTTCGCCGGCACGGCGGGCGGCGGCGGCCAGCCCTGCGGCGTCGCTCACGGATTTGTCAGTCTGATCTGCCATTCCCTGTGGACCCCGTTACGGCTGTCTCTATGCTGTTCCTAAATCAGAAACGGGACTTTGTCATGGTTCAGGATGATGATCTGGTTGCCGAGGTCGAGGCGCTGACCCTGCGCCTGACCGAGGCCCGCGCCAGCGTCGAGCGCCGCTTTGTCGGCCAGCACGCGGTTGTCGAACAGGTGCTGGCGGCGATCCTGTCCGGCGGGCATGCGCTGCTGGTGGGCCAGCCGGGCCTGGGCAAGACCATGCTGGTCGATACGCTGGCCACGGTGCTGGGGCTTCAGACCGCGCGCGTGCAGTTCACCCCGGACCTGATGCCGGCGGATATCCTGGGCTCCGAGGTGCTGGACATCCGCCCCGACGGCAGCCGCGGCTTTCGCTTCATCGAGGGGCCGGTGTTCACCCAGCTGCTGATGGCGGATGAGATCAACCGCGCCAGCCCGCGCACCCAATCGGCGCTGCTGCAGGCCATGCAAGAGGCCGAGGTGACCATCGGCGGCGCCCATCGTCCGCTGGGTCGGCCGTTTCATGTGCTGGCCACGCAGAACCCGATCGAGCAAGAGGGCACCTATCCCTTGCCCGAGGCGCAGCTGGACCGCTTTCTGTTGCAGGTCGATGTCGATTATCCCGACCGCGACACCGAACGCGCCATCCTGCTGGCGACCACCGGGGTGGACCAGGGCCGGCCGCATGCGGTCCTGGACGCGGCCGGGCTGATCGCGGCCCAGGGGCTGATCCGCAGGATGCCGGTGGGCGAATCGGTGCTGAACGCCATTCTGGATCTGGTGCGCGCTGCCCGACCGGGCACGGCCGAGGCGCCGGGCTGGCTGGCCGATACGCTGGTCTGGGGGCCGGGTCCGCGCGCGGCGCAGGCGCTTAGCCTGGTGACGCGGGCAAGGGCCGCGCTGAACGGCCGCCTTGCCCCCACCCTGGCCGATGTGCAGGCGATGGCGGCGCCGGTCTTGCGCCACCGCATGGCGCTGGGCTTTGCCGCCCGCGCGCGCGGCGATACGGTCGAGGCGGTGATCGCCCGGCTGCTGGACGATCGGATGCGGGCCGCAGCGTGACCCCGACGACGCCCGAATTGCTGCGGGCCGATGCCTCGGCGGCGCTGGCTGGACTGCCGGCGCTGATGCTGTCGGCGCAGCGGCTGGCGGCGGCGCTGGTGCCGGGCAGCCATGGCCAGCGCCGTGCCGGCAGCGGCGAGGATTTCTGGCAATACCGCCCCGCGGTGGCGGGCGACAGCGCGCGCAGCATCGACTGGCGCCGCTCGGCCCGATCAGACGTCCATTTCGTTCGCGACCGCGAGGCGCAACTGGCGCAATCGGCGGCGATCTGGGTGTCGGGCGCTGCCGGCATGGGCTATGCCAGCGCGCCAGCCCTGCCGACCAAGCGCGCCCGCGCCGATCTGCTGGCGCTGGCGCTGGCCATGGCGCTGCTGGCGGGGGGCGAGCGGGTGGCGCTGGCCGGCAACCTGCCGCGGCCAGGGCGCGCGCAGGCCGAACAGATTGCCCGCGGGCTTCTGGCCGACCCGTTGGGCGGCGGCGATGACGATGCGCCGCCCGCGCAGTCACTGCGTCCGGGGCAGCGGGTGGTGCTGTTCGACGATTTCCTAGGCGATCTGCAGCCGGTGCTGGATTATCTGGCGCGCGCCGCCGCCTTGGGGGTGTCGGGGGTGATGATGCAGGTTCTGGACCCGGCCGAGCAGGACTTTCCCTGGTCGGGGGCGGTGCTGTTTTCCTCGGCCAGCGGGGCGCTGCGCCATGACACCCGCGATGCGGCCGGGTTGCGCGCGGCTTACCTGGCGCGTCTGGGCGAACGCCGGGCGCTGCTGGCGCAGGCGGCGCAGACCGCCGGCTGGCATTTCGGCGCCCATGACAGCAGCCAGCCCGCTGCGCAGGCGCTGCTGTGGCTGTGGTCGGTGCTGGAGGGCTGATGCTGCTGCTGGGGCCCTTGGGTTTTTCCGTGCCTTGGCTGCTGGCGGCACTGGCGGCCTTGCCGGTGCTGTGGCTGATCCTGCGCGCCATGCCGCCGGCGCCGCGCCGCATCCGCTTTCCCGGCACGCGGCTGCTGCTGGGGCTGCGAGATCCGCGGCCGGTGGCGCGGCACACGCCCTGGTGGCTGCTGCTGATCCGGGTGCTGGCGATCGCGGCGCTGATCCTGGGCTTTGCCGGCCCGGTCTGGAGGCCGGCGCCGGATCAGATCGGGCAGGGGCCGCTGCTGATCGTGATGGATGCCGGCTGGGCCGCGGCGCCCGACTGGCCGCAGCGGCAGGCGCGCGCCCTGCGGGCGTTGGATCAGGCCGCCACGTCTGGCCAGCCCGCGGCGCTGCTGATCGCGGACGGCCGCAGCCAGGGCGCGCTGGCCTTTCAACCCGCGCCGGAACTGGCGCCGGTGCTGCGTGGCCTGCGTCCCGCCGCCTGGCCCAGCCGCTACCCCCCTTCGCCGGACGACACCCTGGCCGAGGCGCCCGCGGGCCTGCGCACTCTGTGGCTTGCCGACGGGCTGGATCACCCCGGCCGTGCCGATTGGCTGGCGGCGTTGCGCGCGCGCGGGCCGGTGTTGGTGGTTCCGCCTGCCGGTCCGCGCCTGGCGCTGGACCCTGGGGCCGGGGATCAACCCGCGCTGCGGCTGCGCAGCACTGGCGGTCCGGTGCCGCAGGTTCGCGCCATCGGCGTCGATCCGCAGGGGACGCCGCGCGAGCTTGCCTTGCTGACCCCGGCGGCCGGAGAGGTTCGCGATGGCATCGTCACCCATGCGGTGCCCCTGGACCTGCCTTCGGAATTGCGCAACCGCATTACCCGGTTCGAGGTCGTCGACCATGCCTCGGCCGGGGCGGTGGTGCTGGCCGATGATGCCCTGCGCCGGCGCAAGGTCGCGCTGATCGGCAGCGAGCGCGACGGCGAGGGGCAGCGGCTGCTGTCGCCGCTGCATTACCTGCGGCGCGCGCTGGCGCCTGTCTCGGATCTGGTCGAGGGCGGGCTGGACGAGGTCTTGCCGGCGGCCCCCGATGTGATCGTGCTGGTCGATCAGCCCGGCCTGCCGGCGACAGGTCCGCTGCGCGACTGGGTCGAGGGGGGCGGCACGCTGATCCGCTTTGCCGGTCCGCGCATGGCCGCCGCCACGCAGCTGGCGCAAGAGCCGCTGCTGCCGGTGCGGCTGCGGGCGGGGGGGCGCGATGTGGGTGGCGCGCTGAGCTGGGGTGCGCCGCGCGGCATCGCCGCTTTCGCCGGCGATGGCCCCTTTGCCGGGCTGACGGTGCCGCGTGATGCGCTGGTGCGGGCGCAGCTGCTGGCCGAACCCGCGCCCGACCTGGCCAGCCGCAGCATTGCCAGCCTGGTGGACGGCACGCCGCTGGTCACCCGTGCGACCCTGGGTCAGGGGCAATTGGTGCTGTTTCACACCACGGCCAATGCCGAATGGTCGAACCTGGCCTTGTCGGGACTGTTCGTCGAGATGCTCGAGCGGCTGGTGCGCAGCGCGCGGGCCGGGGCGGGGCGGGCGTCGGATGCGCCGGTTGCCCCCGAACAGACGCCCTGGGTGCCGGAACAGGTGCTGGACGGCTTTGGTCGGGCGCTGCCTGCGGAAAACCTGCAGCCCGTCAGCCCGGCGGATTTCGCTGCCGCCCCGGCCCCCGGCGCGCCGGCGGGGCTTTATCGCGCGGGTGAGCGGGTGGCGGCGCTGAACGCGGGGTCGGCGCCGATGGTCCGCGCCGACTGGCCCGGCGCCCGGATCGAGGCCGCCGCCCAGCCCCCCGGCATCGATCTGCGCGGCTGGTTGGTCGCGCTGGCGGCGCTGCTGCTGGCGCTGGATGCGCTGGCCAGCGCGCTGCTGGCGCGCGGCCGCGGCCCTTTGGCGGGGATGCGCCCATGATCCGCGCGTTGCTGCTGATGACGCTGATGCTGTGGGCGCTGCCGCTGCGCGCCCAGCAGGACCCGGACCCCCGGCTGGTCAGTGCCGCCGATCAGGTGGCGCTGGCCTATGTCGTCACCGGCGACGCGGCGGTGGACGCGGCATCGAAGGCCGGATTGCAGGGCCTGTCGCAGATCCTTGCCCAGCGCACCACGGTCGAGCCCGGCCCCCCCATCGGCGTCGATCCCGACCGGGACGACCTGTCGCTGCTGACGTTTCTGTATTGGCCGGTGACGGATGCGCAGGCGGCGCCCTCGCCACAGGGTTATGTGCGCCTGAACCATTTCCTGCGTTCGGGCGGGATGATCCTGTTCGACACCCGCGACGGCGATATCGCCGGGCTGGGCGGGCCGGATGGCTCGGACGCGTTGCAGGCGCTGGCCGCGCCGCTGGACATCCCGCCGCTGGCCCCTGTGCCCGCCGATCATGTGCTGACGCGCACTTTCTATCTGCTGCGCGATTTTCCCGGCCGCTATCAGGGTGCACCGCTGTGGGCCGAGGCGCCGCCCGCGGATGCCCAGGCAGCGCAAGGCGTGCCCTTTCGCAACCTCAACGATGGCGTCTCGCCGGTGCTGATCGGCGGCAATGCCTGGGCCGAGGCCTGGGCCGTGGACGCCAACGGCCTGCCCATGTTCAGCATGGGATCGGCTTTTGACGGCGAGGAACAGCGCGAGATGGCCTATCGCTTTGGCGTGAACCTGATCATGTATGTGCTGACCGGCAACTACAAATCCGACCAGGTGCATGTGCCCGCCCTGCTCGAGCGTCTGCGCCAGGAGGAGGTGCGATGAGCGCGCTGGTGCTGGATCCGATGTTGCCCTGGCCCATGGTGGCGGCGCTGGCCGGGTTGGCGCTGCTGGTCGGGGCCTGGGCATTGTGGCGCGGCCTGCGCGGCTGGGCGCTGCGGGCGCTGGCCGGGCTGGCTGCGGCGGCGGCGCTGGCGGGGCCGGCACTGGAAAGCGGGCTGCGCCAGCCGCTGTCCGATATCGTCATCCTGCTGGATGACCGCAGCGCCAGCCAGTCGCTGCCCGGCCGCAGCGCGCAGACCGACGCGGCGGTCGAGGCGATGGCCCGCCAGCTGGCGGCGTTGCCCGACACCGAAATCCGCCGGGTCAGCGTCGGCGACGACCCCGATGGCACGCTGATCGGCAAGGCGCTGACGCGCGCGATCGCGGCCGAACCGGCCGGGCGGCTGGCCGGGGTGATCGCGGTGACCGACGGCCTGGCCCATGATGCTGCCAACCTGCCGACCGAGGCGCCGGCCCCCATCCATGTGCTGCTGACCGGTCAGCCTCGCGACTGGGATCGGCGGCTGGTGATCGAACAGGCGCCGGCCTATGGCTTGATCGGCCAGCCCGTCACCATCCGCCTTCGGGTCGAGGATGAGGGCGCCGTTCCCGCCGATGTCGCGGGCAAGCCTGCGCGTCTGCGCATCCTTCTGGACGGGGAGGACAGCCAGAGCCTCGACCTGCCGCCCGGGGTCAGCATGGATCTGGCCGTGGTGACGCGCCATGCCGGTCAGAACGTGGTCTCGATCGCCTTCGATGCGCCGGACGCCCAGCCCGCCGAACTGACCGACCGCAACAACAGCGCCGCGATCCGGATCGAGGGCGTGCGCGACCGGCTGCGGGTGCTGCTGATTTCGGGCGAGCCCCATGCCGGCGAACGCACCTGGCGCAACCTGCTGAAATCGGACGCGAATGTCGATCTGATCCATTTCACCATCCTGCGACCGCCGGAAAAGATAGATTTCGTGCCGGTCCAGGAAATGTCGCTGATCGCCTTTCCCACGCATGAGTTGTTCATGGAAAGGATCACCGATTTCGACCTGATCATCTTTGATCGCGACCGCGTGCGTGGCATCCTGACCCCGCAATATTACGAAAACATCCGCAATTACGTCGAGCAGGGCGGCGCGGTGCTGGTCTCGGCCGGGCCGGAAATGGCCTCGGTCGAAAGCCTGAACCTGTCGCCGATGGGGGCGATCCTGCCGGCGCGACCGACCGGTGTGATCTACCAGGAGCCGTTTCTGCCGCGTCTGACCGAGGCGGGCGAACGCCACCCTGTCACGGCAGGCCTGCCCGGCGCCCCGGCCGAAGGCGCGGCCCGGCATTGGGGGCGCTGGCTGCGCATGTCCCAGGTCGTCCCCGATCCGCAGGCGCAGGTGGTGATGACCGGTGCCCAGGGCGCGCCTTTGCTGATTCTGGACCGCGTGGGCAAGGGGCGGGTGGCGCTGCTGACCTCGGACCAGGTCTGGCTGTGGGGGCGCGGGTTCGAGGGCGGCGGGCCGCAGCTGGAATTGCTGCGCCGGATCGCGCATTGGTCGATGCAGGAACCCGAGCTTGAGGAAGAGGCGCTGCTGGCCGATGTCGCCGGCGACATGACGGTTACCATCACCCGTCGCAGCATGCAGCCGGTGGCGGGGCCGGTGCGCATCACACATCCCGACGGCCGGACCGAGGATGTTGCGCTGCGCGAGGCCGGGCCGGGCCGCTTCACCGCCCGCTGGACCGCGCCGGGGCCGGGGCTCTACCGCCTGGCCGATGGCGACATTCGCCGTGTTCTGGCGCTGGGCCCGTCCGCCCCGCGCGAATTCGAACAGACAGTGGCCGCGGCGCAGGTGCTGGCGCCTGTGGCGCAGGCGACCGGCGGGGCGGTGCTGCAATTGTCCGAAGGTGTGCCGGTGCTGCGCAGCGTGCGACCCGGACGGCCGGCCCATGGCCAGGGCGTCGGCGGGCCATGGATCGCCATCACCCCGCGTGGCGCGGCCACCGTCAGCGGCATGACGCACCATCCGCTATTGCCGGCCTGGGGCTGGCTGGGGGTGATTGCCGGGCTTGCGCTGTGCGGCTGGCTGCTCGAAGGGCGCGTCCGCCGCGGCTGACGCGCGAACTTGCCAAGCCCTTCGCCCGTTGCTAGGCAAATGAAAACGCTTCACGAGGACGCGCATGGCCGCCGATCAGACCGACTACATCCCGCCGACAGCCGTCGATCTTGCCATGATCAAGCGGATCCTGCCGCACCGTTACCCCTTTCTGCTGGTCGATCGGGTGCGCGACATCGTGCCAAATGTCAGTTGCGTGGGCGTGAAGATGGTGACCTCGAACGAGCCGCATTTCGAGGGGCATTTTCCGCAGGAACCGGTGATGCCCGGCGTGCTGATCATCGAGGCGATGGCGCAATCGGCGGCGGTGCTGGTCGGCGTCAGCCTGAACCTGGCCGACAAGGGCATGGGCACCTATTTCATGTCCATCGACAAATGCCGCTTTCGCCAGAAGGTTGTTCCCGGCGACGTGCTGGAACTGCACATGAAAACGCTGCGCGGTGGCGGCAAGGTGTGGAAATTCGAAGGCCGCGCGATGGTCAATGGCGAGCTGGCGGCCGAGGCCGAGGTCATGGCCATGCTGAACCGCGGCGACAATGGCTGATCTGAGCATCCACCCCTCGGCCGTGGTGGACCCGGCGGCCCGGATCGAGGATGGCTGCGAGATCGGCCCGTTCTGCGTTGTGGGCCCCCAGGTCGCGCTGGGTCGCGGGGTTGTGCTGAAATCGCATGTGGTGGTGACCGGCAACACGGTGATCGGCGATGAGACGGTCGTATTCCCCTTTGCCTCGATCGGCGAGGTGCCGCAGGATCTGAAGTTCCGCGGCGAGCAGGTGCGGCTGGAAATCGGCGCCCGAAACCGCATCCGCGAGTATGTGACGATGAACCCGGGCACCGAAGGGGGTGGCGGGGTGACGCGCGTGGGCAACGACGGGCTGTTCATGGCTGGCAGCCATGTCGCCCATGACTGCCAGATCGGCGACCGGGTGATCCTGGTCAACAATGCCTCGGTCGCGGGCCATTGCCATCTGGGCGATGACGTCATCATCGGCGGCTTGTCGGGCGTGCATCAATGGGTGCGGATCGGCCGCGGGGCGATGATCGGGGCCGTGACCATGGTGACGGCCGATGTCATTCCCTATGGCCTCGTCCAGGGGCCGCGCGGGCATCTGGACGGGTTGAACCTGGTGGGCCTGAAGCGCCGCGGCGCCTCGCGCGAGGAAATCCAGTCGCTGCGCGAAATGCTGTCGCAGCTGGGCGAGGGCAGCTTTCGCGACAAGGCCCGCCAGCTGTCGGATTCGGCCAGCAGCAGCATGGTGCGCGAGGTGCTCGACTTTATCCTTGGTCCCTCGGATCGCAGCTTTCTGACCCCACGGACATGAGCAGAATCGCCCTGATCGCCGGCGAGGGAGTTCTGGCCCCCGCCATTGCCCAGGCGCTGGATCAGCCGCTGGTCTATGCGCTGGATCATCTTTCGCCGCAGCTTCCCGCGCGCCCGTTCCGGCTGGAGCGACTGGTGCCGTTCCTGGACGAGCTGATAGATCAGGGCGTGGACCGCGTGGTCTTTGCAGGGGCCATCCGGCGCCCGCGGATCGAACCGGAACTGTTCGATCCGCGCACCATGGCGATTGTGCCGCGCATCCTGATGGGGATGCAGTCGGGCGATGATGCCGCCCTGCGCGCGGTGCTGGAAGTTTTCGAGGAAACAGGCATAAATATCCTGTCTGTCGATCAGATATTGCCCGAACTTGTCCCCGGCGAAGGCATTCTGGCTGGCGCGCCCGGACCGGGCGATCAGAAGGACGCCGCCCGGGCGGCCCAGATCGTGCAGGGCCTGGGCGATCTGGATATCGGGCAGGGCGCCGTGGTGGCCCAGGGTCTGTGCCTTGCTGTCGAGGCGCTGCCGGGCACCCAGGCGATGCTGGAATTCGCCGGTCTGCATGTCGGGTTGCGGCCCAACCCCAATGGGCCTCGCGGCCTTCTTTACAAGGCGCCGAAGCCCGGACAGGATCGCCGCATCGATCTGCCGACCATCGGGCCCGACACGGTGCATCAGGTGGCAAGGGCCGGACTGGCCGGCATCGCCTGGCAGGCTGGCGGTGTCATCGTGCTGCAACGCGACGAGGCTATTGCGGCCGCCGAAGCAGCGGGGTTGTTTCTGTGGGCGCGGGCGTGATCCGGCCACGCCGGCGCCAATGTTACGGCCGGCCGTCTATCGCCAGTCCGGCATCCCG
Organism: Paracoccus sp. SMMA_5_TC; assembly: GCF_009696685.2. Taxonomy (NCBI): domain Bacteria; kingdom Pseudomonadati; phylum Pseudomonadota; class Alphaproteobacteria; order Rhodobacterales; family Paracoccaceae; genus Paracoccus; species Paracoccus sp. SMMA_5_TC. The sequence goes on from NZ_CP102355.1 coordinate 1,600,814, forward strand.
ATGACCAGCAGCAGGACGCCATGAAGTTCTTTGTGATCGCGGGCGAGCCTTCGGGCGACAATCTGGGTGCGGCACTGATGGCGGGGCTGCGGCAGTTGCAGCCCGACGTCGTCTTTGACGGCATCGGCGGCCCCGCGATGGCGGCGCAGGGGCTCGACAGCCGCTTTCCCATGCAAGAGCTGAGCCTGATGGGCATATGGGAGGTTCTGCCCCGCTATCGTGCCTTGCAGGCGCGGGTCCGGGAAACCGCCCAGGCCATTGCAGAGGCCCGGCCAGATGCGCTGATTACCATCGACAGTCCGGATTTCTGCCTGCGGGTGGCGCGGCAGGCGCGGGTGCTGCACCCCGGCCTGCGCACGATCCACTACGTTGCGCCGTCGGTCTGGGCCTGGCGGGCAGGGCGCGCGCGCAAGATGGCCCAGGTCATCGACCATGTTCTGGCGATTCTGCCCTTTGAACCGCCGTTGATGCAGGCTGCGGGGATGAGCTGCGATTTCGTCGGCCATCCGATCGTTGCCGAGCCTGTGGCCGGCGCGGCCGAGGCTGCGGCCTTTCGCCAGGCCCACGGTATCGCGCCCGATGCGCCGCTGATCCTGTGCCTGCCGGGCTCGCGCCGGACCGAGGTGGCGCGTCTGGGCCCCCGTTTTGACGAGGCGCTGATCCGCTTGCGCGACCGGGTGCCGGAAATCCGGGTTGTGATCCCGACCGTGCGGGGCGTGTCGGCCCTTGTGCGCGACATGGCGCGGCGCTGGCCCACCGCCCCGGTGGTGGTCGAGGCTGCCGAGGAAAAGCGCGCGGCCTTCGCGGCCGCCGATCTGGCGCTGGCGGCTTCGGGCACGGTCAGCCTGGATCTGGCGGCCAATGGCGTGCCCATGGTGATCGGCTATGACGTGGCACCGCTCAGCCGGTTGATCATCGGGCTGATGTTGAAAACCGATACGGTGACGCTGGTCAATCTGGTCAGCGAGACGCGTGTCGTCCCCGAATTTCTGGGCAATGCCTGCCAGCCGGGGCCGATGTCGCAGGCGCTGTTCCGCCTGCTGGATCATCCCGAGGAACGGGCCGAGCAGATGGCGGCGATGGAACTGACGATGACGCGCCTGGGGCGCGGCGGCGAGGCACCTAGCCTGCGCGCCGCGCGTTCGGTGCTGGACGCGATCAGTTCTGCGCCGCGACCACGATGATTTCGACCTTGTAGTCGGGCGTTGCCAGCGCCGATTCGCCGGTGGCGCGGGCGGGGGCATGGCCGGCGGGCACCCAGGCGTCCCAGACCGCATTCATTTCGGCGAAATCGGCCATGTCCGCCAACCAGATCTGCGCGCTGAGGATGCGGGTCTTGTCCGAGCCGCATTCCGCCAGCAGGCGGTCGATCTGGGCCAGAACCTGCTGGGTCTGGGCAGTGACCGATTCGCCGGGGTTCCCGACCTGGCCGGCCAGATAGATGATGCCGTTATGCACCACGGCCTGGCTCATGCGGGTGCCGGTCTCGATGCGTTTGATGTCGGACATGTGCAATCCTTTTCGGGGTTGGGGGCGTCAGAACAGACGCCAGAAAAACAGCGCCGTCATGCCAAAGCCGACCGCTGCGATCAATGCCCGCAACATCGGCATCGGGATTCGGCGCGCCAGCGGGGCGCCCAGATAACCGCCCAGGATGGTGCCCAGGCTCATCACAACTGCGGGGCCCCAGGCTACCTGGCCGCCGATGGCGAATATGACAAAGGAAATGACCGACAGGGCAAAGGACAACCAGCTTTTCAAGCCATTCATCTGGTTCAGGTCGGTCATGCCCCAAAGCGCGAACAGGGCCAGCAGGATGATGCCCAGCCCGCCGTTGAAATAGCCGCCATAGATCGCCACCGGCAGCATGGTGCCGATTCCGAAGGGGACGACTGCGCTGCGGTGGCGCGCCGCCCAGCTGCGCACCTGCGCCCCCCAGATGAATACCGATGTCGCCCCCAGCAGCAGGAAGGGCACCAGCACCGCAAAGGCCGCGTTCGACGATACCAGCAGCAGGCACGAGCCGACGATGCCGCCCACCAGGGTCCACAGCGTCAGGCGCAGCACCACCCCGCGTTCGATGTGGGCGATTTCGTGACGAAAGCCCACCGCCGCCGACAGATAGCCCGGCAGCGCCGCCACCGTGCTGGTGGCGTTTGCCGACACGACCGGCACCCCGCTGGCGACCAGGGCGGGGAAGGTGATGAAGGTGCCGCCGCCGGCAACCGCGTTCAGCATTCCGCCCAGAAAACCGGCGGCCAGCATCAGCAGGGTTTGGGCCATGTGTTCACCTGTGGGCTGAAACTGTTTCCTGCTTAGCCGCAGGAGGCCGCGGGGTCCACCCGCCCCCGACCGGATCGCATGAAAACGCCCGGGAAAAGACCCGGGCGCAGCAAGAAAGATCGGGGGTCGGGTCAGAAGATGCCGGTCAGATACAGCAGGATGATCACGAAGATCGGAACCCCCAGAAACCAGGCCACAATGCCTTTCATCAGCTCCCTCCTCTGGAATGCAGCGTCAGGGCGGAACGCGGCGACTTGCTGTCGGGTTCCGCTGCGAAAAACGGGCACCGACATCCAGGGTTCGAGGTGAGGCTGGTGCTGCGAGAGAGGATTGAACTCTCGACCTCTCCCTTACCAAGGGAGTGCTCTACCACTGAGCTACCGCAGCATCGTGGGCGGGGCTTTAGACCGAACTGCGGGGGGCGCGCAAGAGGAAATGAGAAAAAAATCGGTCGGCGCGCAGCCGTCGCGCATGCCGGTGCGGCTGGACGCAAGCGGGCAGGGGCGCTAACACATGGGCCATGACCAGGCGGCCCGGACAGGATTCTTCCCCCCAGACGCGCGAGGCTCGGCTGAAGGCCGCGCTGCGGGCAAATCTTGCCCGTCGCAAGGCGCAGGGGCGGGCGCGCGCGCAGGAGGCGCAGGATGACATGGGGCAGGGCGCATCGCCGCAAGGCGTGTCCGCACCACAAGACGCGCCCGGAAACGAGGATTGAATGGACCAGATCATTGTGCGCGGCAACGGGCCGCTCAAGGGCGAGATTCCGATTGCCGGCGCCAAGAACGCCTGCCTGACGCTGATGCCGGCAACGCTGCTGACCGATCAGCCGCTGACGCTGACCAATGCGCCGCGCCTGTCGGATATCCGCACCATGACCGAACTGCTGCGGTCGCTGGGGGCCGAGGTCGCCAGCCTGCAGGACGGCCAGGTGCTGGCCCTGTCCAGCCATGATCTGAGCAGCCATACCGCCGAATACGATATCGTGCGCAAGATGCGGGCCTCGATCCTGGTGCTGGGGCCGATGCTGGCACGCGACGGTCATGCGATCGTGTCCTTGCCCGGCGGCTGTGCGATCGGCGCGCGTCCGGTCGATCTGCATCTGAAGGCCTTCGAGGCGATGGGGGCGGAACTTGACCTGCGCGACGGCTATGTCCACGCCAAGGCGCCGGCCGGCGGGCTGCGCGGGGCGGTGGTGGAATTTCCGCTTGTCAGCGTCGGCGCGACCGAAAACACCCTGCTGGCGGCAACGCTGGCCCGGGGCACCACCGTGATCCGCAACGCGGCGCGCGAACCCGAAATCGTCGATCTGGTGCAGTGCCTGCGGCGCATGGGCGCCCAGATCGAGGGCGAAGGCACCTCGACGATCACCGTGCAGGGCGTGCAGGCGCTGGGCGGCGCGACCCATCCGGTAGTGACCGACCGCATCGAACTGGGCACCTACATGCTGGCACCGGCGATCTGCGGCGGCGAGGTCGAGTGCCTGGGGGGGCGGATCGCGCTGCTCGAGGCATTTTGCGAGAAGCTGGATCAGGCCGGCGTCGAGGTGGTCGAAACCGAACGCGGGCTGAAGGTGTCGCGCAAGAACGGTCCGGTGCGGGCCGTCGATGTGGTTACCGAGCCTTTCCCGGGCTTTCCCACCGATCTGCAGGCGCAGATGATGGCGCTGCTCTGCACGGCCGAAGGCACCTCGGTGCTGGAGGAGCGTATCTTCGAGAACCGCTTCATGCACGCGCCCGAGTTGACGCGCATGGGCGCCCGGATCGAGGTTCACGGCGGCCATGCCACCGTCCACGGCGTCGACAAGCTGCGCGGGGCGCCGGTGATGGCCACCGACCTGCGCGCCTCGGTCAGTCTGATCCTGGCGGGGCTGGCCGCGCAGGGCGAAACCGTGGTCAGCCGCGTCTATCACCTTGATCGCGGCTATGAGAAGGTGGTGCGCAAGCTGCGTGGCGTGGGTGCGGACATCGAAAGGGTGCGGGGGGTGTCGTCCGATGGCTGATGCGCGTTTCACCGATGTCGATCCGGCGCCGCTGGCGCTGATGGCCGAGGATGCCCAGGATCTGGCGGTCATCTCGGCGCTGGTGCAGGATGCGGTGCTGACGGCGGGTGACATGTCCTATGATGGCCGCCGCCGGCAACTGGCGCTGCTGGTCAACCGCTTTCGCTGGGAAGATGCCGATCATGCCCGCCGCGAAGGTCGCCCGTTCGAGCGGGTTCGGGCGGTGCTGCTGGTCTCGGATGCGCTGCGGGTTCAAAGCGACGGCATTGATCGCAAGGATCGCGACCTTGTGCTGGAATTGCTGGCCCTGCGTTGGCTGCCTGATACGGACGGAACCGGCCGGCTGCTGCTGGAATTTGCCGGGGACGGCACGTTGGCGGTCGATGCGGAATGCCTGAATGTCGAGTTGCGCGACGTGACCCGGCCCTATGCAGCCCCTTCGGGGCAGGCACCGCAACATTCGCTGGACTGACGGTTACGGCCGGGTGAACGCTGTCGTTCAGTCCTCTGTCGCCGCTTGAGCCGCTGCGATGCAGTCGCTAACAAGGTCCGATCACGACGAGAGCGACCATGCCCATCCTGCTTGACACCACTCAGCCTGATTTCGATGCGCGCTTCGAGGCACTGCTGCATATGAAGCGCGAGGATGCCGCGGATGTGAATGACGCGGTGCAGGCGATCATCCATCAGGTGCGCGAGCATGGCGATGCGGCGCTGACCGAACTGACGGCGCGTTTCGACCGTCTGACGGTCAGGGCGGACGGACTTGCCTTTTCGCGCGATGAGATTGCACGACACATTGCCGGGATCGCTGCCGAGGATCGCGAGGCGCTGACCCTGGCGGCCGAACGCATCCGTGCCTATCATGCCCGCCAGATGCCGCAGGATGAGCGCTGGACCGACGAAACCGGCGCCAGCCTGGGCTGGCGCTGGACGCCGGTATCGGCAGCGGGGCTTTATGTGCCCGGCGGACAGGCCAGCTATCCGTCCTCGGTTCTGATGAATGCCATTCCGGCCCGCGTGGCGGGTGTCGAGCGGCTGGTGGTCTGCGTGCCGACGCCGGACGGGGTGGTGAACCCGCTGGTGCTGCTGGCGGCGGAACTGGCCGGAGTCGATGAAATATATCGCATCGGTGGGGCTCAGGCGATCGCGGCAATGGCCTATGGCACCCGGACCATCCGGCCGGTGGACAAGATTACCGGCCCGGGCAATGCCTATGTCGCCGCGGCCAAGCGCCATGTGTTCGGCCGCGTCGGAATCGACATGATCGCCGGCCCTTCCGAGGTGCTGATCATTGCCCAGGGCGCGCAGAACCCTGAATGGCTGGCGCTGGACCTGTTGGCGCAGGCCGAACATGATGCCGATGCGCAGTCGATCCTGGTCACCCCCGATGCCGATCTGGCGCGGCAGGTCATGGCCGAGGTCGACCGGCTGCTGCCCGATCTGCCGCGGTCGCAGGTGGCCGGGGCCAGCTGGCGCGACTATGGCACCGTGATCGTCACGCGCGATCTTGATGAGGCCGCGGCCCTGTCCGACCGCGTGGCGCCCGAGCATCTGGAACTGTGCGTGGACGAACCCGAGGCGCTTCTGGACAAGGTCCGGCACGCCGGCGCCATCTTCCTTGGCGGATGGACGCCCGAAGCAGTTGGCGATTATGTCAGCGGCCCCAATCACGTCCTGCCGACCGCGCGTTCGGCCCGGTTTTCCTCGGGGCTGTCGGTGATGGATTTCCTCAAGCGCAGCACCATTGCCCGGCTGACCCCCGAATCGCTGGCCGCCATCGGGCCGGCGGCAGTGCTGCTGGCCAATTCGGAAAGTCTGACCGCACATGGTCTGTCGGTTTCGGCCCGGCTGGCCACCCTGAACGGAGAGGACCAATGACCACCACCACCGACCGGTTGTGTCATATCGAAATCGACGACAGCGCGCTGCCACCGCCCACCCCCGAAATGGAACAGGACCGGCGCGTTGCCATCTTCGATCTGCTCGAGGACAACAGCTTTCGCCTGCCCATGCGCGAGGGTAGCCCCATGGTTTCGGGGCCCTATGCCCTGGCGCTGGCAGTGCGCGAAAAAAGGCTTGTGTTCGATCTGACCACGGAAGCCGGTGCCAAGGTCGTCGAGTTTCACTTGTCGCTGGGTCCGTTCCGCCAGACGGTCAAGGATTACTTCCAGATCTGCACCAGCTATTTCGATGCCGTGAAACGCCTGCCGCCCGCCCAGATCGAGGCGATCGACATGGCCCGGCGCGGCATTCACAACGAAGGGGCCCGCACCTTGCAGGAAAGGCTGGAAGGCAAGGCCGAGGTGGATATCGACACGGCGCGGCGGTTGTTCACCCTGATCTGCGCCGTATTCCCGGAGTGAGGCATGACGGGCCCCATTCCCCATTCGGTTCTGTTCTGTTGCGACCACAACGCGGTTCGCTCACCGATGGCGGAGGGGATGATGAAGAAATTCTACGGCCGCGCCGCCTATGTGCAGTCGGCGGGGGTCAAGAACGACATGGAAATCGACGGCTTTGCCGTGGCGGTCTGTCAGGAAATCGGGGTCGAATTGTCGTCGCATCGATCGCGCTCCTTTGAAGAGATGCAGGCCTGGGGGGATGACCTGAGCAGTTTCGACCTGATTGTGGCGCTTTCGCCCGCCAGTCAGCGTCAGGCGCTGGAACTGACCCGGATTGCGCATCTGGATGTCGAATACTGGCCCATCATGGACCCCACCGGACTGGCCGAGGGGAGAGAAGCGAAGCTGGCGCTTTATCGCGGCGTGCGTGACCAGATCCGGGCGCGCATGATCCAGAGGTTTGGCCCGCCCAACGCTGAATAGACGTGGCTGCTAACGGAATCTTAGTTCTTGGATGCGATGGTGCTGAAAACTCAACACCGGAGCATGTCGGGAATGACCTGCCTTCAGCAAACGCATCACGATCTGGATTGGGCCATGCGCGCCGTGCACATGCATCGCGCGGTGCTGATTCTGGATCGCTCGGGCCGTATCGTCGCCATCAACGAAGTGTGTCTTTCCATGTGCGGCTATCGCCGCCAGGAGCTTATCGGCCGGCCTGTCGGTCTGTTGCTGGATCCGCAGGAAAGCTGTGCCAACAGCTTTCTGTGCGCGCTGGATCAGGCGGGGGGCGAACCGGTCCAGATCCGCCAGATGGCGCAGGTCAACAAGTTCGGTCGACGCTTTCTGGTCGAGGCCTTGATCTGCCCGATCCGTGACCAGGACAACCAGCATTGCCTGACAGTGCTTTTCCTGCGCGAACCCGCAGACAACAGCCCCATGCCGGCTTTCCTGTGCGCTCGACCCGCGCAATCGGCCCAGATCATCCAGCTGCCGACGCGATCCCCGCAAGCGCCCGATTCGCCTGATCGCGGTGCCAGGCATCTGTCCTGATGCGGATGGGTGGCCGCGTCTACACCACCACCGCCGCACCCTCTGTGGCGGGGCCGACCTGCGCGCGGAACATGCTGAACAGTTCTCGCCCCAGACCCTCGGACGCCACGGTGGGATCGTAGGGCACGGCGGGACGTTGATCGAAATCGGGCTCAAGACAATCCAGATGGCCGTTTGCGGCGTCCAGCCGCAGCATGTCCCCATCGCGCAGCCGGGCAAGGGGGCCGCCATCCGCCGCCTCGGGCGAGACATGGATCGCCGCCGGCACCTTGCCCGAGGCGCCCGACATCCGGCCATCCGTGACCAGGGCCACCCGCAACCCGCGATCCTGCAGAACTGCAAGAGTCGGGGTCAGCGAATGCAATTCCGGCATGCCATTGGCGCGCGGTCCCTGAAAACGCACCACCACGATCACATCCTGTGTGAACTCGCCGCGCTGGAAAGCCTGTTTCACCTGCTCCTGATCGGCAAAGACCCGGGCGGGCGCTTCGATCACGTGCCGTTCAGGCGCAACGGCAGAGACCTTGATGACGCCGCGCCCCAGGTTGCCGGCGAGCTGGCGCAGCCCGCCGCTGGCAGCGAAAGGGTCGGATGCGGGGCGCAGGATCCTGTCATTGAGCGATTCGCGGGCACCCGGAACCCAATCCAGGCGGCCGTCGCGCAGCTGCGGCTCTTGCGCATAGGCGTCAAGACCCGCCCCCGCGACGGTGCGCACATCCTGATGCAACAGCCCCGCCGACAACAGTTCCCCGATCAGGAAACCCAGGCCACCGGCGGCGTGGAAATGGTTCACATCGGCCAGACCGTTCGGATAGACCCGCGCCATCAGCGGCACCGCCTCGGACAGGTCGTGAAAATCCTGCAGATCAAGGATGACCCCGGCGGCACGCGCCATCGCCGGCAGATGCAGGACCAGGTTGGTGGATCCGCCCGTAGCCATCAAGCCGACGATGCCGTTGACAAAGGCGCGCTCGTCCAGGATCTCGCCCGCGGGCAGGTAATCGTTACCCAGTCGCGTGATCGCCGCCGCCCGCTGGACGGCAGCCACCGTCAACGCCTCGCGCAGCGGTGTGTTCGGGTTCACGAAGCTGGCACCCGGCAGATGCAGGCCCATGAACTCCATCAGCATCTGGTTGGTGTTGGCGGTGCCGTAGAAGGTGCAGGTGCCCGGGCCATGGTAGCTGGCCATTTCCGCCGCCATCAGTTCGGCGCGCCCCACCTGACCGGTGGCGAATTGCTGGCGAATGCGGGATTTTTCGTCGTTGGGCAGGCCCGAGGGCATGGGCCCGGCCGGCACGAACACCGCTGGCACATGGCCAAAGGTTGCCGCGGCGATGATCAGCCCCGGCACGATCTTGTCGCAGACCCCCAGATACAGCGCGGCATCGAACACGTCATGGGTCAGCGCCACGCCAGCAGCCAGCGCGATCACGTCGCGCGAAAACAGCGACAGCTCCATTCCCGGTCGGCCCTGAGTCACGCCGTCGCACATGGCCGGCACGCCGCCCGCCACCTGCGCCGTCGCCCCTGCGTCGCGCGCCGCCGCGCGGATCAGGCGAGGATAATCCTCATAGGGCTGATGCGCCGACAGCATGTCGTTATAGGCGGTGACGATACCGATATTGGGCTGACTGGTCGTGGCCAAGACCTGCTTGTCGGCCATGGCGGCATAGGCATGGGCCTGATTTCCACAGGACAGATGGGCGCGACGCGGCCCTTCCTGGGCGGCCCGGGCGATGCGCTCCAGATAGGCGCTGCGGCTACGGGCCGAGCGTTGGCGAATGCGGTCGGTGACCTGGGCGACGATGGGGTTCAGGGGCATGGCTGGCTCCGACTGGTTCGGGACAAATTACACCGTTAGCGGTAACAATGCAACCGTCCCGCTCTTGCCGCGCCGCGACAGCCGTGGCAATCCTGCCGCGTTCGCACAAGGGGATCCCATGGCCGCCGATTTGCCTGTCATCAGACTGCGCCCCAAGTCCAAGCCGCAGGCGATCCGCCACGGCTTTCCCTGGGTCTTTGCCGACGAACTGGTGACCGACCGGCGCACCCGCGCACTTCCCCCCGGCAGCTTCGCCGTGCTCGAGGATGCCGAGCGCCAGGCCCTGGGTTTGGTCACCGTCAACCCGCAGTCTCGCATCATCGCCCGGGTCATGGACAGCGATCCGAGTGCCACCATCGACCGCGACTGGATCGCCGCCCGCCTGCGCCGCGCGCTTGCACTGCGCGAAAGACTGTTCGACGCGCCCTATTACCGGCTGATCCATGCCGAGGCCGACGGGCTGCCCGGCACCATAATCGACCGCTTCGGCGATGCCGCCGTGATCCAGCCCAACGCGGCCTGGGCCCAGGCCAAGGTGTCCGAGATCGCGCAGGCGCTGCGGGACGTCTGCGGCCTGCAAACCGTGATCCTGAACGGGCAGGGCAGGGCGCGCGCGCTGGAGGGGCTGGACGAACGGCTGGAACTGCTGTCTGGCAGCGTCGATGGACCGATCGAGGTGCCAATGAACGGTGCCATCTATCTGGCTGATCTGATGCAGGGTCAGAAAACCGGCCTGTTCTATGACCAGCGTCCGAATCACGCCTTTGCGCAACGGCTGGCAAATGGCGCGCGGGTGCTGGATGTGTTCAGCCATGTCGGCGGCTTTGGCCTTGCGGCGCTGGCGGCGGGGGCCAGCCACGCAACCTGCGTCGATGCCTCGGCCGCGGCGCTGATGCTGGCGCAGGGCGGTGCTCGTGCCATGGGGGCCGAAGCCCGCCTGACCCTGCGTCAGGGCGACGCCTTCGACCAGTTGCAGTCCCTGCAGGATGAAGGCGCGAAATTCGACCTGGTGATCTGCGACCCTCCGGCCTTCGCGCCGTCGAAGCCCGCGCTTGAGGCCGGGTTGCGTGCCTATGAACGGGTGGCGCGCCTTGCCGCGCCGCTGGTGGCGCCGGGTGGCTATCTGGTGCTGTGTTCGTGCAGCCACGCGGCAGATCTCACGGCATTTCGCAATGCCAGCGCCCGAGGCATCGGTCGTGGCGGCCGGCGGATGCAGTTGCTGCATACCGGTCAGGCGGGACCGGATCACCCAACCCTGCCGCAACTGGCGGAAACGGGCTATCTCAAGGCGCTATTCTTCCGGCTGGACGGATGAAGGCGGTTCTGGACGCCTGCGTCCTTTACCCCGCCATCCTGCGCGAACTGCTGATCGGCGCGGCGCGGGAAAATCTTTTCCAACCGGTCTGGGCGCCCAGGATTCTCGAGGAATGGCGCCGCACGGCCGAACGTCACGGACATTCCGTCGACGCGGACATCACCCTGTTGAAGCAGGAATTTCCCCAGGCGCTGACCGAGCCGGTCGGGGTGGTGCTGGGCGTGGACCTGCCCGACCCCGCCGATCTGCATGTGGCCGAAGCGGCCGTTGCCGCCGGGGCCGCCCGAATCGTGACCGCCAATCTGCGCGATTTTCCCCAGCGTCGGCTGTCGTCCATCGGCCTGCGCGCCACTCATCCCGATGAATTTCTGCGCGATCTTTGCCGCCAGCACCCGCAAGCCCTGCGCCGTATCGTGGATCAGGCGCTGGCGCGCGCCCGCGCGGCTGGCAGCAGCCTTGATCAGAGAACAATGCTGCGGCTGGCGCGACTGCCGCGCTTTGGCAAGGCAATGCTGCGCATGGACGCGCAGGATGCTGGCTGAAGCATACGGGATGCGTGGTCCTGGGGGCGTGATGGGCTGCGAGACCGTTGCGCCAAAGGACTTGATGTTATCGCTAACATCGGATAATCCGACACTCAGCCATGAGGAGGGCGCGATGGTCTCACGCATCATTCCGGTCGAGGATTTCGACCTTGTGATCTTTGGCGCGACCGGCGATCTGGCGCGGCGCAAGATCGTTCCGGGCCTTTTCCGGCGCTTTCTGGCGGGGCAGATTTCCGACGATTCGCAGATCATCGGGGCGGCGCGGACGCGCCAGACAGATGAGGAGTTTCGCGCAGATATGCGCGCGGCACTGCTGGAGTTCGTGGGCGAACAGCCCGATCCGGGCCGGATGGACCAGTTCCTGAACAGGTTGGGATATGTGGCCGTCGATGCCAAGGGTGTCGATGGCTGGTCCGACCTCAAGGCCAGGATCAGGCCCCAGGTGGTTCATGCCTTTTACTTTTCGGTCGCGCCATCGCTGTTCGGCCCGATTGCCGAACGTCTGGCACAGCACGGTCTGGCCGATGGACAAAGCCGCATCGTCGTGGAAAAGCCCTTTGGCCGCGATCTGGCGACAGCGCGCGAACTGAACGCCACGCTGGCGCGCCATTTCACCGAACGCCAGATCTATCGCATCGATCATTACCTGGGCAAGGAAACCGTCCAGAACCTGATGGCCGTTCGCTTTGCCAACATCCTTTTCGAGCCCTTGTGGAATGCACAATATGTGGACCATGTGCAGATCACGGTGGCCGAAACCGTCGGCGTTGGCGGTCGCGGCGAATATTACGATCATTCCGGCGCCATGCGCGACATGGTGCAGAACCACCTGATGCAGCTTTTGTGCCTGATCGCGATGGAGCCGCCCTATCACATCGATTCCGACGCGGTGCGTGACGAAAAGCTGAAGGTTATCCGTGCACTGGAACCCGTCGCCCCCGAGGATATCGTTCGCGGCCAGTATCTGGAGGGGCCTGATGGTCCGGGTTACCTGCAGGATGCCGAAAACCCCGAATCGCGCACCGAAAGCTTTGTCGCGCTGAAGGTGCGGATCGCCAACTGGCGCTGGACCGGCACGCCTTTCTACCTGCGGACCGGCAAGCGGCTGCGCGCCCGCACCAGCGAAATCGTCATCACCTTCAAGGAACCGCCACATTCGCTGTTCGACGACGGCGGCACGCACAAGGCCAATCAGCTGGTCATCAAGCTGCAACCGAACGAAGGCATGCATCTTTCCGTGATGATCAAGGAACCGGGGCCGGGCGGCATGCGTCTGGTCCAGGTGCCCCTGGACATGAGCTTTGCCGATGCGCTGGGGCCAGAGGGGACGGATATGCCTGATGCCTATGAACGACTGATCATGGATGTGATACGCGGGAACCAGACATTGTTCATGCGCGGCGACGAGGTCGAGGCCGCCTGGGCCTGGACCGATCCGATCATCGCCGCGTGGGAAGGGGGCAGCGCCCGGCCCGAGCCCTACGACCCCGGCTCAAGCGGCCCGGAAGAGGCGCTGCGCCTGTTGCATCGCGACAATCGTCGCTGGCGGGAGATCAGGCCATGACTGTCGAATTTGTCGAATATCCGGATCGCGAGATGCTGTTCCTGTCGCTGGCCGGGCGAATCTCGGGGGAACTTGCACAGCATCTGCGTGTCAATGACAGCGCGACCCTGTGCGTGCCAGGCGGCACCACACCAGCACCGGTGTTCGAATACCTGTCGGGCACCGACATCGAATGGCCTCGCGTCACCGTGGTGCTGACCGATGAACGCTGGGTCGATGGCGAACATCTGCGCTCGAACGGCCGGCTGTTGCGCCGCCACCTGCTGAAGGACCGGGCCGAAGGCGCGCGGGTGATCGACCTTTACACCGGCGATCCTCGCCCCGAGGATGCGGTGCCAGCCCTGACCGAACGTCTGGCCCCGCATCTGCCGCTGACCGTGGCGCTGTTGGGCATGGGCACCGACATGCATACCGCCAGCCTGTTCCCCAACGCCTCGGAAACCGTGCTGGCGCTGGATGCGGATGGCCCTGCGGTCATGGCGATCAACAGCGTCAAGGATGAACCCCGCATTACCCTGACCGCTGCGGCGCTGGGCCAGGCGATCCACCGCCATCTGCTGATTACCGGAGAGGACAAGCGCGACGCCTTTCTGCGCGCGCAGGAACTCGATCCCACTCAGGCCCCGATCAAGGCGTTCCTGAAAGACATCACCGTTCACTGGGCTGCATGACATGAGCGATATCTGGCACAGGCTTGCTGCGCATCGCGCGGCACAACAGGGGCTGCGCATCGAGGCGCTGTTCGACCGCGATCCGAACCGTGCGGAAACCTTCAGCACCGCCGCCGACGGGCTGGTGCTGGACTGGTCCAAGACCACGATCGACATGAGCGCGCGCGATCTGCTGCTGGAGCTTGCGGCGGATGTGCCCAGCCGGCGCGAGGCGATGTTTTCCGGCCAGCGCATCAACGAAACCGAAAATCGTGCGGTCCTGCACACGGCGCTGCGCAATCTCGACGGGCAGGTGCTGGTCGATGGCCGGGACGTGATGCCCGATGTGCGCCAGACACATGCGCGGTTGCGCGATTTTGCCAGTCGCGTCCGCGACGGGCGCTATCGCGGCCAGGGCGGGACCATCACAGATGTGGTCAATATCGGCATCGGCGGCTCGGATCTGGGCCCGGCGATGGCGACGCGGGCGCTGACGCCCTGGCACGACGGGCCGCGGGTGCATTTCGTCTCGAACGTGGACGGGGCCGATATTGCCGACACGCTGCGCGGGCTGGATCCGGGCCGCACGCTGGTCATCGTGGCATCGAAAACCTTCACCACCATCGAAACCATGACCAATGCCCAGACAGCGCGGGCCTGGATGGGACGGCTGGTCGCCGATCCGGCGGCGCAGTTTGCGGCGCTTTCTTCGGCTACGCAGCTCACCACCGAGTGGGGCATTGCGCCCGACCGTGTCTTTGGTTTCGAGGACTGGGTCGGCGGACGCTATTCGGTCTGGGGCCCGATCGGGCTGGCGCTGATGATTGCCATCGGCCCGGACCAGTTCGACCGCTTTCTGGCCGGCGGTGCCGCGATGGATCGGCATTTCCGCAGCGCCGAGCCGCTGGCGAACCTGCCGGTGATGCTGGCGCTGGTCGGGATCTGGCACCATCAGGTCTGCGGTTACGGCACACGCGCGGTGCTGCCCTATGACAACCGCCTCGCGCGTCTGCCCGCCTATCTGCAACAGCTCGAAATGGAATCGAACGGCAAGCGCGTGGCCATGGATGGCAGCGACCTGACGCTGCCTTCGGGGCCGGTGGTCTGGGGCGAGCCGGGAACCAACGGTCAGCATGCCTTCTATCAGCTGATCCATCAGGGCACGGCGGTGGTGCCCTGCGAATTCATCGTCGCCGCGCGCGGGCACGAGCCCGACCTGGCCCACCACCACCTGCTGCTGGTGGCCAATTGCCTGGCCCAGTCCGAGGCGCTGATGCGCGGCCGTTCGCTGGAGGCCGCGCGGGCACTGATGCGCGCCAAAGGGCTGAGTGGCGACGAACTGGAAAGGCAGGCGCGGCATCGGGTCTTTCCGGGAAATCGTCCCTCGACCACGCTGCTGATCCCGGAACTGACGCCCTACAGCCTGGGCCAGATCGTGGCGCTTTACGAGCACCGGGTATTCGTCGAAGGCGTGATCCTGGGCATCAACAGCTTTGACCAATGGGGGGTCGAACTGGGCAAGGAACTGGCCTTGCAGGTGGCGCCGCTTTTGCAGGGGCAGGGTGGGGCGGGCCACGATCCTTCGACCCTGCGACTGGCCGGCCTGGTGCGCGCTGCCCGCGATGACTGCTAGGGCGGACTAGCGGGGCCGGCTCAGAACCATTGTCCCGGCTCCATCAACCCCAGATCCATCAGCTGTTGCGAATTCCACTGGAACGGGGTCGAGTTGCGCCAGCGAAAGCCCGAGATCTGCCAGCGCGACCCCGGATTGCGCGCCAGCGCCTTGGCCACCCGGAACGAGGCGATCGCCGCGGTCAGGTTGTGATGCCATGGACAGGCATAGGTGTTGTATTCGGCGATGTTGAACCGGTGATCCGGCAGCAGCCGCAGGTCGGGTCGGGCCTGAAACAGCGCGATCCGGTCGATACGGCGCCGGTCGGCGGGAATGTGTTCCTCGAACCGCCAGCGCAGGCCGCCATGGAAATCAAGCTGACGTTCCAGCTGTCGGCCGTCACGGTCGCAGCGCGCCAGCGCGTAATAGTCCAGCCGGTCGAACATCGCCTGATCCAGGCTGACCGCATCGGGCCATCTTTGCAGATCAGGGGCGTAAAGGTCGATGACATAGGACAGCATTGCCTGACGCCTTTCCTCGGCGTGAAAGGCCAGCATTTCGCCGACGCTGCGACTTTCGGCAAAAGGATAGAACAGGAATTCGGCGTTATAGCCGTAATAGAGCCAGGTCCGGGGCGCAGCAGCCTGAATCACGGCGTTGACCGCCGCGACATGCGCCAGCGGCTGGCGGCTGTCGTGGTGCAGGTTGACGATGCGGCCTTCGGCTGCCGGGGGAATGACCTCGGCGGGCAGGGGTTCGGGTGACAGCGCCAGAATGTGCCGAAACCCTATCCGCAGATGATGGGCAAGTGTTTGCGCGACGGCGGCATCGTCCTCGATCAGCAGGATGGCGATGGGGCCGGCGGCCGGAACCCCGTGGCGAAGATATTGCGCAAGGCTGCGAAAGGTCATGGTGCGGGCGTTCCGTCGGCGCGGGCGTCAACATCGGCTGCGTCCGCGTCGCGCGATTGTATCTGGCCGCGTGCAGCGGCCGCGATGGCCTGTTCCGCGGCGAGCTCTGCGGCATCTGCCGCATCCATCGGGGGCGCGGATGTTTCGAGCGGGAGGATTTTTGGCGGGGTCGGCTGGACCTGCGCGCTGCGTTCAGCCTGATGTGGCGTGCCCAGCCAGTAAAATCCGCCGGCCAGTGCCAGCACCAGAATCGCGATCAGGGCAGGAAGCAACGGCATGGGGCGTTCGTCCATTCAGGCCATACCGCTCTATGCCATGGCGCCGAGGCGTGGAAAAGCACCTGCGGGCTTTCCCGCGCCCCGGTCGATGGCGCCAGCCGGGCAAAGGCCAGCGAATCCGGTTGAAAACATGGGGTCACGCGATTATTTACCGGCCAAAACCTCTGGCAACATAAGGAACACAGCCATAGCCCGCAGACCGCATAATGCTCCGCCCGCTCGTGACACCGGCCCCCGCGTGAACGAGCGTATCCGCGTTGCCGAAATTCGCCTGATCGGCGCCGATGGTGAAAACATCGGTGTCGTTTCGCCCGCCCGCGGGCTGGAGCTTGCTCAGGAAGCCGGCCTTGACCTGGTCGAGATTTCGCCCAATGCCGTGCCGCCGGTCTGCAAGATCATGGATCTTGGCAAGTTCAAGTACGAACAGCAGAAGCGCGAGGCCGAGGCGCGGAAAAAGCAGAAGATCATCGAGATCAAGGAAATCAAGTTCCGTCCCGGCACCGACACTCATGACTATGAGGTCAAGATGCGGTCGGTGATGAAGTTCCTGGGCGAAGGTGACAAGGTCAAGGTCACCCTGCGATTCCGCGGGCGCGAAATGGCACACCAGCAACTGGGTCTTGAACTGCTGAACCGCGTCGCTGCCGATGTCGGTGAGGCGGGCAAGATCGAATCCATGCCCAAGCTGGAAGGTCGCCAGATGGTCATGATGATCGCGCCGAAATAGGCCATGACGGCGGCAGTGACGATCAGGGTGCTGCGCGAGCCGGGTGCCGATCCGTCGCTGCCGCTGCCGGAATATCAGACGGCGGGCGCGGCCGGTGCGGATCTGTGTGCCGATCTGGGCGGGGCGGACCTGCTGTTGCCGCCCGGGCAGATCCGTTTGGTGCCCACCGGCTTGCGCGTTCAGATCCCCGAGGGTTTCGAGATGCAGCTGCGCCCGCGATCCAGCCTGGCTCTGAAACATGGCGTGACGCTGCCCAATACCCCTGGCACCATCGACAGCGATTATCGCGGCCCGCTGGGCGTGATCCTGATCAACCTTGGCGATCAGCCCTATGTCATTCGCCATGGCGAGCGCATCGCCCAGGCAGTGATCGCGCCGGTCATCCGGGCGCGCTATGTCTTGGCCGATGCCCTGGACGAAACGGCCCGGGGCGCGGGTGGTTTCGGCTCGACCGGCCGGGGTTAGGTCGTGATCCTGTTCCTGGCAATTCTGGGCGTGCTGGTGGCCGCGCGGCTGCTGGGCTGGCCGGCGATGCGGGGGCTGGCGCTGGCGGCCGGGCTGTGGCTGCTGGCCCTCGCGGTGCTGATCGCCGCACCCGGCAGCATGCTGGCGCGGCTGGCGGGCGGTGATGCCCGCGTCTGGGCGCTGCTGGGCGGGATCCTTGCACTGCTGATGGCCTATCGCGCCGGGCTGCGCCGCCTGCACCGCCGCGCAGCGCTGCCGCAAGCCGCGCCCGAGCCGCCGCAGGCCACCCCCGAGGCGGGTGATGGCGCGGCGCTGACCGACCCCGAACTTGACCGCTACGCCCGCCATATCGTGCTGCGGGAACTGGGCGGGCCCGGCCAGATGGCTCTGCGCCGCAGTCGGGTGCTGGTGGTGGGCGCCGGCGGGCTGGGCGCCCCGGTGTGCCTGTATCTGGCGGCGGCGGGGGTGGGGCATCTGACGGTGGCGGACGACGACCAGGTCAGCCTGTCCAACCTGCAACGCCAGGTGATCTTTCGCAGCCAGGATGCCGACCGCCCCAAGGCCGAGGCCGCGCGTCAGGCGATGCTGGCGCTGAACCCGCATGTTGCGGTGACAGCGCTGAACCGCCGCATCGGACCCGAGGATGCGGCGCTGATCGCGGCGCAGGATCTGGTCATCGACGGCACCGACAGTTTTGCCTCGCGCCAGGTGGTCAATGCGCTTTGCGTTGCCGCGGGGGTGCCGCTGGTCGCTGGCGCCATCGCCCAGTGGGAAGGCCAGGTGACGATCTGGGATCCACGTCGCGGTGCGCCTTGCATGGCCTGCATCTTTCCGCAGGCCCCGGCCCAGGGGCTTGCCCCCGCCTGCGCCGAGGCTGGCGTGGTCGGCCCCCTGCCGGGGGTGATCGGCAGCCTGATGGCGCTCGAGGCGATCAAGACGCTGACCGGGGCGGGCGAGCCGCTGCGCGGGCGCATGCTGATCCTTGACGGCCTGTTCGGCGAAAACCGCGTCATGCGCATCGCCCGGCGCCCCGACTGCGCGGTTTGCGGTCAGCAAGATATCGCGCCGGGATGAAACACCCGGCCCACGGGAAAGGAAACAGCCGATGAACCCCGAACTTGTGCATTGGAGCGGCCCGCACGGCTTGCCGCGTTTCGACCTGATCCAGGATCGGGATTTCGCCGCAGCCTTCGACATCTGCCTGCAGGGGGCGGCCGATGCCGTCGAGCGCATCGCCGCCAATCCCGAGCCGCCCAGCTTTCAGAACACCGTCGCGGCATTGGAAACCGCCGAAGAGCCGCTGAACCGCCTGTGCGCCGTGTTCTTTACGCTGTGCGGCGTCGATTCGAACCCGCTGCGCGAGGAACTGCAACGGCAAATGGCGCCGCGGCTGGCTGCGCATGGCAGCAAGGTCAGCATGGATCCGCGCCTGTTCGATCGGGTCGAGGCGGTGATGCAGGATGCAGATGCCTTGTTGCCGCAGGACCGCCGCCTGACCGAACTGACCCTGCGCGGATTGCGCCGGGCGGGGGCCGGGCTGGATGAGGCGGCGCGCCAGCGCATGGCGACCATTCGCGAGCGTCTGGCGGTGCTGTCGACCCAATTTGCCCAGAACGTGCTGGCCGATGAACGCGATTTCGCGCTGCCGCTGGCCGACGACCAGTTGTCGGGCCTGCCTGACTGGCTGGTGCGGGCCATGCGCGCGGCGGCGCGCGAACGTGGACTGGACGGGCAGGTGGTGACGCTGAACCGTTCCCTGATCGTGCCTTTCCTGGAATATTCCGACCTGCGGCCGCTGCGGGAACAGGCCTGGCGGGCGTGGACTGCGCGCGGTGACGGCAGCGGCGCCGGTGGCGCGGCCACCGACAATCGCGCCATCGCCGCCGAAATCCTGCAGCTGCGCCACGAACGCGCGCAGTTGCTGGGCTATGCCGATTTCGCCAGCTACAAGCTGGAAACCGAAATGGCGCGCGATGCCGAAACCGTCGAGACGCTGTTGATGCAGGTTTGGCAGCCGGCCCTGCACCGCGCACAGGCGGATGCCGAAGCTCTGACCCAGATGCTGCGCCAGGATGGCCTGAACGACGCGCTGCAGGCCTGGGACTGGCGCTATTACGCCAATCGCCGCCGTCAGGCCGAACACGATCTGGATGAGGCCGAGGTCAAACCCTATCTGACGCTGCAGGCGATGCTGGCGGCGGTATTCGACACCGCCCAGCGTCTGTTCGGGCTTCAGATGCAGGAATTTTCCGCGCCCTTGTGGAGCGCAGATGTGCGCGCCTGGCAGGTGCTGCGCGACGGCCGTCCGATGGCGGTATTCTTGGGCGATTTCTTTGCCCGGCCCGGCAAGCGGTCGGGGGCCTGGTGTTCCTCGTTGCAGCAGCAGCACACGATCGGCGCGGGACAACGACCCATTGTGGTGAATGTCTGCAACTTCACCCCGCCCGAGGCCCCCGGCGCTCCCAGCTATCTGTCCTGGGACGATGCCCATACGCTGTTTCACGAATTCGGCCATGCGCTGCACCATATCCTGTCGGATGTGACCTGGCCGTCGATGTCGGGCACCGCGGTCGCCCGGGATTTCGTGGAACTGCCCAGCCAGCTGTTCGAGCATTGGCTGGAACAGCCGCAGGTGCTGGATCGCCACGCCCGTCATGCCGAAACCGGCCAGCCCATGCCAGCGCCGCTGCGCGACCGGCTGCTGGCCGCCGCCAATGCCGATCAGGGTTTTGCCACGCTGGAATATCTGCAAAGCGCACTGGTCGATCTGGATTTCCACCGCGGCACGCCGCCCGTGGATCCGATGGCGCGCCAGGCCGAGGTGCTGGCGCGGCTGGGCGCGCCCGCGGCGATTCCCATGCGCCACGCCACCCCGCATTTTGCGCATGTCTTTTCGGGCGATGGCTACAGCGCCGGATACTACAGCTACATGTGGTCCGAGGTGATGGATGCCGACGCCTTCGACGCCTTTCGCGAGGCGGGCGACATTTTCGACCCCGATACCGCCGCCCGGTTGGAACGCTGGATCCTTTCCAAAGGCGATTCCCTGCCGGCCGATGAACTTTGGCTGAATTTCAGGGAACGAAAACCGGGGGTTCACGCTTTGTTGAAAGGACGCGGGCTTCTGGCCTGAGGCGCCTGAAAACAAGGGAGAATAGGATGACTTTGCGCAAACCGCTTATCGCCCTGGCCGCCGTGGCCAGCCTGGGTATCATTGCTGCCTGCGACCAGGTGGCCCCCGCCAGCCCCGAGCCGACCCCGGGCCCGGTGGCGCAGAACAACGCGCTGAACGGCACCTACAACCTGCTGCAATCGGGCTGCGGCGATCCGACCAGTGACAAGTCGCTGGTGATCGACGGCAACAAGTTCATGTTCCCGGCCGCCACCTGCACCGTGGCCAATTCCGAACAGCAGGTTAACCGCACCCGCGTTACCCTGTCCTGCCAGGGCTCGCCGGCGGCGGGCAACCGCGTGGTCGACCTGCAACTGCGGCCCGGGGTGCTGCGCATGACCGAAGGCTCGATCACCTTGAACTACTTTCAATGCATGAAAGCTCAGGCCAGCAGCGATTCGCTGGTAGGCCAGACCATGTGATCCGGCGGCAGGCCATGGACAATCAAGGGTTGTTCATGGCCTGCAAGCATCAGCGCAACGGCTGAAAAACCTGTCCAATCGGGCAGGGGGGGCGGTTCAGGTTGATCCAACGGCCGCGCCCCTCCTATCCTGTGGTTACTCCCCCGTTCTGTCTGGCCCGTTCGGGTGCAGCTTCGCGAGGATGCCATGCCCGATGCCCCGGTTCTGAAAAGCGTTGACGAAATCCCGATCGACAAGATGGGGCTTGCGCATTACTTCGCCAATTACGACCGGTATCTTGGCCCCTTGCGCGACCGCCCGATCCGCTTGCTGGAACTGGGCGTTGCGCGCGGCGATTCGCTGAAGCACTGGGAAAGCTGGTTTTCGCGGGCCGAGATCACGGGGTTGGACATCAACGCCTGCGATGCGCGTTTCGAAAGCGGCCGCGTGCGCTGCTATGTCGGCGAACAGCAGGATACCGCCTTGCTGGACCGCATCGCCGCGGAGCGCGCGCCCGAGGGGTTTGATGTCATCATCGACGATGCGGCCCATGTCGGGCAGCTGGCGCGGCTGTGCTTCTGGCATCTGTTCGACCACCACCTGAAGCCGGGCGGCTATTATTTCATCGAGGACTGGGGCACCGGCTACTGGCCGCAATATCCCGACGGCAAGTATTATCGCCCCGAACTGCCACGGCGCGCGGCACATGAGCGCTTTCTGGACCGGCTGCACAAATCGGCAATGGTGCAGGCGGTCTATCCGCTGCGCAAGGCAACCGGCTGGATGCGCTGGCACCTGGTGCGCCGGCGTTTCCACGGCCATGATCGCGGCATGGTAGGTTTTGTTAAGGAACTCGTCGATGAATGCGGGGCCGAGGACATGACACACCCCAGTTTCGGCATCGGCGCGCCGCGTCGCTCGCGGTTTGACTGGATGCGGATCTCGCTGGGCCATGTCGTGATCCGCAAGGCCGAATGACCGCCAATCCGGTCAGTCGCGGATTTCTTCGGGATCCACACCCCACAAGGCGGATTTGGGGGCCCAGCCTTTTTCGCCTGCGCCCGAGACCCGGCACCAGTCGCGGTTGCATTCGTGCAACCGCACGATGGCCCCGGCCTCGGCCCGGGCGACGACGGGGGCGCGCTCTTCAGGGCGTGACAGCAGCTCCAGCATGTCGCGGGTCACGATGGCTGTGCGCACGCCCGACAGCAGCGAATAATGCACCCAGCCGCCGACGCCATCCTGATCCTCGACCCGACGCCAGTGACCGAATTCGGCCACGACGCGCAAGGGCATGCCGGCGTGGCGGAAAACCCAGTCGATGCGATGCGACAGGCTGGGACCGCGGCGGGCGTTGCCCTCATTACCCTTCAGGCTGACATAGCGCGGCAGCGGCAGGTTGGTGACCGGCCCCTTGCCGGGATCGCGGACCCCGTCCTGGTGGCGGCTGATTGCGGCATCGGCAGAGATGCCCGGAACCTCCTTGGCGTCCAGGGTCTCGCCCGGGTCGGTCGCTTGGGCAAAGGTCTGGCCTGCCCAGCCCGTGGCAATTGCGATTGCCGCGGCGACTGTCCAAAGCTGTCGCTGCATCATCTGCTCGTCCCGTATGTGCAGGGTCTTGTGCCGGCCCCTCATCACGGGCACTTTGCCAAAAGCCGGCCGGATATGGAAGATGGGACGGCAAAACCAGAGGGGGAGTGCCATGCCAGCCGCAGAATCGATCCGCGCCCGTCTGAAGGTCACCGTCACCCGGCGCCTGCCCGAGGTGGTCGAGACCCGCATGTCGGAACTGTTCGATGTCACGCTGAACGCGGACGATCACAAGATGGAACGCGACGAACTGGTTGCGGCCATGCGCGTGTCGGATGTGCTTGTGTCGACCATTACCGACCACATCGACGCCAATATGCTTGCGCAGGCGGGCGACAAGCTGAAACTGATCGCGAATTATGGGGCAGGGATCGATCGTGTGGATGTCCATTCCGCCCGTCAGCGCGGCATCCTTGTGACCAATACGCCGGGCGTGGTGACCGAGGATACCGCCGACATGGCCCTGGCGCTGATCCTCAGCGTGACGCGGCGCCTGCCCGAGGGCATGGCGGAAATGCAGGCCGGTCGGTGGAGGGGCTGGTCGCCCACATCGCATCTTGGCGGGCGGCTGGGCGGACGCCGTCTTGGCATACTGGGCATGGGCCGGATCGGTCAGGCGGTGGCGCGCCGGGCCAATGTGTTCGGCATGCAGGTGCATTATCACAACCGTCGCCGTCTGCGCCCCGAAATCGAAAGCGAATTGCAGGCGACCTATTGGGAAAGCCTGGATCAGATGCTGGCGCGCATGGATATCGTCAGCGTGAACGCGCCCCATACGCCTTCGACCTTTCACCTGCTGAACGCCAGACGGCTGAAGCTGCTCAAGCCCAGCGCAGTGGTCATCAACACCTCGCGCGGCGAGGTGATCGACGAAAACGCGCTGACCCGGATGCTGCGCGCGGGCGAAATCGCCGGGGCAGGGCTTGACGTTTTCGAGCATGGCCACGAAATCAATCCGCGCCTGCGCGAGCTGCCCAATGTGGTGCTGCTGCCGCATATGGGCTCGGCCACCTATGAAGGTCGGGTCGAGATGGGCGAAAAGGTCATCATCAACATCAAGACCTTTGCAGACGGTCATCGGCCGCCGGATCTGGTGCTGCCCAGCATGCTGTGACCCGCAAGCTTCGCCCCGGCCCTGCCGGGGCGTTTGCGTCCGATTCATCGGCAAAATGCGTCATGTCGCTTTTTGCCGTGAAAATGTCGCACATACGATACGCAGGCGAAGCTGCTCTGTCAGAAATCCGACAAGGAAGCCTACGCGCGAAAAGGAGTTGCTTGCGATGAAAACCCATGTGAAGGCCCTGGTGGTCGGCGGCGGCGCAGTTGGCTGCGGCATTACGCTGCACCTGGCGCGCGCGGGCTGGGACACGATGCTGGTCGAACGCGATGAGCTGACCGCGGGTTCGACCTGGCATGCGGCGGGGCTGCTGCCGCTGTTCAACATGGGCTACGCGACCAGTCACATCCACGATTATTCGGTCAAGCTTTACGCCGGGCTCGAGGCGGAAACCGGGCTCAACGCCGGCTTTACCCGTTGCGGCAACCTGCGCATGGCCCAGACCCAGGACCGCATGGACGAATTCATGCTGTATTCCGCGACTGCGGAAACGGTGGGCATCGAACATGAGTTCCTGACTCCGGCGCAGATCAAGGAACGCTGGCCGCTGGTCAATGTGGACGGGCTGAAGGGGGCGCTGTTTCATCCGACCGACGGCTACATCAACCCCGCCGACGTGACGCAGGCGATGGCCCGCGCCGCGCGCATGGCCGGGGCCAGCATCGAACGCAAGATCCAGGTCAACGGCTATCGATGGACGGGCAGCGAATGGATCGTCAGTTGCGACCGCATGATCGAGAAGGGCGGCAATCTGGTCGCCGCCAACGAACCGTTCGAGATTCGCGCCGAACATGTCGTCACGGCCACCGGAAACCATGCCCAGCGCACCGCGCGCCTGCTGGGAATCAAGATCCCGGCCATCCCGGTCGAGCATCAATACATCGTCACCGAGCCTGATCCGGCACTTGTCGCCTGGCGTGCCGCCGGGAATCCCGAACATCCGGTGCTGCGCGATGCCGATGCGAAATGGTATGTGCGCGAGGAACGCGGCGGCTGGATCCTGGGCCCCTACGAGGCCGGTGCCCCGGCGCGCTTTCCCTATGACGTGCCCGACAGCTTCCGCGCCGACCTGTTCCCGCTGGACCTCGAGCGGATCGAGCAGGAATACATGTCGATGATCCACCGTATCCCTTCGTCGGAAACGGTGGGGCTCAAGGACGATTTCAACGGGCCGATCTGCTACACGCCCGACGGCAACCCGCTGGTCGGGCCGGCGCCTGGCCTGCGCAACATGTGGCTGGCCGAAGGCTTCAGCTTCGGCATTACCGCTGCCGGTGGCGTCGGCCATTACCTGGCGCAGATGATGACCGCAGGCGAGGCGGAAATCGACATGGCCTCGCTGGATCCGCGCCGCTTCGGCCAGTGGATGACCACCGAATACGGCATCCGCAAGAACGAGGAATGCTACGAACACGTATTCATCCTGCATCACCCGGATGAAGAGCGCGAGGCTGCACGCCCGCTGCGCACCGCCCCCGCCTATGACCGCCAGATCGCGGCAGGGGCGCAGATGGGGCAGGTCAACGGTTGGGAACGGCCGAACTATTACGCGCCGCCGGGCTTTGACGATCACGCCGCGCGCAGCTTCCGTCGCGGCGGCTGGTGGCAATACGCGCAAGACGAGGCGCAGGCGATCCGCTCGACTGCGGGGCTGATCGACGCCTCGGCCTTCAGCAAGCACCGGGTGCATGGGCCCGGCGCCACCGCTTTCCTCGACTGGTTCACGACCAACAGGCTGCCGAAGGTCGGGCGCATCAACCTGACCTATGCCTTGACCGACACCGGCACCACGCGCACCGAATATACCATCGTCCGCCTGGCCGAGGATGATTATTACCTGATTTCGGCCGGTGCCTGGACAGATTACGACGGCGACTATCTGCGCAAATCGGCCGAGGACAAGCAGGCCGATTTCGGTCAGATCATCGTGCAGGACATCACCACGCAATGGGGCGTCTTTGCCATCGCCGGACCGAAATCCCGCGACATCCTGAAAGAGATCGTTCGCGACGCCGACCCGCAGACCGTGCTGGGCAACAAGCGGTTCCCATGGTTGTCGATGCGCAATATCGAGCTGGGCATGTGCCCGGTGCGTGCCATTCGCGTGGCCTATACCGGCGAGCTGGGCTGGGAACTGCACCATCCGGTCGAATTCGGCCGCTATCTGTGGGATCAACTGGTCGCCGCGGGCGAAAGGCACGGGATGAAGCTGGTGGGCGCGCGGGCGCAGAACTGGCTGCGTCAGGAAAAATCCTATCGCGCCTTCGGCACCGAACTGGGTCGCGATGCCACCCCGCTCGAAGCCGGTCTCGACCGGTTCGTCGATCTGGACAAGGATTTCCGTGGCAAGCAGGCGATGATCCAGACCGGCATCCGCAGCAAATGCGTGACGCTGCTGATCGACGGGCCTGCGGATGCCGACCCCTGGGGACGCGAGGCGCTTTATACCGCCGATGGCGTCCGGGTGGGCCGGTTGACTTCGGGCGGGTGGTCGGTCGCTTTCGGCAAGTCGATCGGCATGGGCTATGTGCGGCCCGATCTGGCGCAACCGGGCACAAGGCTGCGCGTGCGGATGCAGCGTGAACTGTGGGATGCGGTGGTGACCGAGGACAGCCCCTATGACCCTGAAAACAAGGTGATCCGCGTCGACGGCTGACCCTTCCTTGTCATCCTGGTGCCGGGTCCGACCGTTGGTCGGGCCCTTTGCCTTGCCAATATCCCCATCAATCGTGATTTGTTCGGCAAGTGTTCATTGTCTGTCCAAGGTCGTTCAACATTTGAATTGAATGATCTCAAAAGATGGCACGAATGACCCCGGCGCTTGCGCGGCCGCGCAACGGGATCCAAAGGATTGGACTGGGCAACACGGCCCGTTCGGACGGGTGGCGCACTGTCCCGCCGGACGACATCAGCGGCGCAGCGCTTCAAGCCGCTGGTTGAGTTCGTCGCTGAGCGCCACCCGTTCCTCGGGGGCCAGGAATGCGCCCAGTTCGACCTCGCGCCTGCCGTCGGTCAGAACCAGATAATCCTCGACCGGGCCGCCCTGACGCAGGCTGACGCGCACCCAATAGGGGTTCGTCTGCCAGCTGCGGTCGGGCTTGCCGGGGTCGCTCCGCCGCAGTGCCAGCCGGTCGCGCGACAGGTCCATCACCTCGCGTGGGCAACGATAGCTGCGACGGATGGCCGCCCACAGCGCCCAGACCGCCAGCCCGGCAAAGGGCAGCAACCCCCATAGGGCCGTGCGTCCGATCACCGCAACCAGCGGCAACGCCAGAAACCCGGCGGTAAGCCCGATTACCCAGACAAACCCCTGTGGCGGCAATGATCGGTGCGGCCACAGTTCCAGCCTATAAGACAAGGCCCCGGATTGCTCCGGGGCCTGCATGTGCCATGCATAGGGCATGGGGATCAGTGCGCGTGGCTGCGGTCCCAGTCCTCGCGCTTGGGCAGCGTCTCGAACGTATGTTCGGGCGGCGGCGAGGGCAGGGTCCATTCCAGCGTGTCGGCATGTTCGTTCCAGTAGTTCGGAACGTTCACGCGCTGCCCCTTGAACAGGGTATAGAACACCACGCCGATGAAGAACACGAACGAGGCAAAGGACAGATAGGCGCCCAGCGACGAGATGTTGTTCCAGTAGGCAAATTCCACCGGATAGTCGATGTAGCGGCGCGGCATGCCCTGACGGCCCAGGAAGTGCTGCGGGAAGAAGATCAGGTTCGACCCGATGAACATGGTCCAGAAGTGCAGCTTGCCCGCCCATTCCGGATACTGGCGACCCGACATCTTGCCGATCCAGTAGTAGACACCGGCAAAGATCGCATAGACGGCGCCCAGCGACATCACGTAGTGGAAGTGCGCCACGACGTAGTAGGTGTCGTGATAGACGCGGTCCAGCGGCGCCTGGCTCAGCACCACGCCGGTGACGCCACCGACGGTGAACAGGAACAGGAAGCCAAAGGCCCACAGCATCGGGGTCTTGAACTCGATCGAGCCGCCCCACATCGTCGCGATCCAAGAGAACACCTTGATGCCCGTGGGCACGGCGATGGTCATGGTCGCCAGCATGAAATAGGCCTGCTGGGTCAGCGACATGCCGGCCGTATACATGTGGTGCGCCCAGACCACGAAGCCCAGGATCCCGATGGCCGCCATGGCCAGGACCATCGGCAGATAGCCGAAGATCGGCTTGCGCGCGAAGGTCGAGATGACATGGCTGATGATGCCGAATCCGGGCAGGATGATGATATAGACCTCGGGGTGGCCAAAGAACCACAGGATGTGCTGATACAGCACCGGGTCACCACCTCCGGCCGGGTTGAAGAAGTTGGTGCCGAAGTTGCGGTCCATCAGCAGCATGGTGATGGCGCCGGCCAGCACCGGCAGCGACAGCAGGATCAGCCAGGCGGTGATGAACACCGACCATGCGAACAGCGGCACCTTGAACAGCGTCATGCCCGGGGCGCGCATGTTCAGGAAGGTGGTGATGATGTTGATGGCCCCCAGGATCGACGAGGCCCCCGAAACGTGGACGGCAAAGATGGCCAGGTCCATCGAATAGCCCGATTCCGTCGTCGACAGCGGCGGATACAGAACCCAGCCCACGCCCGAACCCGGCTGGTCCGAACCGCCCGGTGCCAGCAGCGACGCGATGCCCAGCGCCACGCCACAGACATACATCCAGTAGCTGAGGTTGTTCAGCCGCGGGAAGGCCATGTCCGGCGCGCCGATGTGCAGCGGCATGAAATAGTTGCCAAAACCGCCGAACAGTGCCGGAATCACCACGAAGAACATCATCAGCACCCCGTGATAGGTGATCATGACGTTCCACAGATGGCCGTTCGGCGTGCATTCGGCCGATGCGTCGGCGATGAAGCGCGCACCTTCCAGGCACATGTATTGCACGCCCGGATGCTGCAGCTCCATCCGCATGTAGACGGTGAAGCATACCGAGATCAGGCCGACGAGGCCGGCCGTGAACAGGTAAAGGATACCGATATCCTTGTGGTTTGTTGACATGAACCAGCGGGTGAAGAACCCGCGGGTGTCATGATGGTCTCCGTGGCCGTGAACGGCTGCGTCTGCCATGCGTGGACTCCCTAATCGTGCGGCGGGCCGGCCGGGCCGGCCGACGGACTCGGTTCCGTTTCTAGACCGAAATCATACCCCTCGCAATGCGCGGTGCTTAGTAAAAAATGCGCCACCGGGGCCTTTGTGGCCGCGGAGGCGCAGTTGTGTCCTGCGAACGACAGGTGTCGTCAGTTCGAGGCCGGTGCGCCCTCGGCCGCGGCTTCGCCCTCGGCGGCTTCGGCCGGGGCCTCGGCAGCGGTTGCCGCGCCAGCGCCGGCGTCGGGCGAATGCTGGGCCAGGAAGGCGACGATATCGGCCTGGTTCTTGGCCATCTTGAAGGTCATCTTGGTTTTCAGGGACTTGTCGCCGACCTTTTCCTCGACATACTTGTTCGGATCGGTGATGTAATGCTCGAGATCCTCGGGGGTCCAGATTTCGCCCGCCTCACCCAGCTTGATCAGCGCGTTCGAGAATTTGAAGCCTTCGGCCGTGCCCGCCTTGCGGCCGACGACGCCATAAAGGTTCGGGCCGGTCTTTCCGCCCTTGATGATGTCGGTTCCATCGGGGGCCTGGACCATGTGGCAGGCCTTGCACTTGGCGAATTCCTTTTCGCCCTTGGCCGGATCGCCAGCGTCCTGCGCGGCCGCGGGCAGGGCGAGGGCAACGGTGGCCAGAGTGGCGTAGATACTGAGTTTCATATCGGCTCCTCCGAAATTGGCTGCTGCCGGGACAATCGGCCCGGGCGATGCGGGCGCAAGGCCTATCACGCTGGCCGGCATCCGAACACAGCCAAAACGCCGCAGCAAGGAAAAGCTGCATCTAGATTCCGGCAAAAATTCCGTGATCAACCCGCCAGCGGCGGAAAATGGCGCATGAAGTTGCGCTGCAAGGCCAGATCGAGCTCGGCCATGCCGACAGGCAGGCCCATATCGACCAGGCTGGTCACGCCATGGCCCTGAATGCCGCAGGGAACGATGCCGGAATAATGCTCCAGGTCGGGTTCGACATTGATGGAAATGCCGTGAAAGCTGACCCATTTGCGCAGCTTGACGCCGATGGCGGCGATCTTGTCCTCGCGCATCGAACCGTCGGCCAGCCGGGCCTTGTCGGGGCGGGCGATCCAGACCCCGACGCGCCCCGGGCGGATCTCGCCCCGCAGGTTGAATTCGGCCAACGCGTCGATGACCCAGTTTTCCAGGCTCTGGACAAAGGCGCGCACGTCGCGCCCGCGCCGGTTCAGGTCCAGCATGGTATAGACCACGCGCTGACCGGGTCCGTGATAGGTATATTGACCGCCGCGGCCGCTGGCATGGACCGGAAAGCGCGCGGCCAGCAGATCCTGGGGGCGCGCACTGGTCCCGGCGGTGTAAAGCGGCGGATGTTCGACCAGCCAGACCAGTTCGTCGGCCTCGCCGGCGTGAATGGCGGCGGCCCGCGCCTCCATCAGGGCGACGGCATCGGCATATTCGGTCAGGCCGGGTGCGGTAATCCATTCGGTCATGGCTGGCAGATAGGCCGAAGCCAGCAGCGCCGCAAGAGAAACGGCAGATCATGAATCCTGCGCATGATGATTGTGCGCATGATGAATTTCACTAAAAGCCGCAGGCGCTGTATACAGATGCCTTCATCAGACCCGGATACCGCCATGACCCTGCCTGTTTCGCCCGTCTTTGCCGCCCTGCGCGATGCTGCCCGCCAGCGCATCCTGATCCTGGATGGCGCCATGGGCACGCAGATCCAGCAGCTGGGACTGGCCGAGGCCGATTTTCGCGGCCATGGCACCGGCTGCGGTTGCGGGTGCCACCCGCCTGCCTCGGGCGATCACCCGCAACAGGGCAACAACGACCTGCTGAACCTGACCCAGCCGCAGGCGATCGAGGATATCCATTACCGCTATGCCATGGCCGGGGCCGATATCGTCGAGACGAACACCTTTTCGTCCACGACCATCGCCCAGGCAGATTATGGCATGGAATCAGCGGTCTATGACCTGAACTATCACGGCGCGCGCCTGGCACGCCGCGCGCTGGACCGTGCCACCGCCGAGGATGGGCGTCCGCGCTGGGTGGCGGGCGCGGTCGGGCCGACGAACCGCACCGCCTCGATCAGTCCGGACGTGAACAATCCGGGCTATCGCGCGGTTACCTTTGACGATTTGCGCGCGGCCTATGCCCAGCAGATTCGCGGCCTGATCGATGGCGGCGCCGATCTGATCCTGATCGAGACCATTTTCGACACGCTGAATGCCAAGGCCGCGGTCTTCGCCTGCGAAGAGGTGTTCGCCGACATCGATCTGCGGCTGCCGGTCATGATTTCCGGCACGATCACCGATCTGTCCGGCCGCACCCTGTCTGGGCAGACGCCGACCGCCTTCTGGTATTCGCTGCGCCACGCCCAGCCGATCACCTTCGGCCTGAACTGTGCCCTGGGGGCCGAGGCGATGCGGCCGCACCTGGCCGAACTCTCGGCGGTCGTCGACACGCTGATCTGCGCCTATCCCAATGCCGGCCTGCCCAACGAGATGGGCCAATACGACGAATCGCCCGAGGACATGGCCCGGCAGGTGGCCGATTTCGCGCGCGAGGGGCTGATCAACGTGGTCGGCGGCTGCTGCGGCTCGACCCCCGAACATATCGCCGCCATTGCCCGGGCCGTCGCCGAATTTCCGCCCCGCCCGCTCCCGCAGGTCGAACCGCGGCTGCGGCTGTCGGGGCTGGAGCCTTTTACCAAGACCGACGACATTCCCTTCGTCAATGTGGGCGAGCGCACGAATGTCACCGGCTCGGCCCGGTTCCGCAAGCTGATCACCAATGGCGACTATGCGACGGCGTTGGACGTGGCCCGCGACCAGGTCGAAAACGGCGCCCAGATCATCGATGTGAACATGGACGAGGGGCTGATCGATTCCCGTCAGGCCATGGTCGATTACCTGAACCTGATCGCCGCCGAGCCCGACATCGCCCGCGTGCCGGTGATGATCGACAGCTCGAAATGGGAGGTGATCGAGGCCGGGTTGAAATGCGTCCAGGGCAAGGCGGTGGTCAATTCGATCAGCCTGAAAGAGGGCGAGGCCGCTTTCTTGCAGCAGGCCGACCTGTGCCGGCGCTATGGCGCGGCGGTGGTGGTGATGGCCTTTGACGAAACCGGCCAGGCCGATACCGAAAACCGCAAGGTGGAAATCTGCACCCGCGCCTATGAACTGCTGGTCAACAAGGTCGGCTTTCCGCCCGAGGACATCATATTCGATCCCAATATCTTTGCCGTCGCCACCGGCATCGAGGAACACGACAACTACGGGCTGGACTTCATCAACGCGACGCGGCGCATCGTCCAGACGCTGCCGCATGTGCATGTCTCGGGCGGGGTGTCGAACCTCAGCTTCAGCTTTCGCGGCAATGAACCCGTGCGCGAGGCGATGCACGCGGTATTCCTGTATCACGCCATCCAGGCAGGGATGGACATGGGGATTGTCAATGCCGGCCAGCTGGCGGTCTATGACCAGATCGATCCGGCACTGCGCGAGGCCTGCGAGGATGTGGTGCTGAACCGCCGCCCTGCGAGCGGGGGAACCGCGACCGAAAACATGCTGGAAATCGCTGCGCGCTTTCGCGGCGAAGGCGGGGCCAAGGCGCGCGAAAAGGATCTGGCCTGGCGCAGCTGGCCGGTGGACAAGCGGCTGGAACACGCCCTTGTCAACGGCATCACCGAATATATCGAACAGGATACCGAAGAGGCGCGACTGGCCGCGGAACGTCCCCTGCATGTCATCGAAGGGCCGCTGATGGCGGGGATGAACGTGGTCGGCGACCTGTTCGGCGCCGGCAAGATGTTCCTGCCGCAGGTGGTGAAATCGGCGCGGGTGATGAAACAGGCCGTCGCGCATCTGCTGCCCCATATGGAGGCCGAAAAGGCTGGCGGGGCCTCCAGCGCCGGCAAGGTGCTGATGGCAACGGTCAAGGGCGACGTGCATGACATCGGCAAGAACATCGTCGGTGTTGTTCTGGCCTGCAACAATTATGAGATCATCGACCTGGGCGTGATGGTGCCTGCGGCCAAGATCCTAGAGGTGGCGCGGGCGGAAAAGGTCGATATCATCGGCCTGTCGGGCCTGATCACGCCCTCGCTGGACGAAATGGTGCATGTCGCGGCGGAAATGGAGCGCGAGGGCTTCGACATCCCGCTGCTGATCGGCGGCGCGACCACCAGCCGGGTGCATACTGCCGTCAAGATCCATCCCCGCTATGCGCGTGGCCAGGCGGTCTATGTGACCGACGCCAGCCGCGCTGTGGGCGTGGTGGGCAACCTGCTGTCGGGACAAAAGGCGGCCTACCTTGACAGCATCCGCAGCGAATATCTGGATGTGGCCAATCGCCACGCCCGGTCCGAGGCCGACAAGAAGCGCCTGTCGCTTGCGGCTGCGCGCGACAATGCGCTGCGCATCGACTGGGACGCCTATCAGGCGCGCACACCCCAGTTCCTGGGTGCCCGTGTAATCGATGATTTCGACCTGGCCGAGATTGCCCGCTATATCGACTGGACCCCATTTTTCCAGACATGGGAGATGAAAGGAGTCTATCCCCGCATCCTTGAGGACGAGACCCAGGGCGCGGCCGCGCGGGCGCTGTTTGCCGATGCCCAGGCCATGTTGCGTCGGATCATCGAGGAAGGCTGGTTCACGCCGCGCGCGGTGATTGGCTTCTGGCCGGCCAACCGGGTCGGCGACGACATCCGGCTGTTCACAGCAGACGATCGCCAGAAGGAACTGGCGGTATTGCATACCCTGCGCCAGCAGGTGCCCAAGCGCGACGGTCGCCCGAACGTGGCCCTGGCCGATTTCGTGGCCCCTGTCGGACAACCGGATTATGTCGGAGGCTTTGTGGTGACGGCCGGTGCCGAAGAGCAGGCGATTGCCGACCGCTTCAAGGCCGCGCATGACGACTTTTCGGCCATTCTGGTGCAGGCACTGGCCGATCGATTTGCCGAGGCCCTTGCCGAAATGATGCATGAACGCGTGCGCAAGCAGTATTGGGGCTATGCCACAGAGGATTTTACCCCCGAGGAACTCATCGGCGAGCCTTATGCCGGGATCCGTCCGGCGCCGGGCTATCCTGCGCAACCCGACCATACCGAAAAGCTGACCCTGTTCCGGTTGCTGGATGCCACTGAGGCCACGGGTGTCGAATTGACCGAATCCATGGCGATGTGGCCCGGGGCTTCGGTATCGGGCCTGTATATCGGCCATCCCGACGCCTATTATTTCGGTGTCGCCAAGGTCGAGCACGATCAGGTTCTGGATTACGCCGCGCGCAAGGGGATCACCCCGGCCGAGGCCGAGCGCTGGCTGGCGCCGATCCTGAACTATACCCCGCAGGCGGCCGTGGCGGCCGAATGATGGCCGGGCGGATGAAAATGCCCCTTTTCATCCGTCCCGCAACCGTCTAATAGACCCAAGCCTGCGAAGATGCGGTCGTGGCGGAATTGGTAGACGCGCAGCGTTGAGGTCGCTGTTCCCTAACCGGAGTGGAAGTTCGAGTCTTCTCGACCGCACCATAAATCATTGAAAGTATTGCGAATTTCAGGCAGCAGCCTGCGGCGTGGCAATGGCCGGCGCTTGCGCGGGTTGCGGTGCATTTCGCCTTGCTTTCCTTTTTCACGGCCTCGCAGCGCGCCTGACGATGCGCATTTGCCTGCTGCTTGCCCTGCGCCAGGACGGGAACGGTTTCTGGCCCGATTCGGCCGTATCCAGCGGGGCATGTCTCCAAGGGTGCAGCGGATCGACTGGCCGGAGTTTTGCGGCCGGTTCGGGCATTTGCTCGACACCAAGGGGCAGCATATGGCCGCAGCCGGTGCCGCACAGCTTTTTCGGGCGGTTTCCGATCGGCTGTCAGGCCAGACGGGTGGCCTCGTCGAAAGACAGGCGCGGCAGCCGCGGATGTAGCCCGGTCGGGTCGCCATACCCCAATGTGCAGATGAAATTGGCGCGCACCGTCCCGCCCGGGAAAAACCGCGCCTCGACCGCCTTGGCGTCGAATCCTCCCATCGGCCCGGCGTCCAGACCCAGCGCCCGCGCCGCCAGCATCAGATAGGCGCCCTGCAGGGACGAATTGCGCAGGGCGTGCATTTCGATCGTCCTGTCATTGCCCGAGAACCATGGGCGGGCGTCGGCATGGGGGAAAAGCATCGGCAGCTTGTCGCAAAACTCCAGGTCCATGCCGATGATCGCGGTGACAGGGGCCGCAAGGATCTTGCGCGCATTGCCGGAGGAAGCCATTGCCGCCAGATCTGCCTTGGCCTGGGCGCTGCAACACCACACGATCCGCGCGGGCGATGAATTGGCCGACGTCGGGCCCAGGCGTGCAAGTTCCCAGACGTCGCGCAAGGTCGCTTCGCTGACCGGCCGGTCGGTGTAGCGGTTGTAGCTGCGGGCGTTGCGAAACAGCAGATCCAGGGCGCGATCATCCAGCCGTTCAGCATGGTGTCGCGTTTGCGGGGCGGTATCGGTCATGGGCGGTTCGGTCCAGAGGGCAGCCAGAGGGCAGGATAGGCCCATCATGACGTGATGGTTGCGGTTTGGCCACGGTTTCCTTTCCGGGGGTGCGTGCGGGCGCTTGCGCCATCCTGCGGATGCAGGGCCAGGCCGACGGGATCATGCCCTGGCCTGCCGCTTCCCGATTTCTGTGGCGTTGTCGACGCTTATGCGCCAGTCTCACCGCGACCAACACACGAGGTTTCCATGTCCGACAACTGGGGATTCGACACCAACGCCATTCATGCGGGCGCCGCGCCCGATCCGGCCACCGGCGCGCGCCAGGTGCCGATCTATCAGACCACGGCCTATGTCTTTCAGGATGCGGCCCACGCCGCGCGGCTCTTTGGCCTGCAAGAGGTCGGCTATATCTATTCGCGCCTGACCAATCCGACCGTGGCGGCCCTGCAAACCCGCATCGCCGCGCTGGAGGGCGGGGCAGGTGCGGTCTGCTGTTCGTCGGGCCATGCGGCGCAGATCATGGCGCTGTTCCCGCTGATGGGGCCGGGGCGCAACATCATCGCCTCGACCCGGCTTTACGGGGGCACCATCACCCAGTTCAGCCAGACCATCCGCCGCTTTGGCTGGTCGTGCAAGTTCGTCGATTTCGACGATCTGCAGGCGCTGCGCGCGGCGGTGGACGGCGACACCCGGGCGATCTTTTGCGAATCGATCTCGAACCCCGGCGGCTATGTGACCGACATTCCGGCGGTGGCTGCGGTTGCCGACGAACTTGGCCTGCCGCTGATCGTCGACAATACCTTGGCCACGCCCTATCTGTGCAAGCCCATCGAACTGGGGGCGACGCTGGTTGTCCACAGCCTGACGAAATACATGACCGGCAACGGCACCGTGACCGGCGGCGTGGTGGTGGATTCGGGGCGTTTCGACTGGTCGGCCTCGGACAGGTTTCCCAGCCTGTCCCAGCCCGAGCCGGCCTATCACGGGCTGAAGTTCCACCAGACCTTCGGCGCGCTGGCATTCACCTTCCACGGTATCGCCATCGGGCTGCGCGATCTTGGCATGACGATGAACCCGCAGGCTGCCCATTACACGCTGATGGGGATCGAGACCCTGGGCCTGCGCATGGCGCGGCATGTCGAGAACGCCCGCCAGGTGGCCGAGTGGCTGGAACAGGATCCGCGCGTGATGTCGGTGACCTATGCGGGGCTGGCCTCCTCGCCCTGGAACGATACCGCGCGGCGCGTCTATCCCAAGGGTTGCGGGGCGCTGTTCACCTTTTCGATCAAGGGCGGCTATGACGCGGCGGTGCGGCTGGTCGACAATCTCAAGCTGTTCAGCCATGTCGCCAACCTGGGCGATGCGCGGTCGCTGGTGATCCATTCGGCATCGACCACCCACAGCCAGCTGACCGACGAACAGAAGATCGCCGCCGGCGCCGGACCGGATGTGGTGCGGCTGTCCATCGGCATCGAAGATCCGGCCGACATCATTGCCGATCTGGACCAGGCGCTGGCCGCCGCCACCGGCTGACGGCAAAATGCCGGCGCGGCATCATCGCCGCGCCGGCCATTATCTGGGTTCAGTGTCGGTTCAGTTGGCCGGCGGTGCCTCGGGCGCGGGCTCATCCTCGGCCTCGGCAGGGGCGTCGGCCGGCAGCATCGCATAGACGGCGGTGACGCTGGCGCTGATCGACAGTTCGCCGGCCTCGATCGGTGCGCCGCCCGATGCCTTGGCATCGGCCATCATCGCCATCGGCCGCGGGGGCGGGGCATCCTGACCCTCGGACAGGGCGATCAGCCGGCCCAGCCGCATGCCGGCGGCTTCGGCCATGATTTCTGCACGGCGGCGGGCATCGACGACGGCGTCGGCGCGGGCCTTATCCTCGGCCTCGGTCATGTCCTCGCGCGAAAAGCTGATGCCGCTGATTTCATTGGCGCCCGAGGCGACCAGCTTGTCCAGCACCGCGCCCAGCCCGGCGATGTCGCGCACCTTGACGGCCACCGTGTTCTGCGCCGCATAGCCGGTCAGTTTCGGCGCCTGGTCCTGGGCATATTCGATCACCGGCGACAGGTTCAGCCCCGAGGTCTGGATGTCGCGCGCCTCGATCCCCTCGGCCTTCAGCGTCTCGATGACCTTGGCCTGCGCGGCCGAATTCTGGCTCATCGCCTCGGCCGCGGTGGCGGCGCGGGTGCTGACGCCCAGATCGATGCGCGCCATGTCGGGCTGCGCAGTCGATCGGCCCTGGCCGGTCACGGTCAGGCGGGCGGCGGGGGCGTGGTGTTTCATGGCGGCATGTCCCATCGGGGCCGGAGGCGGCGTCACCGGGCTTGCAGGCTGGGCGATCAGGGGCGAGGCGCCCAGGACGATCACGGTGGCGGCGGTCAGAAGCGGACGAAATCGGGACATGAGGTGTTTTCAACTCCTTGAGGCGCGGCATGGTGCCGTGCCGCTATCGATAGGGTGGATATAACCCGCGAAATCGCATTTGGCTGCCTCACAATCCGGTGTTTGGCTTTTCACGCTGCGTGATCTGGGTTAGTCGGTGAAACAGAACATAAGAACGCGCGCAGGCGCCGCAACCGCAGAGCAGAGCCCATTGATGTCGCTGGATCCCGTCACCGAATATGCCCTGTCCTTCAGCGAGGATGCCGTGCATCTGCAACGGCGGGAGCGACCCGCGCTTGGTGCGGTGGTTCGGCCGCAGGCGTGGCGGCATCTCGGCTCGGTCGATTTCGACTCGGCCTCGTTCCGCGAGGAACTGATGCGACTGCGTTCGATGGCGGGGGCGGAGTCAAGCGCCGCGGCGCTGCCCGTCACGGTCATCATTCCCGATGACCAGATCCTTTATACAGACCTTGCCGTTGCCGAGGGGCCGGGGCGCGGTCAGGCGGTTGCAAGGGCCCTGGATGGGTTGACCCCTTATCCGGTGGCCGAACTGGCCTTTGATTGGGCGGGGCAGGGGGAAAAGGTGCGGGTCGCTGCCGTGGCGTGTCAGACCCTGCGCGAGGCGCGCGATTTCGCGCAGCAGTATGGTTTTGCGGCCCAGCAATACAGTGCCGATCCAGCGCCCGAGCAGTTTCCCGCTGCGCCCCGCTTCGATCTGCCGGACTTGCCCGAAGAGGCCGGGCCGACGCCCGCCGCAGCCATTGCCCCCTCGCAGGATTCAGTCGCGGATACGGATCTGGATCTTCGGGCCGATGGCGTTAACCAGGCCGTGCCCGCCGATGCCGCCCAGAACGCGGCGCCCGCGCAACCCGATCATGTTGTTGCGGGCGATCTTGTGGTGACGCGCATACCGCCTCATCCGCTGACGGATCACTCGGCGCTGCCGACGCCCTCGCCGACCGTTCCGCTTGAGGTGCCGCAACCGGCCCCGGCCGGCGATGCAACACCCCACTTCGCCGAGCAGCCGGATACCGAAGCCGCGGTTCTGCGGGCGCGCCCCTTGGGTGCAGCCGATGCGGCCGGCCGCCGGGTGCCGACGACCGGGCGCGGCGGGCTGACGGG
The DNA here is from genome assembly GCF_009696685.2 of Paracoccus sp. SMMA_5_TC. NCBI lineage: Bacteria > Pseudomonadati > Pseudomonadota > Alphaproteobacteria > Rhodobacterales > Paracoccaceae > Paracoccus > Paracoccus sp. SMMA_5_TC. The sequence goes on from NZ_CP102355.1 coordinate 1,639,727, forward strand.
GCTGGTCGCGATGCTGGGGGCTCTGGTCCTGGGGCTGGTCCTGATATGGGCATTTCTCGGACCACGAGATCGGCAGATGCCGGAACAGGTGGCTGCGATTGCGGCACCCGAAGCCGACGCTGTCGAGAATACCCCTCTGGCGGACACGGAACCTGCCCCCCCGATTGGCGCAGATGCGGCTTCTGCAACGGTGGATGCCCCTGCGCCGTCCTCATCTTCGCAATCCGCCGAGGCTGCGCCGTCCCAGGCGCCCGCACCTTCGGCCCTGACCGAGGCCGAGCGTCGGCGCGTCATGGTTGCGGCCGCCGCCGTGGCCGCCGCGGTGGTGCCCCCTGCTGCGCATACGCCGTCGCAGCCGGTGACGCCGGCGCCATCCGCGCAAGAGACCAGGGCAGAGGCCGCACAACTGCCGGCACCGGCCCAGTCCCCCGCGGCGCCCGCGCAAACCGCCACCCCGGAACAAACGGCGACACCCTTGCCGGCGTCCGCAGCTTCCGCACCCGGTGCAAGTGCCCCGCCGTCCGCGCCTGCGCGCGCGGCCCAGGCAGAAACGCCGGTGACGGCACAGCCGCGCGCCAGCCAGGCGGCGCGGCCGCGTTCGGCGCCCGCGACCCAAGCTGCGGCCACCTCGCGGCAGGTAGCGGCTGCCAGCCCCGGCCTGAGCCGCTCGGCAAGGCCACAGGTCGCACCGCGTCGCAGCGCCCCGCAAACATCGGTTCCGCGTGAAGATAGCGCGCCGCGGGTGCCTGGAAACCCCATTCCTTACGAGGCAAGCCAGCGCCAGCCGCAGATACTGGCGGGCACGCGCCCACCTGCGCGTCGGGCCGTGATCCAGCCGCAAGCCCAGGGCGGCGCGCAAGGCCAGCCTGCCGCGGCAGAACCGCAGGCGCAACCGCGCGGGCCCGTTGCGGCCAGCGGGCGCCCCCCGCAGCGGCCGGAAGGCTCGATGCCCGAGCTGCCTCCGGCGCAACAGGATGATGCGCAGCTGTTGACCCCGCAAGAGCGCGCCCAGTTGCGCGCCCTTGCGCAAGATCTGCGCCTGCATGTTGTGATGACGGTGGCGCCGATCCAGGAAACAACGCGATGGGCACAGGCGCGGCCCCTGCGCAAACCGTTGACGGGCGCCGCACCTGCGACCGCCAGCGATGCCGGGCAGCCTGCGGCCATCGATGCCGCTGTGCGCGCTGCGAATGCGCCGCCGCCTGATCGCCCCGAACGGGCCGCAAGTGCTGCCACGCCCGCCCGGGATTCGGGCGGGCTTTTGCGTGCATCGGCCCGCCCGCGGCCGCGACCCGGCAATGCCGCAGGCAATGCGGGTTCGGCTGCGGCAAGCGCCGCCAGCCTTTCGGGCGGTGCCGTCGAGGCGGCAATCGCTGCGGCCGTCGAGGCCTCGCCATCGACCCCGGGGGCGGTGCAACTTTCGGCCCTGACATCATCGGCGATCCCGCCGCGCCGCAGCGAAAACCGCTCCGGCCCTGCGCCCGCACCGGATGCGGCAGCCCCTGCCACGACCCTGCCCGGCGATGCGACAGCCGCAGCGGCTGCGGCCGCGCCCGTCGCGCCTGCCGCTGCCCCCGGACCGAGCGAGGCGGAACTGGCCGCGCGTCGGGCGCTGGACGAACAGCTGCAAGCCCAGGCCGAGGCCCGCATTCGTGCCCGCGCTGCTGCCGATGCCCGCGCCGAGGCTCAGGCCCGCGCCCAGGCCGAGGCCCGTGCCCGCGCCCAGGCCGAAGCCGAGGAGCGTGCCGCCCGCGCCCGTCGACAGGAATATCGTCCGCCCGAAGTGGATAACGAACCCGAAATCGCTGCGGCCGCACTGTCGCGCGGTTCGTCGTCTGCCACGGTGGCAAAGGCGGCGACCCAGTCGCGGGGGATTGATCTGGGCCGCACGACGATCATCGGCATCATCGGTGCCGGCAACGCCAGCCGGGCCCTGATCCGCCTGCGCAATGGCCGGGTGGTCACTGTCCGGCTGGGCGACCGCATCGACGGCGGCACCATCAATTCGATCGGCGACGGTCGTATCACCTATGTCAAGGCCGGGCAGGTGCGCGAGTTGCGGATGCTGGACGGGCGCTGATGGAAGCTTTTCTGCCGACCGCCACTGTCTACTTGCTGGCAATGGTGATCGCAGTGCCGCTTTCTGCGCGACTGGGGTTCGGGTCGGTCCTTGGTTATCTTATTTCAGGCATCGTCATCGGCCCGGCCCTGGGCATTGCCGGATCTGCCGGCGAAATGGCCGACCTGCAGCATTTTGCCGAATTCGGCGTGGTGATGATGCTGTTCCTGATCGGGCTCGAGCTTGAACCGCAGGCGCTGTGGCAGATGCGCAAGCGTCTGCTGGGTCTTGCGGGGATGCAGATTCTGGGCACCACGGCCCTGCTGTCGCTGGCGGCGCTGGCGCTGGGTCAGGACTGGCGCGTGGCGCTGACGCTGGGGATGATCCTGTCGCTCAGCTCGACCGCCATCGTGTTGCAGACCTTGTCGGAAAAGTCGCTGATGCAGACGCCGGGCGGGCGCAGCGCCTTTGCGGTGCTGCTGACCCAGGACATCGCCGTGATCCCGATGCTGGCCATCATGCCCTTGCTGGCCACGCGCGCTGCCTTGGCCGCTGACGAGGAACACATGGGCGCGGCCTTCATGCACAGCCTGCCGGGCTGGGGCGCGGCGCTGGTGACGCTGGCCGCAGTTGCGGCGGTGGTGCTGATCGGCCAGTTCCTGGTGCGGCCGATGTTTCGCTATGTCTATGCGGCGCGATTGAACGAACTGAATACCGCGCTGGCATTGCTGATCGTGGTCGGCATCGCCTCGATGATGGAAATGGTCGGACTGTCGCCGGCGCTGGGCACGTTTCTGGCCGGGGTGATGCTGGCGGGGTCAGAGCTGCGCCACGAACTTGAAGGCCAGATTGCCCCGTTCAAGGGGTTGCTGCTGGGGCTGTTCTTCATCACCGTGGGCGCGGGCATGGACCTGCGGCTGCTGTTCGAGCGGCCCGGAACCATCCTGGGCGTCACCTTCATCCTGATCGCCACCAAGGCGCTGGTGCTGCATGCGGTGGCGCGTGCCACCGGCCTGCGCGCGCGCGACCGCACGCTGTTCACGCTGTCGCTGGCCCAGGCGGGGGAGTTCGGCTTTGTGCTGATTTCCTATGCGGTTTCGCTGGCGATCCTGCCCCAGCCGCTGGCGCAGGGCTTTCTGCTGGTGATCGCGCTGTCGATGCTGGCGACACCCTTGCTGTTCATCCTGTCCGACTTCATCACCCGACGCATTGCCGAGGACCGCGCCAGCCTGCCCCCCGACGAAATCGCCGAGCAGCAACCGATCATCATTGCCGGGGTTGGCAGATTTGGTCAGGTCGTCAACCGTTTGCTGACAATGTCGGGTTACAAGACCACGGTGCTGGATCATGACCTCGAGGTGATCCAGCTGATGCGTCGCTTTGGTTTCAAGGGTTACTTCGGCGATCCGACCCGACCCGAAATCCTTGCTGCAGCCGGCCTGGGCAAGGCGCGCGTTTTGGTGGCGGCGCTGGACGATCCGGAATCGAACCTGCGCCTTGTGCGTTTCGCCCGCGAACAACGCCCCGATATCGTCATCATCGCCCGGGCGCGCGACAGGGTGAACGTGTTCCAGCTTTATGCGGCACGGGCAGATCACATCGTGCGCGAAACCTTCGACAGTTCCCTGCGCGCGGGCCGCTATGCGCTGGAACAGCTGGGGCTTTCGCCCTATGAGGCATCAGAGCTGGAACGTATCTTCTACCGGATGGACCGTGCGCATTTGCGGCAATTGGCAGAAGTCTGGAAACCCGGTGTGCCTCTGCACGAAAATCCCGAATATGTCAGGCTCAGCCGTGACCTGAACCGGCAGTTGGAAAATGCGCTTATCGAACGCTTTTCAGCCGGCCCCAGCGCCGCGCCGATCGATATCGAAGAGGGTGCCGCGGATCCGCGCCATGCCCGTCCCGGACGACCCGGAGGACGCTAGAGCCGCTTGCGAGCAGCGCCCCAAGCGCCTAGAACAGCCGCCAAATGCCAAGGAAAGTGCCATGCTCGATCATCTGACCTATACCGCCCCGGAACCCAAGGTCATCCAGGGTGCGAAACAGGACTGGGAACTGGTCATCGGGCTGGAGGTGCATGCCCAGGTCAGTTCCAACGCCAAGCTGTTCTCGGGCGCCTCGACCAGTTTCGGGGCCGAGCCGAACAGCAACGTGGCCTTCGTCGATGCCGGGATGCCGGGGATGCTGCCCGTCATCAACGAATTCTGCGTGGCCCAGGCGGTCAAGACCGGGCTGGGGCTGAAGGCGGCGATCAACCTGCGCAGCGCCTTCGACCGCAAGAACTATTTCTATCCCGACCTGCCGCAGGGCTATCAGATCAGCCAGCTTTACCACCCCATCGTGGGCGAGGGCGAGGTGATCGTGGACATGGGGCCCGGCGTTGCCCGTCGCGTGCGCATCGAGCGCATCCACCTGGAGCAGGATGCCGGCAAGTCGATCCATGACATGGATCCGAACATGTCCTTCGTGGACCTGAACCGCACCGGGGTTGCGCTGATGGAAATCGTCAGCCGTCCCGACATCCGCGGCCCCGAGGAAGCCGCCGCCTATGTTGCCAAGCTGCGCCAGATCATGCGCTATCTGGGCACCTGCGACGGCAACATGCAGAACGGCAACCTGCGCGCCGACGTGAACGTCAGCGTCTGCCCGCCCGGCGCCTATGAACGCTATCAGCAGACCGGCGATTTCCGCCATCTGGGCACCCGCTGCGAGATCAAGAACATGAACTCGATGCGCTTCATCCAGCAGGCCATCGAATACGAGGCCCGTCGCCAGATCGCCATTCTGGAGGATGGCGGAACGGTCGTGCAGGAAACCCGGCTTTACGATCCCGACCGGGGCCAGACGCGCAGCATGCGCTCGAAAGAGGAAGCGCATGACTATCGCTATTTCCCCGATCCCGACCTGCTGCCGCTGGATATCGATCAGGAATGGGTCGATGCCATTGCCGCCGGGATGCCGGAACTGCCCGATGCCAAGAAGGCGCGATTTGTCACCGAACTGGGCCTGTCGGAATATGACGCTGGCGTTCTGACCGCCGAGGTCGAGAATGCCGATTATTTCGAGGCCGTGGCCGCCGGGCGCGACGGCAAGATGGCGGCAAACTGGGTCATCAACGAACTGTTCGGCCGACTGAACAAGCAGGGGCTGAGCATCGACAGCTCTCCGGTGTCCAGCCAGCAGCTTGGCGGGGTGATCGACCTGATCGCAAGTGGCCAGATTTCGGGCAAGATCGCCAAGGATCTGTTCGAGATCCTTTGGACCGAGGGGGGCGATCCCGCGCAGATCGTCGAAGCGCGCGGCATGAAGCAGGTCACCGATCTGGGTGCAATCGAAAAGGCCGTGGACGAAATCATCGCCGCCAATCCCGCGCAGGTCGAAAAGGCCAAGGCCAATCCGAAGCTGGCGGGCTGGTTCGTCGGCCAGGTGCTGAAGGCTACCGGCGGCAAGGCCAATCCTGCCGCAGTCCAGGAACTGGTCAGCCAAAAGCTGGGGCAATAATCCTGTCTCATGTGCCGGCGCTGGGGCGTTGCCCAGACGCCGGCCCTGCTGCTAATCTGTGCCCAAGGATAATAACGGCACTGCCGAGCAGCGGAATCATCGACCATGTCCCTTACCCACGTCTCGACCCGGGCGGCGCTTGCGCTGGTCCTGTCGGTTGCCACCCTGGCCGGCTGCGGCCTGGGCCGGCGCCATTCCGAACTGGAATGCATGGAACGCGCCATGTTCTTTGAATCCAACCGTTCCAGCCGCGATGGCATGATCGCCGTGGGCAGCGTGGTGATGAACCGCGTGGAATCCGGCCGCTATCCACGCTCGGTCTGCGGGGTGGTCGGGCAGAAGAACCAGTTCGCGCCGGGCATCATGACGCGCAAGATGAATTCGCGGGCCATGCCGGATGTGCGCGAGGCCGCGCGTGCGGTGATGCATGGCGAACGCCACCCCCTGATCGGCAAGGCGATGTTCTTTCACGCCGCCAGCCATCGCTTTGGCTATGACAACATGCACTATGTGCTGACTGCGGGCGGCAATGCCTTTTACGAACGCCGCGATCCGCAGCGTGTGACCCAGCCGGTGCCGCTGCCACCGATCGAAGGCATCACCCGCCGGCGCTAGGCAACCGGTGCAAACACCGCGTCGCGCTTCCCTTGGATGCGGTTTGCGCCTAACCTGCGCCGCAAAGCGAAAGGCCCTCGCATGAGCAGTTATGAATATACCGTCATTCCCGCGCCGGCCCGCGGCGAAAAGCTGCGCGGCGCGCGCAGCGGCATCGAGCGTTTCGCCGCCACCTTGGCCGAGACATTGAACGCCATGGCCGGCGACGGCTGGGAATACCTGCGCGCCGAAACCCTGCCGGCCGAGGAACGTTCGGGCCTGACCGGGCGCACCACGGTCTATCACAACCTGTTGATCTTTCGCCGCCGACTGCCGGGCGATGACGACCGCGCCGGGCATGAACGTCCGCAGGCGCAGCCGGTGACGCCGCCCGTGACGCCGCCGGCGCAGGCGTCGCAATCCCAGCCGGAACCCCAGCAGCAAGACGCGCCGGCGTCGCAACCCGCCCAATCCGCCGCGCCCACGGTGCTGGGTGGTCCGGGGCGCATGCCCTTCAGCCAGCCGATGCGGCCGGTCGCCAATACCGCGCCGGGGCGCGGCGTCGAGCCGCCGCTGACCCGACCGCAGGCCCCCGCGGCGCCTGCCGGGCCGCGTCTGGGACCGGCGAACCGCTAGCTGCAAGGTCGCATTCGGCGCCCGCTCACCAATGCGGCGGGCGCTGGTCGGCAAGGGGGATGGTGCCGGTCTCGGCCTCGCGCTCGGCCTCGCGTTCCATCAGCAGGCCGACCCGGCGCGCCAGGCGCGCGATCTCGCCCTCTTGCCGGGCGACGACCTCGGACAGATCCTCGGCGATACGCGACAGATGCGCTACCGCCTCCTCAAGCCGCTCGATCCGCTCGTGCTTGTCCATGCCATCACCATCCGCTAGACCGCCGCATGGAAAAGCCCGAGGCAAACCATGGCGAAAGATCAAAAGAAACAACCCCGGCCCAAGGCAGAGACGCCCAAGGGGTTCCGTGACTATTTCGGCGCTGATGTGACCGAGCGCAAGCAGATGCTGGACCGCATCGCCGAAATCTATCATCGCCACGGTTTCGACCCCCTGGAAACCAGCGCCGTGGAAACTGTCGAGGCGCTGGGGAAATTCCTGCCCGACGTAGACCGTCCCAATGCCGGTGTCTTTGCCTGGCAAGAGGCCGAGGTGCCCGGCGGCGGCAGCGGTGACTGGCTGGCGCTGCGCTATGACCTGACGGCGCCGCTGGCGCGGGTGGCGGCACAGTTCCGCAACGACTTGCCCAGCCCCTACCGGCGCTATGCCATGGGACCGGTCTGGCGCAACGAAAAGCCCGGCCCTGGCCGCTTCCGCCAGTTCTATCAATGCGATGCCGATACGGTCGGTTCGGCCTCGGTCGCGGCGGATGCGGAAATCTGCGCGATGCTGGCGGCGGCGCTGGAACATGCCGGCATCCGGCGCGGCGATTACCTGATCCGCATCAACAACCGCAAGGTGCTGAACGGCATCCTGGAATCGATGGGCGTGGCCGCCGGCAAGCCCGCCGACGACGTGCTGCGCACCATCGACAAGTTCGACAAGGTTGGCGCCGATGGTGTGCGCCAGCTGCTGACCCAGGGGCGGCGCGACGACTCGGGTGCCTTTATCGAGGGGGTGGGGCTGTCGCCGGAACAGGCCGAGCCGGTGCTGGCGTTCCTGACCTCGAAAGGTGCCGACAATGCCCGCACGCTGGACAATCTGCGCGCGGCCGTCGGCGGTTCGGAGGCGGGCGCCGAGGGGGTCGAGGAACTGGCCCAGATCGCCCGGATGCTGTCCGCGATGGGCGTGGGCGAGGATCGGGCGATCATCGACCCCTCGATCGTGCGTGGCCTGGGCTATTACACCGGCCCGGTGTTCGAGGCCGAACTGACCTTCGAGATCCTGGACGACAAGGGCCGCAAGCGCCAGTTCGGCAGCGTCGCCGGGGGCGGGCGCTATGATGGGCTGGTCGAGCGTTTCACCGGGCAGAAGGTGCCCGCCACCGGCGTGTCGATCGGCGTGGACCGCCTGTTGGCGGCCCTGCGCGCCAAGGGGCTGATGGGTGGTCAGGACAAGGGCCCGGTGGTGGTGACGGTCATGGATCGCGAGCGCATGGCCGATTATCAGGCGATGGCAGCGGAACTGCGCGCCGCCGGCATCCGCGCCGAAGTCTATCTGGGCAATCCCAAGAACTTTGGCAACCAGTTGAAATACGCTGACAAACGCCAGTCGCCGGTCGCCATCATCCAGGGCCAGGCCGAGGCCGAGCGCGGCGTGGTCCAGGTCAAGGATCTGGTGCTGGGCGCGCGCATCGCCGCCCAGGCCAGCCACGAAGAATGGAAGGCACAGCCTGCCCAGACCGAGGTGCCCCGCGACGCCCTGGTGTCCGAAGTGCGGCGGATCCTGGGATGAGCAAGCGCGAGAAACAGGCGATCGGCCAGCAGATCCTGGCGGCCTTTCGCGCCGCCGGGGCGCAGGAAGTCGCCCCCGATCTGCTGTTGCCCGCCGAAACCCTGCTGGATCTTTATGGCGAGGATATTCGCGCCCGCGCCTATGTGACCCAGGACCCGATCCGGGGCGAGGTGATGCTGCGCCCCGATTTCACCGTGCCGGTGGTGCAGATGCACATGCAATCCGGCGCCGAGCCCGCGCGTTACTGCTATCTGGGCGAGGTGTTTCGCAAGCAGGACCAGGGCGAATATCAGCCCGAACACCCGCGCGACAATGAATACCTGCAGGCAGGGTTCGAGCTTTTTGCCCGCGATCCCGATGCCGATGCCGAGGTTTTCGCGCTGTTTCACGACATCCTGTCGGGCCTGCGGTTGCAGGCGGTGATGGGCGACATGGACCTGTTGATGGATGCGGTGCGGGCGCTGCCCTTGTCGGGGGCGCGGCGGGCGGCGCTGCTGCATCACATCTGGCGGCCGCGTCGCTTTGCCCGGTTGCTGGAACGCTTTGCCAGCCCGGCCACGCCGCGCGACTTTCCCGCCAGTTCGGCGCCTTGGACCGGCCTGCGCTCGCCCGAGGAAATGCAGGCCCGGATCGAGCGGCTCGAGGCCGACGGCGCGGAAAGCCCCCTGGCCCCGGTCTGGGTCGAGCGGCTGCAGCGGCTGTTCGCCATCGATGCCCCGGCCCCACAGGCGCTGGCGCAACTGCGGCTGCTGGCCGCCGAAATTCCCGACATTGCCGAGGCGGCGAACCGGCTTGACCGCAACCTGACCCTGCTGTCGGCGCGCGGCATCGATGTGGCGGCGATCCGTTTCGATGCCAGCCACGGCCGTCACACCATGGAATATTACGACGGCATGACCTTCAGCTTTCTGGCGCCGGGGCGGGCCGACTGGCCGCCGGTCGCCACCGGCGGGCGCTATGACGCGCTGGCGGCGGTGCTGGGCCAGGCGCAGGGGCGTTCCATTCCGGCGGTGGGCGGCATCATCCGCCCCGGCCTTGTCCATGAACTGGGGGGGCTGGGATGATCCGCCTGGGGGTGCCGTCCAAGGGGCGGCTGATGGAACAGTGCTTCGACTGGTTCGCGCAGCGCGGCATCACGCTGTCCCGGGCGGGTTCGGAACGCGAATATGCCGGCCGCGTCGAAGGTGCGGACAATGTGGCCCTGGTGCTGCTGTCGGCCGGGGAAATCCCGCGCGAACTCAAGGCCGGGCGCATCCATCTGGGCGTAACCGGCACTGACCTGATCCGCGAAAAGCTGGCCGGTTGGCGCAGCCATGTGCAGGAACTGGCGCCCATGGGCTTTGGCCATGCCGACCTGATCCTGGCGGTTCCCGCCTGCTGGCGCGATTGCGAGACGCTGGATGACTTCGCCACCATTGCCCGTGATTTTCGCGCCCAGCACGGTTTTCGCCTGCGCATCGCCACCAAATACCACCGGCTGGTGCGCGCCTGGCTTTCAGCCGAAGAGGTCGCCGATTATCAGCTGGTCGACAGTCAGGGTGCGACCGAAGGCACCGTGGCCAATCTGACCGCCGAGGCGATCGCCGACATCACCTCGTCCGGTGAAACGCTGCGCGCCAATCACCTGAAGGTCATCGGGGCGGAACCGATCCTGCGGTCGCAGGCGACGTTGTTCAGATCGCTTTCGGCAGGGGATGACGCTGCGGTGGCTGATTTCGTGGCGCGACTGGGCCTGACGCAACCCTGACCCCTTTGGCGGCGTTGATCGTCAAAAGGGGAGCTTTCGATGCGATTGACGCTGCTGTTGATGTTGGTTGCGGGGCCGGTTCTGGCCTCGGGCCCCGACGAATGGGAAAAGTTCCGCACCGATGTCGAGACCGCCTGTTCCGCCCTGGCCCCGCAAGGGGGCGAGACGGCGATCGAGGTGAACCCCTTCGGCTCGGAAAGCTATGGGGCGGCGTTGCTTATTACCAGCCATCCCGATGGTGCGGCTGACCGCTATGTCTGCATCTATGACAAGGCGCGCGGCACCGCAGAACTGACCGCGCCTTTCACACCGCCGCAGGAACTGGTCGTGCCCTCGGCCAGCCCGTCCGGCAACGTGACCCCGGAAACAACCACCACCACGGCGGCCCATCCGGTCAAGCCTTGATCGGGTCACGGCCTAGCGCGCGGGCTCACCGATACCGACCAGCGCGCGGGCGAAATCGCCGGCGTCAAAGGCATCCAGATCGTCGATCTGTTCGCCGACGCCGATGGCATGGATCGGCAGGCCAAAGCGGTCGGCCAGCGCCACCAGCACGCCGCCGCGCGCGGTGCCGTCCAGCTTGGTCATCACCAGACCGGTCACATCGGCCAGTTTCTGAAAGGTCTCGACCTGGCTCAGGGCGTTCTGGCCGGTGGTGGCGTCCAGCACCAGCAAGGTATTGTGGGGCGCCGAGGGGTCTTTCTTGCGGATGACCCGCACGATCTTGGCAAGTTCCTCCATCAGGTCCTGGCGGTTCTGCAACCGTCCGGCAGTGTCGATCATCAACAGATCCGCGCCCTCGGCCTCGGCCCGGGTCATGGCGTCGAAGGCCAGGCTGGCGGGGTCGGCGCCTTCGGGTGCGGTCATCACCGGCACGCCGGCGCGCCGTCCCCAAACCTGCAACTGTTCGACCGCAGCCGCCCGGAAGGTGTCGCCGGCAGCGATGACCACATTCTTGCCGGCGGCCTTGAACTGGCTGGCCAGCTTGCCGATGGTGGTGGTCTTGCCCGATCCGTTCACGCCCACCACCAGCACCACCTGCGGCCGCTTGGGGTATAGCGGCAGCGGCTTGGCCACCGGCGTCATGATCCGGGCGATTTCCTCGGCCAGCAGCTGTTTCAACTCGCTGGCCGAAATACGCCGCCCCATGCGACCTTCGGCGATATTGGCGGTCACGCGCAGCGCGGTTTCCACACCCATGTCGGCCTGGATCAGCATTTCCTCGAGCTGCTCGAGCATCTCGTCGTCAAGTTCGCGCCGCGGCTCGGCGCCGGCCTGTCCGAACAGGCGACCCAGCAGGCCGGACCGCTGGGCCTGCTCGGCCTCGGTCTGCGGCGCGGGTGGTGCTTCCGCAGGCGCGGCTGCGGCCGGGGCAGGGGTTTCGGCGGGCGCAACCGGGGCCTCGCCCGCCGTTGGCGGCGCGCCCTCGGCCACGATGTCGTCCAGCCCGGCGCCGATCCTTGACGAGGACCGCGTCAACCGGTCGCGCAGTTTGGAAAAAAACGACATGCACCCATCCTTCTGCCGATTGCCCGGAACCTAGGCGTTTCCGCCGCAAAGGAAAAGGGCGCCCCTTCGCGGGACGCCCGATTTGCGACAGGCCGACGCCGGTCGTGGCCGGCGCGGCGCGTGATCTCAGGCCTTGCCCAGATAGATGTCGACCAGCTTGGCCAGCATCGCCAGCGCATCCTCGCGCGAACGCTGGAAGCTGTTGCGGCCGATGATCGAACCGTTGCCGCCGCCGTCGCGAATGGCGCGGGCATCGTCATAAACGGCATCGGCTCCCTTGGCTGCCCCGCCCGAGAATACCACCAGCCGGCGGCCGTTGAAGGCCGCCTGCATGCAGTGCTCGACGCGCTTGGCCTGGGTCGAAATATCGATGCCCTTGGATTCGTATACTTTTTTCGCCTCGGGCAGTTCGAGGTGATCGGTGGACAGCTTGATCTTGATGATATGGGCGCCAATCAGCGCCGCGATCTGCGCGGCATAGGCGGCGATGTCGATGGCGGTTTCGCCATCCTTGCTGATCGCTTCGCCCCGCGGGTAGGACCAGATCACCGTGGCCACGCCCTTGGCAGCGGCTTCCTTGCGCATTTCCACGATCTCTTCGATCATGTCCAGCGCCATGTCGGACCCCGGATAGATGGTAAAGCCGATGGCCGAGCAGCCCAGCCGCAGCGCATCATCGACCGAGGCGGTGATTGCCTGGTTCTTGCCGGCGGTGTCCGACATCAGCGAATTGGCCGAGTTCACCTTGAGGATCGTCGGGATTTGGCCGGCAAAGGTGTCCGCGCCGGCCTCGATCATGCCCAGCGGCGCGGCATAGGCGTTCAGCCCGGCGTCGATGGCCAGCTGATAGTGGTAATGGGGGTCATAGCCCGCCGGGTTCGGGGCAAAGCTGCGCGCGGGGCCATGTTCGAAGCCCTGGTCGACAGGCAGGATGATCATCTTGCCGGTGCCGGCCAGCTTGCCGGTCATCAGCATCCGCGCCAGCTGGGCCTTTACGCCGGGGGTTTCCCCTTCGTAATTCGCCAGGATCTTGCGGACGGTGTCGGTCATCTGCATCGGGAACTCCATGTCTGAATGGCGGCTGATTAGCACGCCGGGCGGCAAGGGCAATCGGGATTGCGCTAACGGGAACCGGCCCCGCGCTGGCGCGTTGACTTCTGCCTCATACCTCAAGGAGGACGCCATGGCCAATGAGGATCCTGCGGGCATTCCCGAACAGATCAGGCAGAACCGACCGTTCTTTGCGGTGCTGGCGCTGGCATTCGTCATCGCCATCGGGACGTTCCTGTTCATCCTGTCGATGAATACCGAATCCCGCGACATCGAACGGAACGCGCCGCCGCCGCCGGCGGTATCGGCGCCCGCGCCGACGCCCGGCAACAACTGACAACAGACCAGGGGACGATTGCCCCCTGGCCCTTGCGTGTTCAGCGTTTCTGCAGCGCCGCGACGCCGGGCAGTTCCTTGCCCTCCATCCATTCCAGGAAGGCACCGCCCGCGGTCGAGATGAAGGTGAAGTCGCCGGCGACTCCGGCCTTGTTCAGCGCTGCCACGGTGTCGCCGCCCCCGGCGACGGAGATCAGCTTGCCCTCGCGGGTCAGGCGGGCGGCCTCTTGCGCGGCTGCGTTGGTCGCCGCGTCGAAGGGCGCGATCTCGAAGGCGCCCAGCGGGCCGTTCCAGATCAGGGTGCGCGCGGCCTCGAATACCTCGCGCAGGTGGGCCACGGTTTGCGGCCCGGCATCCAGGATCATCGCATCAGGGGGGCAGGCCTCGGCGGGCACGGTTTCGGCATCGGCGCCGGCCTTGAACTCGCGGGCGACCACCACATCGACGGGCAGGTGGATGCTGCACCCCGACGCCTCGGCCTTGGCCAGGATGTCGCGGGCGGTGTCGGCCATGTCGCGTTCGGCCAGCGACTTGCCGACCTCGATCCCCTGGGCGACCAGGAAGGTGTTGGCCATGCCGCCGCCGATCACCAGGTGGTCGACCTTGCTGATCAGGTTGCTGAGCAGTTCCAGCTTGGTCGAGACCTTGGCCCCGCCCACCACTGCCACCACCGGGCGCTGCGGGTTGCCAAGGGCCGCGTCCAGCGCCTTCAGCTCGGCCTCCATCAAGCGGCCGGCGGCGGCGGGCATCAGCCGGGCGATACCCTCGGTCGAGGCATGGGCGCGATGGGCGGCGGAAAAGGCGTCGTTGACATAGGCCTGGCCCAGCGCCGCCAGCGAGGCGGCAAAGGTCGCGTCATTGCTTTCCTCGCCCGGGTAGAAACGGGTGTTTTCCAACAGCAGCACGTCACCCGGCTGCAGTTCGGCCACGGCGCGCTTGGCCGGCCCGCCGATCGCCTCTTCGGCGAATTTCACCGGCTGGCCCAGGGCCTGTTCCAGCGCCGGAATCACGACACGCAGGCTCATGCTGTCCACGCGCTTGCCCTTGGGGCGGTCGAAATGCGCCAGCAGCACCGGGATGCCGCCCCGGGCCTGGATGTCCTTGACGGTGGGCACGATCTTTTCGATCCGGGTGGCATCGGTGACCTGACCGTTTTCCACGGGCACGTTCACGTCCACGCGGGTCAGCACCACCTTGCCGTCAAGATCCAGGTCGTCGATCGTGTTGAAATCCGCCATGTCGCATCCTTTCCTGCCGGGCTCACGCAGCCGTGCGCGGTTTTCCCGCATCATGACATTTTCGTCAACCGCCCCCGGCGGCGCCTTGCCGGGCAAGGCTGGCGTTGTCTGGCGGGCGCGAAATGCTTATCCATGACGCCAAGCCATCAGAAGGAGACGCCCATGGCCGAGATCAAGGATCCCGAAAACACCATCATCATCCAGCTCAAGGACGGGCGGGTGGTGATCGAACTGCTGCCCGATGTCGCCCCCAAGCACACCCAGCGGATGAAGGATCTGGCCCGCGCCGGGAAATACGACAATGTCGCCTTTCACCGGGTGATCGACGGTTTCATGGCCCAGACCGGCGATGTCGAACACGCCAACATGGAAAACAACTACAACCCGGGTCGCGCGGGCACGGGCGGTTCCGATTTGCCGGACCTGCCGGCCGAATTCTCGCGCTTGCCGCATGATCGCGGCACCCTGGGCGCGGCGCGGTCGATGAACCCCAACAGCGCCAACAGCCAGTTTTTCATCAACTTCAAGGATAACCATTTCCTGAACGGCCAGTATACCGTCTATGGCCGCGTCATCGAGGGGATGGAACATGTCGACAAGATCGCGCGCGGCGAGCCGCCGGCGAATCCCGATCGCATGATTTCGGTGAAGGTGGCTGCCGATGTGGAATAAGCTGCTGGCCCCGGCCCTGGTGTTCCTTGCCTGCGCCGCGCAGGCCGCGGGCCTGCCGGGCGTGACCGACGGCCCCGGCCCCAACCTTGTGATCGAGGTGGCCGACGCGTCCGGTGCCTCGAAAGGCAAGATCGTGCTTGACCTTTACAACGACAAGGCCCCCAAGCATGTCGAACGGCTGGTGACGCTGGCCAAGTCGGGCGCCTATGACGGGGTGGTGTTTCACCGCGTGATCGACGGCTTCATGGCCCAGACCGGCGATGTCGAATTCGGCAAGCACGGCGGCGACACCGTGCGCGCCGGCATGGGCGGGTCGAACCTGCCCGACCTGAAGGCCGAGTTCAACGACGTCAGCTTTCAGGCCGGCACGGTGGGCATGGCCCGCGCGCAGGATCCCGACAGCGCCAACAGCCAGTTCTTTATCGACCTGGCCCCGGCCGAGTTTCTGGACGGGCAATATACCGCCGTCGGGCAACTGGTCGACGGCTGGGACGTGCTGAACGCGATCAAGAAGGGCGATCCGGCCGCCAATGGCGCGGTCATCGGCCCCGATTACATGCTGAAGGTCACCGTGACCGAATAGGCGCGCTGATCTCGACCGGCCCCGCGCAATGCCGCTGGGCCGGTCGCCAAGTCCTGCGCGATGGCCATGGACAGCGGCCGCGGGGCGTGCATTGTCGCTGGCATGACCCGTCGCCTTTCACCCTATCTGACAAGTCTGCTGATCGTGGTGGCTGCCGCCGCCTGGCTGCTGTGGATCGGCCGCGAGCCGATCTGCAAATGCGGGCTGGTCAAGCTGTGGCATGGCCAGACCATGAGCCCTGAGAATTCGCAGCACATCAGCGACTGGTATACGCCTTCGCATCTGATCCACGGAATCCTGTTCTATGCGCTGCTGTGGCTGGTGGCGCGGCGGCTGCCGCTGGGCTGGCGGCTGGCCATCGCCACGCTGATCGAGGCGATCTGGGAGCTGGTCGAGAATTCCGACGCGGTGATCGAGCGCTATCGCGCGGTCACCATCTCGCTGGACTATTATGGCGACAGCGTGCTGAACTCGGTGGCCGATATTCTGGCGATGATGCTGGGCTTCTGGTTGGCGGCGCGGCTGCCGGTCTGGGCCTCGGTGCTGATCGTGCTGGGATTCGAGGCGCTGACCATCTGGATGATCCGCGACGGGCTGGCGCTGAACGTGCTGATGCTGCTGTGGCCGCTGCAGGCGGTGCGCGACTGGCAGGCGGGTCTGGCGGGGGGCGCATGACCACGCTTTACATCGATGCCGATGCCTGCCCGGTCAAGGCCGAGGCCGAGCGTGTCGCCACCCGGCTGCGCCTGCCGATGGTGCTGGTCTGCAACGGCGGCTTGCGACCGTCGCCCAATCCGCTGGTCACGGTGCAGATCGTGGCCGAGGGGCCGGATGTCGCCGATCAATGGATCGCGGCGCGCTGCGGGCCGGGCGATGTCGTGGTCACGGCCGATATTCCCTTGGCCGACCGCTGCCTCAAGGCCGGCGCGCAGGTGGTGCAGCCGGACGGCGAGGTGCTGAGCCCCGCCAATATCGGTGCGCGGCTGGCCACGCGCGACCTGATGCAGGACCTGCGGGCGGCAAACCCGTTCCTGCAAGGCCGCGGCGGTTCATTCGGCAAGGCCGAGCGCGCGCGTTTCCTGCAGGCGCTGGACCGGGTCTTGACCGCGGCGCTGCGGGGCAGGGGATAGACCGCCCCGGCGCTTGATTTCATTTGCCATGCACGCGGTTTCGTCGTGGAATAGGTCATGACAGACCCAGAAAACAGGCGAAATATCAGCCATGTGCATGACCTGCCTTGAACCCCATTCCGCCGGCGAAAAGCTGCGGTTTTGCCAATGCGGCAGCCCCGCCACCCTGGCCGCCATGGCCCGGATCGAGGCCGATATTTCCCGCCGGCAGATGATCGGCGGCATGGCGGCGGTGGTGGGGATGTTCGCGGGCTTCGGCCTAGCCCCGCGCGAATTGCGGGCGCAACCCGCCGACCGGCCGCTGCTTTTGACCAATCTGCGCTATTTCGACGGACATGCCGCGATCCTTCATGCCGGCAGCGACATCCTGGTCCAGGGCGGGCGCATCGTGGCTCTGCCACCCGGCGGACAAGGCCCGGCAGATGCCGAACGCATCGACTGCGGCGGGCGGACGGTGATTCCGGGGCTGATCGATACCCACTGGCATGCCACCCTGGTCGGGGTCAGCCAGATCGCGGCGATGACGCAGGACATCGGGTTTGTCCATCTGATGGCCGGCAAGCAGGCTGGCGATACGCTGATGCGCGGCTTTACCACGGTGCGCGATGTCGGCGGGCCTGCCTTTGGCTTGCAGGCGGCGATCGATCGCGGCGTGGTGACGGGTCCGCGCATCTTTCCCGCCGGGGCGATCCTGTCGCAAACCTCGGGGCACGGCGATTTCCGCTTGCGCAACGCGCTGCCGATGATGCCGTCGGACCCGGCCGATTACGCGACGCGCGAAGGCATGACCGCTTTGGCCGATGGTGTCCCCGAAGTTTTGCGGCGCACCCGAGAACAGCTGATGAAGGGCGCAAGCCAGATCAAGATTTCCGCCGGCGGCGGTGTCGCCTCGGCCTATGATCCGCTGGAGTCGCTGCAATTCACCGAGGCCGAGATGCGCGCCGCGGTGGATGCCGCGCGCGACTGGGGCACCTATGTCTGCGCCCATGTCTATACCTCGGCAGGGATACAGCGCTGCATCGAGGCCGGGGTGCGGTCGATCGAACACGGTCAGCTGGCCGACGAGGATACCGTGCGGCTGATGGCCGATACCGAAACCTGGTGGTCGATCCAGCCGTTCCTGGCAGACGAGGATGCCAATACCTACACCGATCCCGTCGCGGTCGCGGCGCAGAAGGCGGTGTCGGACGGAACCCTGCGAGCCTTTGAATGGGCCGACAAGCATCGCGTCAACTGGGCCTTTGGCACCGATATCCTCTTTGGCGGGGGCGAATCGCAGGGCCGGCAACTGGCCAAGCTGGCCCGTTTCATGTCGCCAATGGCGGCCTTGCATCGCGCGACCGGGGCGGCGGGGGAACTGCTGGCACTGTCGGGCGCACGCGCGCCCTATGACGGGCGGCTGGGCGTGATCGAGCCGGGCGCGCTGGCCGATCTGCTGGTCGTGGATGGCGATATCGAATCCAGCATGGACTGGCTGTCCGACAGCACCAACCTGCGGCTGATCATGAAGGACGGCCGGCTTTTCAAGAACAGCTTGTAACGGGGGATGATGATGGCACGCATGGCTTTGGGGTTGGGAATGGCGATCCTGGCGGGCGGAATGCTGCCCGCGGCCGCGCAGGAATGGAGCGGCCAGATCACTCCCTATGTCTGGGGGGTCGGGCTGGGTGGCGATCTGACGCCGTTTTCGGGTGCGCCGACGCTGTCCTTTGACCGTTCGCCGGCCGAGGTGATCAAGGACAGCCGCGGCGCATTCTTCGTGTCGGGGCTTGCGCGCCGGGACCGGCTGGTGCTGCTGGGCGACCTCAGCTGGTCGGAAAGCGCCAAGGATGGGCTGCTGCCCCCCGGGGTTCCGGCCGAAGGCAAGCTGACGCAGCGTTCGCTGACGCTGCTTGCGGGCTGGCGCGTGCATGACGACCAGCGCCTGACGATGGATGCGCTGGCCGGTCTGCGCGCCTGGCACATCCGGGGCCGCGTGGCTGTTGCCGGTGGTGCGGTGCAGTTGTCGCCAGGCAAGGATTTCGTGGACCCGATCGTCGCCCTGCGGGCGAATGTGAAGCTGGCCCCCGACTGGTCCGCCATATTCTATGCCGATGTCGGCGGTTTCGGCGCCGGATCGGAACAGACCAGTCAGTTCCTGGCAACGTTGAACTATCGCGTCAACGACCGGTTCTATGTCTCGGCCGGTTATCGGCAGTTGAATGTCGATTACCGCAGCGGTGGCACGCGGCTGGATGTGACCATGGCCGGGCCGATCCTGGGCGCGACCTGGCGGTTCTAAGGGGGCGGCAATCCAGGGGCGGACCGCCGCCCGCCGCTGTCAGGCCAGCTGCACCATCCGGTGCTTTTTCTTGCCCACCGAGACCTTCAGCCCGTCGCCGATCAGGGCGGCATCCACGGTCATCTGCGGGTCGCTGACAGCGGCGTTGTTCAGCCGCAGGCCGCCTTCGGCAATCAGGCGCTTGGCCTCCTTGCCCGAGGCGGTGATGCCCGTCTGCGCCAGCAGCTGGACGACGGTGATCCCCGATGCCAGCGCGTCGGCGGCAATGGTCACCACCTCAAGCTCGCCGCCGGCGCCGCCCTGCTCGAACACCTCGCGCGCGGTGGCCTCGGCGCGGGCGGCGGCCTCGGCGCCATGCAGCAGCGTCGTCACCTCATTGGCCAGAATGATCTTGGCGGCGTTGATCTCGGCCCCCGCCAGCGCGCCCAGACGGTCGCATTCGGCCACCGGCAGATCGGTATAGAGTTTCAGAAAACGGCCGACATCGGCATCGGTGGTGTTGCGCCAGAACTGCCAGAACTCATAGGGCGACAGCATGGCGCCGTTCAGCCAGACCGCGCCGCCCGCCGACTTGCCCATCTTGCGCCCGTCCGAGGTGGTCAGCAGCGGCGAGGTCAGGCCCCATATTTCCGCATCCAGCACCCGCCGCGTCAGGTCGATGCCGTTGACGATATTGCCCCATTGGTCGCTGCCGCCCATCTGCAGCCGGCAGCCATAGCGCCGATACAGTTCCAGAAAGTCATAGGCTTGCAGGATCATGTAGTTGAATTCGAGAAAGGACAGCGACTGTTCGCGATCCAGCCGCGACTTGACCGATTCAAAGGACAGCATCCGGTTGACGCTGAAATGCCGGCCGATGTCGCGCAGGAAATCCAGATAGTTCAGCCCGTCCAGCCATTCGGCATTGTTCAGCATCATTGCCCGGCCATCGCCGTAATCGAGATAGCGGGCAAAGACCTGCTGCATGCCGGCGATGTTTTCGTCGATCTTTTCGGGCGTCAGCAGCGGGCGCTCCTCGCTGCGGAAACTGGGGTCGCCGACCTTGGTCGTGCCGCCGCCCATCAGGGTGATCGGGCGGTTGCCGGTTTTCTGGAACCAGCGCAGCATCATGATGTTCAGCAGATGCCCGACATGCAGGCTGGCCGCGGTGGCGTCATAGCCGATATATGCCGTGACCGGACCTTCGATCAGCGCCTCGTCCAGGGCCTGCAGGTCGGTGCAATCCGCCAGATAGCCGCGTTCGATCATCACTTGCAGAAAGTCGGATTTGGCACGGTATGTCATGGGCTGTTCCTTTCCAATGGCGCGGATATACCGGGGGACGGATGAAAGGGGAACAGGCGAATGATCCAGGCTCTGGGGATGATGTCGGGAACCTCGCTTGACGGGGTGGATGCGGCGTTGATCGAAACCGACGGCATCCGCATCGGCGGCTTCGGACCCTGCGCCTATCGCGCCTATTCCGACAATGAGGCGGCGGTGCTGCATGCGGCGCTGGGTCAGTGGCCCGGTGGTGCCGGCGTGGCCGAGGCGGCCGGGCTGTCGGTGGCCGCGCATGCGGCGCTGGCCCAGGGCTTTCCGCAGGCGCAGGTGATCGGCTATCACGGCCAGACCTTGGCCCATGACCCCGGCGGCCGTGGCACGCATCAGGCTGGCGACGGTGCGGCGCTGGCCCGGCGGCTGGACCGGCCGGTGGTCTGGGATTTTCGCCGCGAGGACGTGCGGCAGGGGGGCGAGGGCGCGCCGCTGGCCCCGTTCTTTCATTGGGCCTGTGCCGAATGGGCGGTGGCGCGCGGAAAGCTGCCGCCGCGCCCCGTCGCGTTCCTGAACCTGGGCGGGGTCGGCAATATCAGTATCGTCGATCCGACTGCCCCTGGCCCCGAGGCGCCGGGCGCCTGCCTGGCCTTCGACACCGGACCGGCGAATGCCCCGCTGAACGATCTGATGCAGCGGCGCCGTCGCCAGGCCCGTGACGACGGCGGGGCGCTGGCCGAACAGGGCCGGCCGGACGAAGCGGTGATCGCAAAGTTTCTGAAACACCCCTATTTTGCCCGCCCCGCGCCCAAGTCCCTGGACCGCGATGCCTTTGCCAGGGCACTGGATGTCAGCGGGCTGGCCGATGCCGATGCCGCCGCCACCCTGACCCATGCCGCAGCGGCGGCGGTCGCGGCAGGGCTTGCGCAGGTGGCGGAAGCGCCGGATCTGGTGCTGGTTTGCGGCGGCGGGCGCCACAACCGCGCCATGATGGCGGCGCTGGCGGCGCGGCTTTCGGCGCAGGTGGCGCCGGTCGAGCAGGCGGGCCTTGATGGCGACATGCTCGAGGCGCAGGCATTCGGTTGGCTGGCGGTGCGGGTGCTGCGGGGGTTGCCGACCTCGGGGCCGGGAACCACGGGCGCGCCCGGGCCGGTCTGCGGCGGGCGGATCAGTCATCCGCCGCGTCGGGCATGACACGCGCAGGTGGCAAACCGGTGGGCGGATTCACGCCGGCGTGATCGCGGGGTGGGGACCATGCGGGAACAAAGCAAAGCTGGGCGACGTTAGGGGCGGGTAAGACGGCAGGCGCCGTCATCAACGAAAAGACAACCGGAAAGGACGCCGTCCATGAAACCTCTTGTCATCGCTGCCACCACGCTTGCCCTGGCTTCGCCGGTCTTTGCGCAGACCGCGACGCCCATGCCCAATGCCGAACAGGCCGCCGAGAACGCCGCCGCCACCGCGGAAACCGCAGCCGAGAACGCTGCCGAGGCGGCGGAAACCGCTGCTGACGAAGCCGGCGCCGCCGCCACCCAGGCCGCGGACGACGCCGCCGCCGCTGCCGACACGGCTGCGGATGCAGCGGCGACTGCGGCCGACAATGCCGCGAATGCCGCCGCCGGCATGGGCGAAGCGGCCGCCGAGAACGCTGCCGACGCGGCCGATGCCGCGGCCGATGCGGCTTCGGATGCTGCGGATGCCGCAAATGACGCTGCCGCGGCCGCGCCGGTGACGCCGCCCGATGTGAATCCGCCGGCGATTTCCGAGGCCGAGCCCGGAATGCTGTCCAGCTGGTTGACCGGCCGCCATATCTGGACCACGAACCAACCGTCCTCGACGGCCTGGGTCGATCCTGCCGTGACCGAACGTCCCGCGGATTGGCAGGATATTGCCAAGGTCAACGACATTGTTCTGGACGATTCGGGCCAGCTGGTCGGCTATGTCGCCGATATCGGCGGCTTCCTGGGCATTGGCGCCAAGAAGGTGCTGCTGGGTGCCGATGCGATTCACCTGATCACGGTGGGCAACGACACCTTCTTCGCCACCAACTACACCAAGGAAGAACTGCAGGCTCTGCCGGATTTCGACGAAAAGACGGTTCGGAAATAACCTTGATTTTCAATATCCATGGATTGAACGGGGGCGCCTTGCCGGGCGCCCTCGGCTTTTTTCCAAGATATGGTCTTGACGCCGCCTGCACCCGTGCGTAAACCCCCTCGCACCCCGGACGGCGATCTGGGGAAAGTGGTCTGCGCGGTTGTAGCTCAGTTGGTTAGAGTACCGGCCTGTCACGCCGGGGGTCGCGGGTTCGAGCCCCGTCAACCGCGCCACCACCTTAAGATATCGCCGGAAAAGATGCGCGGTTGTAGCTCAGTTGGTTAGAGTACCGGCCTGTCACGCCGGGGGTCGCGGGTTCGAGCCCCGTCAACCGCGCCAATTTTCCCGCAAACGATGCCGGGCGCCCCAGTGGCGCCTTTATCATTTTCCAGCCCCGCCAATCGCTTCGCCAGGGCTTTTCAAGCCGTCTCATTTCCCTATGCTGACCCCCAAAGGACGGAGGACGCCATGGCACGGGGAATCGATTACGGCGGAATGATGCACCGCGCCATGCAGCGGCTGATCGCCGATGTGCTGCAAGAGGTCGCCCGGCATGGGTTGCCTGGCGAGCACCATTTCTTCATCACCTTCGACACGCGCGACCCTGATGTCGAAATGGCCGACTGGCTGCGCCAGCGCTATCCCGAGGAAATGACCATCGTCATCCAGCATTGGTTCGAAAACCTCGAGGTGGACGAGGACGGGTTCCGCATCACGCTGAACTTCGGCAATTCGCCCGAACCGCTGGCAATTCCGTTCAGGGCGCTGCGCACCTTTGTCGATCCTTCGGTCGAATTCGGCCTGCGCTTTGAAAATCACGAGGAAGACCTCGACGAGGACGAATCCCCCGAGGACGATCCCGAAGAGGATCCTTCGGATGACAGCCCCAAGGGCGGGGCCGAGGTGGTCAGCCTGGACAAGTGGCGGAAGTAGCGGCGATTTCCGCATACCACGGCATACCGATTGCGAATCCCCACCGTTCTGCCTAGAACCCCACAAGATCGTGAGGGAGCAATGTCATGACCAAACCCACCCGCACCGAAACCGACAGCTTCGGTCCGCTGGAAGTTCCGGCCGACAAATACTGGGGCGCGCAGACCCAGCGTTCGATCCAGAACTTTCCGATCGGCTGGGAACGCCAGCCTGTGCCGATCATCCGCGCGCTGGGCGTGATCAAGCAGGCGGCGGCGCAGGTGAACATGGACAGCGGCAAGCTGGACCCGGCCATCGGCAAGGCTATGGTGCAGGCCGCGCAAGAGGTCGTGGCCGGCAAGTTCGACGACAACTTTCCGCTGGTGGTGTGGCAGACCGGTTCGGGCACGCAATCGAACATGAATGCCAACGAGGTGATCTCGAACCGCGCCATCGAGATCCTGGGCGGCGAGATGGGCAGCAAGAAGCCGGTCCATCCGAACGACCATGTGAACATGGGCCAGTCCTCGAACGACACCTTCCCGACGGCGATGCATGTGGCGATCGCCATGCAGGCGCGCGACGTGCTGCTGCCGGGTCTGGAAAAGCTGCACAAGGCGCTGGTCGCCAAGTCCGAGGAATTCCGCGATATCATCAAGATCGGCCGCACCCATACCCAGGATGCGACCCCGCTGACCCTTGGCCAGGAATTCGGCGGCTATGCCCATCAGGTCGCCAAGGGGATCGAGCGGGTCAAGCTGGCGCTGACCGACATCTACGAACTGGCCCAGGGCGGCACTGCCGTCGGCACCGGGCTGAACACGAAAAAGGGCTGGGACACCGCGATCGCGGCCGAGATCGCGCGCATCACCGGGCTTCCTTTCGTGACCGCGCCGAACAAGTTCGAGGCGCTGGCCGCGCATGATGCGATGGTGTTCTTCTCCGGCGCGCTCAAGACGGTGGCGGGTTCGCTGTTCAAGATCGCGAACGACATGCGGTTGCTGGGTTCGGGGCCGCGCTCGGGTCTGGGCGAACTGATCCTGCCGGAAAACGAACCGGGGAGCTCGATCATGCCCGGCAAGGTCAACCCCACCCAGGCCGAGGCGCTGACCATGGTCTGCGCCCATGTCATGGGCAACGATGCTGCCGTCGGCTTTGCCGGGTCGCAGGGCCATTTCGAGCTGAACGTCTATAACCCGATGATGTCCTACAATGTCCTGCAGTCGATGCAGCTTCTGGGCGATGCGGCCTCCAGCTTTACCGACAACATGGTGGTGGGCACCCAGGCCAATATTCCGCGGATCGAAAAGCTGATGAAGGAATCGCTGATGCTGGTGACGGCTCTGGCGCCGACCATCGGCTATGACAATGCGACCAAGGTTGCCAAGACCGCGCACAAGAACGGCACCACCCTGCGCGAAGAGGCGATTGCCCTGGGCTTTGTCGATGGCGAAACCTTCGACCGCATCGTGCGCCCCGAACAGATGATCGGCCCCGAGGATTGATCGGGAATGGCCGACAAGGTCATCAATCTGCGGGCGGCGCGCAAGGCGGCCGCCCGCGATGCCGCCCGGCGCCAGGGCGACGAGAACGCCGCCCGCTTTGGCCGCAGCAAGGCTCAGAAACAGGCCGAACAGCAGGCGCTTGACCGCGCGCGCCTGCATCTGGATCAGCACCGGCGCGACAGGGACGATGATTGACCGCCCGCCGCGTCCGCTGCCGCCGATGTCGGCACCCGGCAAACGGTCGGTGACGATCGGCGGCCATCGCACCTCGGTCAGTCTCGAGGATGGGTTCTGGCACGAACTGGGACGGATCGCGCGCCGCGAGGGCATGACCACTGCCGCGCTGATTGCCGCCATCGACGGCGTTCGTCCGCCGCAGGTGGGGCTGGCGACGGCGCTGCGGCTTTATGTGCTGGAGGATCTGCGCCAAATGCTTGCAGCGCAGGACCGGGCTGACTAAAAGCCGCTGCACAGATCCAGAATTTGGGATATATCATGGCAGGCCATAGCAAATGGGCCAATATTCAGCATCGCAAAGGCAAGCAGGACAAGCTGCGCTCGAAGCTGTTTTCTAAACTGGCCAAGGAAATCACCGTCGCCGCAAAGCTGGGCGACCCCGATCCCGACAAGAACCCGCGTCTGCGTCTGGCGGTCAAGGAGGCCAAGTCGAACTCCATGCCCAAGGACGTGATCGATCGCGCGATCAAGAAATCCCAGGGCGGCGATGCGGAAAACTACGATGAAATCCGCTATGAAGGTTACGGCCCCAACGGTATCGCGATCATTGTCGAGGCGATGACCGACAACCGCAACCGCACCGCCTCGAACGTGCGCAGCTATTTCACCAAATACGGCGGCGACCTGGGCCAGACCGGATCGGTCAGCTTCATGTTCGATCGCAAGGGCGAGATCCTGTATCCCGCCAGCGCCGGGGATGCCGATACGGTGATGATGGCCGCGATCGAGGCTGGCGCCGAAGACGTGGAAAGCGACGAGGATGGGCATTGGATCTATACCTCGGACACCGACCTGGCCGAGGTGGCGAATGCGCTGGAATCCAGTCTGGGCGAATCCGAACATGCCAAGCTGATCTGGAAACCGCAGGCGCCCACGCAGATCGATCTGGAAACCGCGCAGAAGCTGATGAAGCTGATCGACGCACTGGAAGAGGATGACGACGTCCAGACCGTCACCGGAAATTTCGACATTCCCGACGACGTCGCCGCCCAGCTGTAGCTTCGGGCCAGGAACCGACCGTCATCAGGGCCGCAGCAGTTCTGCTGCGGCTTTTTGTCTGATGGCGGCGGTCAGCGGGGCCAGTGCCGGTGCCATGGCGCGCTGGACGTGCCAGTATAATGGAATATCCAGCGGCAGATCGGGAAGCAGGGGCACCAGCCGCCCCTGATCCAGCGCCGGTTGCGCCATGGTTTCGGGCACCATGCCCCAGCCCAGCCCAAGTTCGACTGCGCGGGCGAAAGCTTCGGATGAGGGAATGGTGTGGCCGGTCGGATGCAGTCGTCGGCCGGTGGCCAGCTGCGCCCAGCGTGCCTGCGCAGCGTCCTTCATGTTGAAGATGATGGCCGGGGCGCGGCTCAGGCTGGCTTCGGTCAGACCTTGCGCGAAGTGCCTGGTGACGAACTCCGGCGTCGCCAGCGCCAGATAGCGCATATGGCCCAGCGCATGCACGTCGCAGCCCGGCACAGGATCGGCAACGGAGCTGATCGCGGCCGCCACCTCGCCCCGGCGCAGCCACTCGCGGGCGTGGTCCTGATCGTCCACCACCAGATCGTATAGCACCGCCAGCGCCTGCATCACCGGCGGGAACCAGGTGGCCAGGCTGTCGGCATTCACCGCCAGGCGCAGCATTGCCGGTCCCGTCTGCGGACGCAGGCCGGCGTCCAGGGTGGATTCCAGCAACCGCACCTGATCCAGATGCTGCATCAGCCGCAGCCCGATCTCCGTGCCGGTCGCCGGCGGGCCGCGATGGATCAGCACCTGGCCCAGGCGCTCTTCCAGGCTGCGGATGCGTTGCGACACCGCCGAGGGTGTGATCCCCAAGGCGGCAGCAGCGGCATCGAAGCTGCCGCGGCGGATGATTTCGGCAAGAGCGGTCAGGGCCTGATAGTCAAGCATTAGCAAAACTTAATCTGAACGACAATTTTGAATTTGTCTTAACGGTATCGAGATGACAACAACGGCCGCAAGGGGGTCGTCATGCACAGTTATCTTGCCGGAATGGGCACCAGCCTGTCCCTGATCGTGGCCATCGGGGCGCAGAATGCCTTTGTCCTGAAACAGGGTTTGATGCGGGCGCATGTGCTGGCGGTATGCCTGTTCTGTGCGCTGTCGGATGCCCTGCTGATCTCAGCCGGCGTGATGGGCGCGGGCGCGCTGGCCGCGCAGGCGCCGGGTGTGATGGCGGCGATGCGCTGGGGCGGGGTCGTGTTCCTGCTGGCCTATGGCGCGCGGGCCTTTGGCGCGGCCTGGCGCGGCGGCGATGCGTTGCGGGCCGGGCCGGGGCGGGCGACGGGTCTGGCGAGCACCTTGGCGGTGCTTGCAGCGCTGACCTGGCTGAACCCGCATGTCTGGCTGGATACGGTGGTGCTGATGGGCTCGATCTCGGCCAGTTGGCCGGACAAGCCCGCCTTTCTGCTGGGGGCGGTCACGGGATCGGTCCTGTTCTTCTTTGCGCTGGGCTATGGGGCGCGGCTGCTGGCGCCGCTATTTGCGCGGCCGGGCGCGTGGCGGGTTCTGGACGCGATGGTGGGTGTGGTGATGTGGACCATCGCGCTGGGGCTGATCCTGCACGGCTAAGCTTGCACCTGCGGTCAATCCCGGTCACGACTGTGGCATGACCGCAGTCGCGCCCAGCACACGCCAGGACATCATCGGCATCCTGTGGATGCTGACGGCGGGACTGTGTTTCGTGGCCGTCAACGGCACGGTGCGCTGGCTGGGTCAGGCGCTACCCGCCGCCGAGGGTGCCTTTATCCGCTTTGCCTTTGGTCTGCTGTTTCTGCTGCCGGTGCTGCGGCCCACGCAGTTGCGCGGCTTTTCGCCGCGAATCTGGCGGCTGTTCATCCTGCGCGGCGCGCTGCATGTGCTGGCGGTGATCCTGTGGTTCTTTGCCATGGCCCGGATTCCGGTGGCCGAGGTGACCGCCATCGGCTTTCTGAACCCGATCGTGGTCACGCTGGGCGCCGCGTTGCTGATGGGCGAACGCATCTCATGGCGGCGGGGCCTGGCCATTCTGGTGGCTCTGGCCGGTGCGATGGTGGTGCTGCGCCCCGGTTTTCGCGAGCTTGCGCCCGGCCATCTGGCGCAGCTGGGCGCCTCTGTCACCTTTGGCGCCTCGTATCTGGTCGCAAAGCGCCTGTCCGAGCGGGTGCCGGCCAGCGTGGTGGTGGCGATGATGTCGCTGACCGTCTGTATCGGGCTGGCGCCCATTGCGGCCTTGAACTGGGTGGCGCCCAGCCTGCTGCAATGCGCGACCCTTGCCTGCACCGCGTTTTTCGCCACCGCCGGGCATTATGCGATGACGCGCGCCTTTGCCAGCGCGCCCCTGCAGGTGACCCAGCCGGTTACATTCCTGCAACTGATCTGGGCCAGCCTGCTGGGCGCGCTGGTCTTTGCCGAGCCGGTGGACATCTGGGTGCTGGTGGGCGGCGCCATCATGATCGGCGCCATCAGTTATATCACCTGGCGCGAGGCGCGCCTGCGGCGGGGCCCGATCACCCCGCCGCCGAACGCCACACGCGACTAGCGCAGTTCCCAGGGCTGCGAGATCCGCGGCTGGGCCGGGTCCAGCCCGATGTCGCGCCGCAGATGCTCTGACAGGTGATCGACTGGCGGAGGTCGGTTTCGCCCCCGCCGCAGCGCCGCGCGCAGCAATTCACCCGTCACCCGCAGCAGGCCATGGGTGGCGATCAGTTCATCCAGAGGTGCGCGCAGATCCCGCGCGCGGGGCAGTTCGGACAGGGTCATGGAATCACGCCGCCGGCGATCGCCGGTCGGCCCCTTTTCAGATGGTTGAAAATGACGGCCATAGGCGCGCGTCGAGGCGCGGGCCGGTTGGACGTCGGGTCAGGGGGTGATCGGCGGGCCGGCCTGGCAGGCCACCGCTCGATCGGGTTCCGTCAGGCGCGCAGGGCGCCGTTTCGGCTGCTTCGCGAGGCGAAGATGCCGAACAGGGCTGCTGCCACAGCGGCGGTGTGCTTGCTCATGCCAGGGCCCCTTCTCTTGAGGTTGCGGAACAGGGGCTTGATAGGCACAGGCGCAGATTCGCCGCAACCCGCCCGGCACAGGAACCGGGCGGGTGATGGCGTTGCGGCAACAGGGGGTCAGGCGTGGTTTTCGACCGCGCCGCCGCGCTGGCGTTCGGCCACCAGCCGGCACAGGATGCCCTGGCGGGTGACGCGCCCGCCGCCTTGCAGCGGCAGGGCATCGACACCGGTTTCGGTCATCATGCGGATCACGTCGCGCACGGCAGTCTCGCGGTCGATGGGGGTGCCGGCGGCGGGCTCGGCCTCGGCCATGTCCTCGGCGGTCAGCACCGCCAGCGGATTCATGTGTGCGACGAAGTCCTCGACATAGGCATCGACGGGGTTGGCGATGATTTCGCGTGCGGTCCCGACCTGGACGATGCGCCCGCCCTCCATCAGCGCGATTCGGTTGCCGATGCGAAAGGCTTCGTCGAGATCGTGGCTGACAAAGACGATGGTGCGGCGGAACCGTTCCTGCAGTTCCAGCAATTCGTCCTGCAACCGGTTGCGGATCAGCGGGTCCAGCGCCGAAAACGGCTCGTCCATCAGCAGGATGGGGGCTTCTGTGGCAAAGGCCCGTGCCAGGCCCACGCGCTGCTGCATGCCGCCGGACAGATCGCCCACCCGGCGGTCGGCCCATTCGGTGAGGTTCACGGTCGCCAGCTGCGCGTCCACCCGTTGGGCGCGCTCCGCCGCGGGGACGCCGGCCAGTTCCAGCCCCAGGCCGACGTTTTCGCGCACCGTGCGCCAGGGCAGCAGGCCGAATTGCTGAAACACCATGGCCACACGTTCGCGCCGCAGCCTGCGCAGCTCGGCGCTGCCGGCCTTGCTGACCGAGGCCATGCGGTCGCCGTCCCAGATGCGCACCTCGCCCCGGCAGACGGCATTGAGCCCGTTCACCGCCCGCAGCAGCGTGGACTTGCCCGAACCGCTGAGCCCCATCAGCACCAGGATCTCGCCCTCGCGCACGTTCAGCGAACAATTGTGGACGCCCAGCACCTGACCGGTCTCGGCCTTGATCGGACCGCGCGCCAGCCCCTGATCCATCAGCGGCAACGCGGCCTGCGGGTTGTCGCCAAAGACGATGTTCACATTGTCGAATTCGACGGCGTTGCGATCAGTCATGATGTTTTCCCACACGCAGCATCCGGTCCAGCATGATGGCGACGACGACGATGATGAAGCCGCTTTCAAAGCCCAGGGCGGTGTTGACGCTGTTCAACGCCCGCACCACCGGCACCCCGAGGCCCGAGGCCCCGACCAGCGCCGCGATGACCACCATCGACAGCGACAACATGATGGTCTGATTGAGGCCGGCCATGATCTGCGAGGTGGCGCTGGGCAGTTCCACCTTCCACAGCAGTTGCCGTGGCGTGGCGCCGAAGGCGGTGGCGGCCTCGACCAGCGCCTGCGGGGTCGAACTGATGCCCAGATGCGTCAGCCGGATCGGCGCCGGCAGCACGAAGATCACCGTGGCGATCAGCCCAGGCACGGTGCCGATGCCAAAGAACACGATCGCGGGGATCAGATAGACAAAGGTGGGCAACGTCTGCATCAGGTCCAGCACCGGGCGCATCCAGGCGTAAAGCCTGGGCCGATGCGCGGCGGCGATGCCCAGCGGCACCCCGATCGCCATGCATACCACGCAGGCCGACAAGACCAGGGTCAGCGTCTGCATGGTTTCCTTCCAGTAGCCCTGATTGAGGATGAACAGGAAGCCCAGACCGACCAGAAGGCAGGTTTTCCAGCTGCGCTGCAAGAACCACGCCAGCACCACGGCCAGCAGCGTGAAGATCAGCGGATGCGGAAGTTCCAGCAGGTGCAGGATGGCATTGATAAGTGAATCCAGCACCTTGGAAATGAATGCGAAAATCACCGCTGCATGGGCGTTCAGCCAGTCGAAAGCGGCCTTGGCGGTCTTGCCGACCGGGATCTTGGTCTCGGTCAATAGCGCGGTAAGTTGGTCCATACGTCCTTTGCTACCGTTCTGGCGGGCCGGGCCGACCCGGATGTGTCTGAGTGGCGAAGTCGGGAAGTGGGATCGCTTCAGGGCGCCGGGCGCAGGCCGGGGCCAGGGCGGTCCGATGCGGGGCATCGCAGACGGGCGCGGCGGTGCGACCGAAGGGCAGGGGCGAACAAGGCCGCCCCTGGCGCGGGTGACAGGGTTGCGGGCAGTGCCGAACCTTGTCGCCTGATCATTCGGCCAGCGCCTTGTCCAGCGCGGCCTGGGCGTCGCCACCGTCAAAGGTGGTCACACCCGCCAGCCAGGGCTTGGCGGCATCGGGGTTCTTTTTCAGCCATGTCAGCGCGGCATCGCCCGGCTGGGCGCCGTCGTTCAGGATCAGCCCCATCACCTCGTTTTCCATGGGCAGGGTGAATTCCAGGTTCTGCAGGAACTTGCCGACATTGGGGCAGGCGGTGGCATAGCCGGCGCGGATGTTGGTATCGACGCGCGCCCCGCCGAAATCGGGGCCGAACACATCGTCGCCGCCCGACAGATAGGTCATCTGGAACTGGGTGTTCATCGGATGCGGTTCCCAACCCAGGAACACCACCGGCTTTTTGGCACTGTCGGCGCGTGCGACCTGGGCCAGCATGCCCTGTTCGCTGCTTTCGACCACCTCGAACGTGCCCAGGTCGAACTTGTTTTCGGCAACCATCTCCAGCAACAGTCGGTTGCCGTCATTGCCGGGCTCGATCCCGTAGATCTTGCCGTCCAGCTCGGCCTTGTGCGCGGCGATCTTGGAAAAATCGGTGATTCCCAGATCGGCGCCGGCCTTGTTGGTGGCCAGGGTATATTTGGCGCCGGTCAGGTTCGTGCGCAGCACCTCGACGGTTCCGGCGTCGCGATATGGTTTGATGTCGTTTTCCTGGCTGGGCATCCAATTGCCCAGGAACACGTCCACATCCTGCTTGGCCATGGCGGTATAAGTCACCGGCAAGGACAGGATCTTGGTTTCGGGCTGATAGCCCAGCGCCTGCAGGACGGTCGAGGCCAGGGCCGTGGTGGCGCTGATATCTGTCCATCCCACATCCGAAAAGACGACCTTGCGGCACTCGGGCGGCTCCTGCGCAAGCGCGCTGTCGGCAAGCCCCAGCGTTACGGCCAGTCCTGCGGCACACAATGCGGCGGTGCGGCAAAACGTCATATGGTATTTCCCCCTGTTTGTTGACTGGCGAGTCAATTAACACGTATATTGATTGACGAGTCAATCAAAGATCGGTTAGCCCGGTCTCAGATCCGCAAGTTTCACGAAATGAAGGCAAACGGTGTCCTGTCATGCCCAAGCTGGGTGCTGAGCCTATCCGAAAAGCCGCATTAATCAACGCCGCCATCGCGGCGGTGGGGCGGGCAGGCTCGTTGGACGTCACCGTTGCGCAGATCGCCCGCCAGGCGGGGATGTCGCCAGCCCTGGCCCATCACTATTTCGGCTCAAAGGAGCGAATCTTTCTTGCCGCGATGCGGCATATCCTGTCGCAGTATGGCGAGGCGACGCGTCAGGCCCTGGCGGGTGCCAACGGGCCGCAGTCGCGGCTGGCTGCCGTGGTTCATGCCAGCTTCGACGTGCGCAATTTCGACCGAGACACCATTGCCGCCTGGCTGAACTTCTATGCGCTGGCCCTGGTCGAGCCCGAGGCGGCGCGGCTCTTGCGTGTCTATCACCGGCGGTTGCGATCGAACCTGCTGGTGGGGTTGCGCCCGCTGGTGGCCGATCGCGCGGCAACCGTGGCCGAGACGTTGGCGGCGCTGATCGACGGGCTATACCTGCGCGCGGCGCTGGGCAGTGCCACCACCGCCGCCGAGGCCGAACGCATGACCCTGGATTATCTGGACAAGGTGCTGACATGAGCCATTCCGCCCAACCCGCCGCCAGCCTTTACATCGCCGGCACCCATGTCGAGGGGCAGGGGCCCGAGTTGCCAGTGCACTACCCCTTCAGCGGCGAGGTGATCGCCCGCCTGCACGAAGCCAGTCCCGAACAGGTGGCGCAGGCAACCGCGGCCGCGGCGGCGGCCCAGCCGGCCTGGGCGGCCTTGCGTCCGGTGGAACGCGGCCGGGTGCTGATCCGCGCCGCCCAGATCATCCGCGACCGGGCCGAGGAACTCGCCCGCCTGGAAACGCTCGATACCGGCAAGCCCATTCAGGAAACCCGGGTCGCGGACTGGCCCTCGGGGGCGGATGCGCTGGAATATTTCGGCGGGCTGGCTCCGACCGTCACCGGCCAGACGATCCCCCTGGGCGGGGATTTCGTCTATACGCTGCGCGAGGCGCTGGGGGTCTGCGCCGGCATCGGCGCCTGGAACTATCCCAGCCAGATCGCCTGCTGGAAGGCGGCGCCGGCGCTGGCCATGGGCAATGCCATGGTGTTCAAGCCCAGCGAGGAAACCCCCCTGGGCGCGCTGAAACTGGCCGAGATCCTGACCGAGGCCGGTCTGCCCCCCGGCATCTTCAACGTCGTTCAGGGACGCGGTGCGGTGGGCGCGGCGCTGGTCGCCGATCCGCGCGTGGCCAAGGTTTCGCTGACCGGATCCGTCGCCACCGGCCAGCGCGTCTATGCCGCCGCCGCACAAGGGATGCGCCATGTCACCATGGAACTGGGCGGCAAGTCGCCGTTGATCGTGTTCGAGGACGCCAATCTTGACGACGCGGTGGGCGCCGCGATCCTGGCGAATTTCTATTCCTCGGGGCAGATCTGTTCCAACGGCACCCGGGTTTTCGTGCAAGAGCCGGTGATGCAGCCGTTTCTTGAACGCCTGGCGGCGCGGCTGTCATCGGTGCGGATGGGCGACCCGCTGGACGAGACGACCCAGCATGGCCCGATCATCAGCCCCACCCAGGCCGAAAAGGTTCGCCAGGCCATCGCCCGCGGCCTGGATGAGGGCGCGCGGCTGGTCTGCGGCGGGCCGGGTGAGGGACCGTTCATTCCCCCCACGGTCTTTGCCGAGGCGCGCGACGACATGTTCATCGCGCGCGAGGAAATCTTTGGCCCGGTGATGACGGTGCTGGGCTTCGATACCGAAACCGAGGTGCTGGCCCGCGCCAACGACACCCCCTATGGGCTGGCGGCCGGGGTGTTCACGCGCGATCTGGCGCGCGGACATCGCATGGCCGCAGCGCTGCAGGCCGGCACGACCTGGATAAATGCCTATAACCTGACCCCGGTCGAGGCACCCTTTGGCGGCGTCAAGCTGTCGGGGATCGGGCGCGAGAATTCGGCCGCGGCCATCGAACATTATTCGCAACTGAAATCCGTCTATGTCGGCACCGGGGGTGTCGATGCGCCCTATTGAGTGAATGCAGGGCCGGATGGATCGAAACATCATCGCCCCTTGTGGGCACAAGGAGAGCAGGGATGACGCCTGATTATGTGATCGTCGGGGCAGGCTCGGCCGGCTGTGCGCTGGCCTATCGGCTGGTGATGGCGGGCAAGCGCGTCGATCTGATCGAATATGGCGGGTCGGATGTGGGGCCATTCATCCAGATGCCGGCGGCGCTGAGCTATCCGATGAACATGCGCCGCTATGACTGGGGGTTTTCCTCGGAACCCGAACCGCATCTGGGCAACCGCCGCCTGGTGACGCCGCGCGGCAAGGTGATCGGCGGGTCCAGTTCCATCAACGGCATGGTCTATGTGCGCGGCCATGCCAAGGATTTCGACCACTGGGCCGAAACCGGCGCAACCGGCTGGGCCTATGCGGATGTGCTGCCCTATTTCAAGCGCATGGAAACCTCGCACGGCGCGATCAGCGATTATCGCGGCACCGAAGGGCCACTGCATGTCACCCGCGGTTCGCGCAAGAACCCGCTGTTCAATGCCTTCATCATGGCGGGACGCCAGGCCGGCTATCCGCTTACCGAGGATTACAACGGCGCCCGGCAGGAAGGGTTCGGCGCCATGGAGGCGACGATCTGGGAAGGCCGGCGCTGGTCGGCGGCCAATGCCTATCTGCGGCCGGCCCAGGAAACCGGGCTGCTTCGGCTGCGTCGCGGGTTGGCGCAGCGCGTCGTGTTCGAGGATGGCCGCGCCGTCGGGGTCGAGGTGCGCAACACCCGCGGCGTCAACGTGTTCCGTGCCCGGACCGAGGTGATCCTGTCGGCCAGCTCCATCAATACCCCCAAGCTGCTGATGCTGTCGGGGATCGGCCCGGCCGACCATCTGCGCGAACATGGCATCGAGGTGCTGGCCGACCGGCCGGGGGTGGGCGCTAACCTGCAGGACCACCTTGAAATCTACATGCAATATACCGCGACCAAGCCGATCACGCTTTACAAGCATTGGAACCTTTGGGGCAAGGGTTCGATCGGGGCGCAGTGGCTGGCGACAGGGACCGGGCTGGGGGCCTCGAACCAGTTTGAAAGCTGCGGTTTCATCCGTTCGGCCGCCGGGGTCGAATATCCCGACATCCAGTATCATTTCCTGCCGCTGGCCGTGCGTTACGACGGCAAGGCCGCGGCCGAGGGGCACGGTTTCCAGGTGCATGTCGGCCCGATGCGGTCCAAGTCGCGCGGCACCGTGCGGCTGAAATCGGCCGATCCCAAACAGCCCCCCGAAATCCGTTTCAACTACATGTCGCATCCCGACGATTGGGCAGAGTTTCGCGCCTGTGTCCGCCTGACCCGCGAAATCTTTGCCCAGCCGGCCTTTGCCGAATACAAGGGCCATGAAATACAGCCCGGCGAGCATGTGCAGACCGACGAGCAGATCGATGCCTTCATCCGCGATCATGCCGAATCCGCCTATCACCCCTGCGGCACCGCCCGGATGGGCCGCGCCGACGATCCGATGGCGGTCGTCGATCCCGAATTGCGGGTGATCGGGGTCGAGGGCCTGCGTGTCGTCGACAGTTCGGTGTTTCCCCGCGTTACGAATGGCAACCTGAACGCGCCCTCGATCATGACGGGGGAAAAGGCGGCAGATCACATTCTGGGTCAGGGGATGCTGGCGCCGCTGAACCTGGGCCCCGAGATGTCACCGGACTGGCGCGAACGCCAGCGCAGCGCCTGAGGCCAACCCCTAGCCGGGCTTGGGCCCTTTCAGCAGGTCCGCCAGCCCGGCAAAGGGCCTGCGGGTCTGCCCGGCCGCTTCCTCGGTCGGGGCAGACTCGGGCGCATCCAGCGCCGCATCGGGCGCGCGCGGATAAAGCGGCAGCGCCAGTGTCAGTTCCTCGGCCAGAATCGCGGCCAGGTCGATGAACTGACCCAGGGGCTCAAGATCGTCGTCGGGCATTTCCACCTCGTCCGCATCGGGGATCGACACATGCGGCGAAAAGACCCGATGCACGTCCTGCTCGAGATCGGTGGTGACGGGGGCAAGTGTTACCACGCAAGGCTGAACCACACGTGCGCTCAGCTGACCCGACACCTCCCAGGCATCGCCTTCGACGGCGCGAATCTCGCCTTGAAAGCGCAGGCGCGACAGTCCCCTCAGGCCCAGATCGTCGGCCAGCGCCTGACGCGCCGCCGCATCCGGGGTCAGTGCGAAGCCCGTCGGCTGACGCGGGTTGAGATGCGCCACCCGAAGCCGGGTCTGCGGGGTCTTGCGGTCGGTCATGGCGGGCCTTTCGTCGTGCTGCGCGCGTGGCAGGGATATTCTTGAGCGCGGGGCACGAGTTTGCTAAGCCGGTCGCGCGGCGTCAACAGGCGCGTAAAGGGGCAGGATCGAGATGAAGTTTTCCCGGCGGCGGATGATGGGTGTTGCACTGATCGCGTCCCTGGCGCTGTCGGCCTGCCAGGCGACCTATCGCAACCACGGCTATGTCCCGCCGGAAGAGGATCTGGCTCAGGTCGTGGTCGGCCGGACCACCCAGCCCGAGGTCGAAAGCCTGATCGGGCGGCCGTCGGCGCAAGGCCTGCTGACCGGATCGGGCTGGTATTACGTCGGCTCGCGCTGGCAATTCTATGGGCCGCGGGAACCGCGCGAGGTTCAGCGTCAGGTGGTGGCGATCAGCTTCAACGAAAATGGCACCGTGACCAACGTCGAACGGTTCGGCCAGGAACGCGGTCGCGTGGTGGTGCTGTCGCGGCGCGTCACCGATACCGGCGTCACCAGTCTTGGACTGATTCGCCAGCTTCTGGGCAATATCGGCCGGGTCTCGGCAGGTCAGCTGCTGGATGACTGATCGCGCGCCGCAGAGCTGGCTCGTCCGCCGGGTTGGACGGCCGCTCAGGCCGGGTCGGGGACAAAGCGCAGCGCCACCCCGTTGATGCAGTAGCGCAGCCCCGTGGGCGGCGGTCCGTCGGGGAACACATGGCCCAGATGCGCATCGCAACGGTGGCAGCGGACCTCGGTGCGGATCATCCCGTGGCTGGTGTCGCGATGTTCGTCGATGGCGCCACCGGGGCGCGAAAAGCTGGGCCAGCCGCAATGGCTTTCGAACTTGGCATCCCCATCGAACAGGCGTGCCCCGCAGCAGACGCATTCGTAATGCCCCGGCCCGGCGGGAAATCCGGGATGGGAAAACGGACGCTCGGTGCCGGCCTGGCGCGTCACCCGATAGGTTTCGGGGTCCAGTTCGGCGCGCCATTCGGCATCGGATTTGATCACGCGATCTGTCATGCGGCCCCTTCAATCCTGTGCTGCTGCTGATACAAGATAGAAGCGCAAGGCGCAGGAACAAGACATATCTGATCACAGGCCGGACCCCTCATGGACAGCTTGCGCAAGGGGCGATACGAATTGCGCCCGGCCCTGGACGACAGCGATCTGCGCAAGACGCAGGCGTTGCGATGGCAGGCTTTTGTCGCCTGCCGAAGCGCGGCGGCCGAGCGCGAGGGCATCGAGGCGGACGATCACGATTCGCGCTGCCAGCACATGATGATCCATGATCTGCCTTCTGGGCGTCTGGTCGGCAGCTTTCGGTTGCTGCTGCTGGCCGGCGGGGCGCAGGTCGGCGACAGCTATGCGGCCGGTTGTTACGATCTTTCGGCCCTGTCGCGCATGCAGGTGCCGATGCTGGAGCTTGGCCGCTTCTGCATCCACCCCGATTGCCACGACCCGGATGTGCTGCGCCTGGCCTGGGGGGCATTGGCGCGGCTGGTAGATGCGCAGGGCATCGGCTTCATCTTTGGGTGTTCCAGTTTTGCCGGCACGCAGCCTGACCGCTTTCGGGCGGCCTTTGCCCTGCTGAACCAGCGTTATCTTGCGCCGCCCGCCTGGGCGCCGGGGCGGCGGGCGGAACGTATCTGTCCGCTGGCCTCGGGCGACGATGGCCAAGGCGGCGATCCGCGCCTTGCCCTGCAACAGCTGCCGCCCTTGCTGCGATCCTATCTGGCGATGGGCGCGCGGGTCAGCGATCATGCCGTTGTCGATACCCGCCTGGACACGCTGCATGTGTTCACGGGGCTGGAGATTGCGGCCATTCCCGCGAACCGCGCGAAACTGTTGCGCGCTGCCGGCGCATGAGCGGCTTTGCATCCGGCGCGCAAAGCGCCTATGTGCCCGGGTCATGAGCGACAGATTCCAGTTTACCCTGCAGGCCACCGACGGCCGCGCCCGCTGCGGCGTGATCCACACCCCGCGCGGCGAGATCCGCACCCCCGCCTTCATGCCGGTCGGCACCGCCGCCACGGTCAAGGCCATGTTGCCCGAATCGGTGCGCGCCACAGGCGCCGACATCCTGCTGGGCAATACCTATCATCTGATGCTGCGCCCCGGCGCGCAGCGAATCGCCCGGCTTGGCGGGTTGCACAAATTCATGAACTGGCCGCGCCCCATCCTGACCGACTCGGGCGGCTTTCAGGTGATGTCGCTGTCCAGCCTGCGCAAGCTGACCGAAGAGGGCGTGACCTTTTCCAGTCACATCGATGGCAGCAAGCATTTTCTGTCACCCGAAACCAGCATGCAGATCCAGCGCGATCTGGGCTCGGACATCGTGATGGCCTTTGACGAATGTCCGGCGCTGCCGGCCGATGATGCACGGGTGGCGCAATCCATGCGCATGTCCATGCGCTGGGCGCAGCGGTCGCGCGACGCCTTCGGCGACCGGCCGGGACATGCGCTGTTTGGCATCATGCAGGGCGGCGTCACGCGCGAATTGCGCGAGGAATCGGCCCAGGCGCTGCAAGCCATCGGCTTTGACGGCTATGCCATCGGCGGCCTGGCAGTGGGCGAGGGGCAAGAGGCGATGTTTGGCGTGCTGGACTATGCCCCCGGTCTGCTGCCCGCCGACAAGCCGCGCTATCTGATGGGCGTGGGCAAGCCCGACGACATCGTGGGCGCGGTGCAGCGCGGCGTCGACATGATGGATTGCGTTCTGCCCTCGCGCTCGGGACGGACGGGGCAGGCCTGGACCCGGCGCGGTCAGGTCAATATCAAGAACGCGCGCCACGCCGACGATCCCCGCCCCCTGGACGAGGCCTGCGGCTGCCCCGCCTGCACCGGCTATTCCCGCGCCTATCTGCATCATGTCTTTCGCGCCGGGGAAATGATTTCCGGGATGCTGCTGACCTGGCACAACCTGCATTATTTCCAGGAGCTGATGTCGGGCCTGCGCGCAGCCATCTCCGAACAGCGGCTAGAGGCCTTTGTCGCCGACTTCCACGCCACCCGCGCACAGGGCGATATCGCGCCGCTGTAACGGCGAGGGCGCGGGCTGTGTCGACGGCGATGCCGCGGCAATGCGGGCACATCCCGGCGATGATGCGCGGAAAACGCGGGGTATCGCCTTGAACTTCGGCGCGGCTTGGATAATTGCGGGGAATCGCCGGCGGACGATCCGCCACATCGAAAGAACCAGATGCCAGCAAATCAGACTGCGCCCCAGATCCGCACCATCACCACCACCGCCGAACTGGCCGAATTCTGCGCGCTGGCCAAGACCCATCCCTATGTGACGCTGGACACCGAGTTCCTGCGCGAACGCACCTATTATTCGCGGCTGTGCCTGATTCAGGCGGCGCTGCCGCCGGCGGGCAATGGCAAGACTCCCGGCGGGCCTGCGGTGCTGATCGACCCGCTGGTCGAGGGGCTGTCGCTAGAGCCGCTGTATGACCTGTTCCGCCACCGCGGCACGGTCAAGGTGTTTCACGCCGCGCGCCAGGATCTGGAAATCTTCTTTCACGATGCCGGGGTATTTCCCGACCCGCTGTTCGACACCCAGATCGCGGCGATGGTCTGCGGCTTCGGCGAACAGGCGGGCTATGAAACCCTGGTCAAGAAGATCGCGCGCCAGCCGCTGGACAAGTCCTCGCGCTTTACCGACTGGTCGCACCGGCCGCTGTCGGATGCGCAGGCCACCTATGCGCTGGCCGATGTGACGCATCTGCGCGCGATCTACGAATTTCTTGCAGCGCAGCTGGAAAAGACCGGTCGCGGTCCCTGGCTTGATGAAGAGGTCGCGGTGCTGTTGGACCCCGAAACCTATATCACCCGGCCCGAGGATGCCTGGGAGAGGGTGCGCACGCGGTCGGGTTCGCCCCGATTTCTGGCGGTGGTGCGCGAACTGGCGCGTTTCCGCGAGACATTCGCCCAGGAACGCGACATTCCGCGCGCCCGCGTGTTCAAGGATGACGCGCTGATCGAACTGGCCTCGACCAAACCCCTGACCGAGGCCGATCTGGCCAAGTCGCGGCTGCTGCTGCGCGATGCCCGGCGCGGCGAAATCGCCAGTGGCATCCTGGCGGCGGTCAAGGCCGGGCTGGACAGCAAGGATCCGCCCAAGCCGCAGCCCGAGGAACCGGGACGGCCGGGAAATGCAGCGCTGGCAGAATTGCTGCGCGTGCTGTTGAAGGCCAAGGCCGATGCCGCCGGCGTGGCGCCGCGCCTGATCGCCTCGGCCGCGGATCTGGATGCGATCGCCGCGGGGGCGCGCGATGTGCCGGCGCTGAGCGGCTGGCGGGCCGAGGTTTTCGGTCGTGATGCCTTGCGGCTGGCGGCGGGGGAAATCGCGCTGTCGGCACAGGGCGGCGCGGTCAGGGTGGTGCCGGTGGCGGGCTGACCCGCCCGCCGGCGCTATTTGCGCGCGGCCTTTTCGTCGATGCCCGAACGCCCTTCGCGGCGGTCCAGTTCCTGTTCCACCTCGGCCAGGGTCACGCCGCGCGCGGCCAGCATCACCAGCAGGTGATAAAGCGCATCCGCGGCCTCGCCGATCAGCTTCTGACGGTCGCCCCTCACCGCCTCGATGATCGCCTCGACCGCTTCCTCGCCGAATTTCTCGGCGCATTTTTCCGGGCCGCGGGCCAGAAGGCGCGCGGTCCAGCTGGTGTCGGGATCGGCGAACTTGCGTTCCTCGATCGTGGCGGCCAGGCGCTGCAATCCGGTCATGTCAACCTCATCGGGATGCCGGCGGCGGCCATGTGCTGCTTGGCCTCGCGGATGGTGAAGGTGCCGAAGTGAAAGATCGAGGCGGCCAGAACCGCGCTGGCATGACCCTGGATCACGCCTTCGACCAGATGGTCCAGCGTGCCGACCCCGCCCGAGGCGATCACCGGCACCTCGACCGCGTCGGCAACGGCCCGCGTCAGCGCCAGGTTGAAGCCGGCGCGGGTGCCGTCGCGATCCATGCTGGTCAGCAGGATTTCCCCCGCCCCCTTGGCCGCCACGGTGCGGGCAAATTCGACGGCATCGATGCCGGTGGGCTTGCGCCCGCCATGGGTAAAGATTTCCCATTTTCCCGGCGCGACGGTCTTGGCGTCGATGGCACAGACGATGCACTGGCTGCCAAAGCGGTCGGCTGCCTCGGCAATGACATCGGGGTTGGCGACGGCGGCGGAATTGAAACTGACCTTGTCGGCCCCGGCCAGCAGCAGGTCGCGCACGTCGCGGTGGCTGCGCACGCCGCCGCCCACGGTCAGCGGCACGAAGCAGGCCTCGGCCGTGCGGGTTACCAGATCGAACATGGTGCCGCGATTTTCATGCGTGGCGTGAATGTCGAGAAAGCAGATCTCGTCCGCCCCGGCCGCATCATAGGCGCGTGCCGCCGCGACCGGATCGCCGGCATCGACCAGGTCGACGAAATTCACCCCCTTGACCACGCGGCCGTCGGCCACGTCCAGACAGGGGATCACCCGCGTCTTGAGCATGCTGTCCCTCCGTCAGGCCAGGGCACGCAGCGCCTGACCAAGGTCGATCGCCCCATCATAAAGCGCCCGGCCCGAGATGGCACCCGCAATCACGCCGCTGTCGCGCAACGCGATCAGGTCATCGAGGCTGCTGACCCCGCCCGAGGCGATGACGGGGATGTTGACGGCCCGCGCCAAGGCCTCGGTCGCGGCAATGTTGGGGCCCTGCATCGCCCCGTCGCGGTCGATGTCGGTGTAGATGATCGCGGCCACGCCGGCATCCTGGAACCGCTGCGCAAGATCGGTTGCCAGCACATCGGTTTCCTCGGCCCAGCCACGGGTTGCGACGCGGCCCTGCCGGGCGTCGATGCCAACCGCGATCTTGCCGGGAAAGGCCATCGCGGCCTCGCGCACCAGTTGGGGGTTTTCGACGGCGACCGTGCCCAGGATGACCCGCGCCAGCCCGCGTTTGAGCCAGGATTCGATGGTGGCCATGTCACGGATGCCACCGCCCAGCTGGGCGGGGATGTCGATGGCGGCCAGAATCGCCTCGACCGCATCGGCATTGACGGGCCGGCCAGCGAAGGCCCCGTTCAGGTCGACCAGATGCAGCCATTCCGCCCCGGCATCCTGAAAGGCCCGCGCCTGCGCGGCCGGATCGGTGCCAAAGACGGTCGCCGCCTGCATGTCGCCGCGCAGCAGCCGCACGCAATTGCCGTCCT
This sequence comes from Paracoccus sp. SMMA_5_TC, assembly GCF_009696685.2. Classification (NCBI taxonomy): domain Bacteria; kingdom Pseudomonadati; phylum Pseudomonadota; class Alphaproteobacteria; order Rhodobacterales; family Paracoccaceae; genus Paracoccus; species Paracoccus sp. SMMA_5_TC. Next base: position 1,682,586 of record NZ_CP102355.1, read on the forward strand.
TGAGGTCGATGGCGGGATAAAGGATCATCGCATCTCTCCTGATAACGTCGCGTTCCTTTGCCACAGGATGCGGCGGACCGAAAGGCCCGGACCCGACGTCAGGCTTGATCGGCGGCTGCCCGCACCCGCATCCTGCGCCGGCAAACAATCCCTTGGGGAGGGGGAATCATCATGCGCAAACTGGCATTCGCCGCAGCCCTGATCGTGGCCGGCGGTGCGGCCCAGGCCGAAGGCATCAGCGGCATCTTTCAGACCCAAGCCAATGACGACGGCAATGTCGGCATGGTCCAGTTCTATGACTGCGGCGGCAAGTATTGCGGCAAGCTGATCAAGAGCTTTGACAAGACCGGCAAGGAGATCAAGTCGCCGCACACCGGCAAGAACATCGTTGCCGGCATGAAGGACGACGGCAATGGCCAGTTCTCGGGCGGCACCATCTGGGATCCGGGCGCAGACAAGACCTACAAGTCCAAGATGACGCTGAGCGGCAAGACGCTGAGCGTGTCGGGCTGTATCGCCGTTTTCTGCAAGACCCAGCGCTGGACGCGGGTGAAATAGCGGCAGGGCGCGCGCCGCCCGCCCCATCGAGGGCCGGGCGACGCGGGGGCTTCGCCCCGGGCGTTGGCACCGCCGGGTGCTGGCGCGGCGGCCTTAGGGTTGCCAGCGCAGGAAATTGCCGATGATGCGCAGCCCCACCGCCTGGGATTTTTCCGGGTGGAACTGGGTTCCGACGATGTTGTCGCGACCGACCACGGCGCTGACCGGCCCGCCATAATCGGCAATGGCCAGCTGATGCGCCGGATCGCTGACCCGAAACTGCCAGCTGTGCACGAAATAGGCGTGATCTCCCGAGGCGATGCCGTCCAGCACCGGATGCGGGCGCAGCACCACCAGATCGTTCCAGCCCATGTGCGGCACCTTGAGCCCCGGCGCGCGGATCGGGTCGATTTCGCCGCCGATCCAGTCCAGCCCGGCGGTGTCGCGGTATTCATGCCCCAATGTCGCCAGCATCTGCATGCCGACGCAGATGCCCATGAAGGGCACGGCGCGGTCCAGCACTGCCTCGCGCAGCGCCTCGACCATGCCGGGCACCGCGTCCAGCGCCGCGCGGCAGGCCGGAAAGGCGCCGTCGCCCGGCAGCACGATGCGGTCGGCACGAGCGACCATCTGTGGGTCAGATGTCACCACGACCTCGGCCCCGGCTTCGCGTCCCATCAGGGCAAATGCCTTTTCGGCGGAATGCAGGTTGCCGCTGTCGTAATCGACCAGCGCCACCCGCATTACAACGCCCCCTTGGTCGAGGGCAGGCTGCCCGCCATGCGCGGGTCCGGCTCGACCGCCTCGCGCAGGGCGCGGGCCACCGCCTTGAAGCTGGCTTCGGCGATGTGATGGGCGTTCAGCCCGTGCAGCAGGTCGACATGCAGAGTGATGCCGCCATGCGTGGACAGGGCCTGGAAGAACTCGCGCACCAGTTCGGTATCGAAATTGCCGATCTTGGCGCTGGGGAAATCGACGTTCCAGACCAGGTAGGGCCGCGCCGACAGGTCCAGCGCCGCCCGCACCAGCGAATCGTCCATCGCCAGATGAAAGCTGCCATAGCGGCGGATGCCGCGCTTGTCGCCCAGGGCCTGCGCCAGCGCCTGGCCAAGGGCGATGCCGGTATCCTCGACCGTGTGGTGATCGTCGATGTGCAGGTCGCCCTGGGCGCGCACGGTCAGGTCGATCAGCGAATGGCGCGACAGCTGATCCAGCATGTGATCGAAGAACCCGACCCCCGTCTGGTTGTCGTAGCGGCCTGTGCCGTCCAGATCCAGGCTAAGCTCGATCCGGGTTTCGGCGGTCTGGCGGGTGATGGTGGCGCGGCGCATCGCGTCTCTCCGTGCGGGGGCGGCTTGGCGCCTTATAGGCGGCGGACAGGCGGGTGAAAAGACATGCGGCGGGGATTGGCGCATCATCGTTGTCCCTGGCACATGTCCTTGTCATGCGGGCAGGGGGATGCCAAAACGGAGCGGGCGACACGCATGACAAGCAACCCGGGAAGGACCGTGGCTGATGAGAAATGACCTGAGCGCCAGCGAAAAGCGGCTGATTGCAGCCCTGGATCGCATCGACCGTTCGATCGATCGTGCCGCCGCGCGCGGTGCAGCCGCGCAGGGGGCTGTCGAGTCGGAACTGTCCGAGGCATTGGCCCAGGCGCGGGCCGAGAACCAGCGGCTGTCGCAGGAGCTTGTCGCCCTGCACGAAGCCCAGGCACAGACTCTGGCCAGTTGTGAATCCCGTCTGGCCGAGGCGCATCAACGTCTGGTCGCCAGCGGCCACGAGGTCGCGCGTCTGGCCAGTGCCAACGAGGCGCTGGTTGCCGCAAACCGGGCGCTGATGCAGCCGGGCGACAAGGCTGACGATGCGCTGCATGCCGCGTTACAGGCCGAAATCGATTCGTTGCGTGCATCCCGCGCCGCCGAACAGGCGCGTCTGGGCGATATGATCGACACGCTCGACCGCATGGTCGGCACGCCGAGGGGCCTGAACCCGCTGTCGGGCGAGGGTGAGGACAAGGCGGCCGCCGTGCCGGCGGTGCCGCATGTCCCGATGCCGCCCGACCCGGCCGCGCTGGCCGAGGCGATTGCAGAACATGTGGCCATCGACCACCGCCCCGAAACCGCGCAAAAGGATTGATCCAATGGCTGTGGTCGAATTTTCCATCGGACACAAATCCTATTCCCTGTCCTGCCAGGATGGCGAGGAGCGCCTGCTGAAGCGGGCCGCGGGTCTGCTGGACGCCGAGGCGCGGGTGATCCTGGAACAGGCGGGCCGGATGCCCGAGGCGCGGCTGCTGTTGCTGGCGGCGCTGATGCTGGCCGATCGCACCGCCGGGATCGAGGATCGGCTGGCCTCGACCGAGCGCGAACTGGCGCGGCTGAAGGCCAATCCGCCGCGAGTCGAGGTGCCGGTGGTGCCGGCCAGCCTGTCCGAAGCCATGGCCGAGCTGGCCGCCCGCGCCGAGGCGCTGGCCCAGAAGGCCGAGGATCAGATCCCGCGCGACTGACCGGGCAGGGGGCCGCGGCTCAGGCGCCGATGGCCCCGCCCAGCAACGTGGCGGCCACCACAGCCAGCCAGCATGCGGCCGCGCGCTGCACGATCAGGCCGTCGCCGCGACCGCAGCGCCCCAGGCTGCCCGCGACGCCCCACAGCGCCGCCACCATCGCCACCAGCAGGCAGAACCAGGCCAGCCGTGGCAGAAAGGCCGGATCGCCCATCGGCGGCAGGATCACCAGACCCAGGACCAGCGCCTTGGGATTGAGAAGGGTGGTGACAAGGATGCGTCGCGCCCCGATCCGCCCGCCATGGCCCGCCCGCGGGCTGATCCGCCACAGCCGCAGCGCCAGCCAGCCAACCCAGGCCGCCGCCGCCAGCTTCAACACCACCGCCGCGCCCGGGAAATGTGCCAGCAAGGGCGCACCCAGCCAGGTCAGGGGCAGGATCGCCGCCAGATAGCCGGCCAGTTCGGCCGGAATCAGGCGCAGCGGCCGCTGCCATCCGCCCTGAAGCCCCGCCAGCGCCATCAGCGTATTGGTGGGGCCGGGCGCCAGCAGCAGCGCCAGGACGGCCAGCAGGAATTCGGCTGTGGTCATTGTCAGGGCCTTCAGTCTGCGCGCAAGAAGCATTCCGGAAATGCCGTGTGCGGGCCGCGCAAGCCTTGATCTGGATCAGATCGCCGCCGATCTCGCCTGCAAGATCGTGACCGCCGGAAGCGTCCCGGCCGCTGGGGCGGTTTTTTCCGGATGGGCCCGGCGCGAACCCTTGCGACTTTGCCGCTCATGGCTATAACCCCGGTCGATTTACCTGCCGCCAGCCCGAGGGACCGCCATGCCGAAAAGAACCGATATCAAATCCATCCTGATCATCGGTGCCGGACCCATCGTCATCGGTCAGGCCTGCGAATTCGACTATTCCGGCGCCCAGGCCTGCAAGGCGCTGCGCGAGGAAGGCTATCGCGTCATCCTGGTGAACTCGAACCCCGCCACGATCATGACCGATCCCGAAATGGCGGATGCCACCTATATCGAGCCGATCACCCCCGAGGTGGTCGAAAAGATCATCGCCAAGGAACGCCCCGACGCGCTGCTGCCGACCATGGGCGGTCAGACCGGCCTGAACACCGCCCTGGCGCTGGCCGACATGGGGGTGCTGACGCGCTATGGCGTCGAGCTGATCGGGGCCCAGCGATCCGCCATCGAGATGGCCGAGGACCGCAAGCTGTTCCGCGAGGCGATGGAGCGGATCGGCCTTGAAAACCCCCGCGCCACCATTGTCGCGGCGCCCAGGCTGGCCAATGGCAAATACGACATTCAGGCAGGGATCGCCCAGGCGCTGGTCGATCTGGAACAGATCGGCCTGCCGGCGATCATCCGCCCGGCCTTTACCCTGGGCGGGACCGGGGGCGGCGTCGCCTATAACCGCGACGATTATGAGCGTATCGTGCGCTCGGGCCTGGAAGCATCGCCGGTGGCACAGGTTCTGGTCGATGAAAGCCTGCTCGGCTGGAAGGAATACGAGATGGAGGTCGTGCGTGACCGCAACGACAACGCCATCATCGTCTGTTCGATCGAGAACGTCGATCCCATGGGTGTTCATACCGGGGATTCCATCACCGTAGCGCCTGCCCTGACCCTGACAGACCGCGAATATCAGCGCATGCGCAATGGCTCGATCGCGGTGCTGCGTGAAATCGGCGTGGAAACCGGCGGCTCGAACGTGCAATGGGCCATCAACCCGCGCGACGGGCGCATGGTGGTGATCGAGATGAACCCGCGGGTGTCGCGCTCCTCGGCGCTGGCTTCCAAGGCCACGGGCTTTCCCATCGCCAAGATCGCCGCGAAACTGGCTGTGGGCTATACGCTGGACGAACTGGACAACGACATCACCAAGGTCACGCCGGCATCCTTCGAGCCGTCAATCGATTATGTCGTGACCAAGATTCCGCGCTTTGCCTTCGAGAAATTCCCCGGCGCCAAGCCCGAACTGACCACGGCGATGAAATCGGTGGGCGAGGTCATGGCCATCGGCCGCAGCTTCCATGAATCGCTGCAAAAGGCGCTGGCCTCGATGGAAAACGGGCTGACCGGGCTTGACGACATCGAGATCCCCGGCGCGCCCGACAAGGCCGCCATCGTCAAGGCGATCAGCGTTCAGACGCCCGACCGGCTGCGCCTGATCGCGCAGGCCATGCGCCATGGTCTGAGCGATGACGAAATCCAGCAGGCCACCAGCTTTGATCCCTGGTTCCTGGCCCGGCTGCGCGAAATCGTCGATGCCGAAAATACGGTGCGCGCAGGCGGACTGCCCGCGGATCTGGACGGGCTGCGCCGGCTGAAGATGATGGGCTTTACCGATGCCCGCCTGGCTGCCCTGACCGGGCAGTCGGAAAAGGCCGTGCGTGACGCCCGCCGCAAGCATGAGCTGCATCCGGTGTTCAAGCGCATCGATACCTGCGCGGCCGAGTTCGAGGCCCAGACCCCCTACATGTATTCCACCTATGAGATGCCCGCGATGGGCGAGGTGGAAAACGAGGCGCGGCCGTCGGACCGCAAGAAGGTGGTGATCCTTGGTGGCGGCCCCAATCGCATCGGCCAGGGGATCGAATTCGACTATTGCTGCTGCCACGCCTGTTTCGCACTGACCAAGGCCGGCTATGAAACCATCATGGTCAACTGCAACCCGGAAACGGTTTCGACCGACTATGACACCTCGGACCGGCTGTATTTCGAGCCTCTGACGCTGGAACATGTGCTGGAAATCCTGCGTGTCGAACAGGAAAACGGCACCTTGCACGGCGTCATCGTGCAGTTCGGCGGTCAGACGCCGCTGAAGCTGGCCAATGCGCTGGCCGATGAGGGCATTCCGATCCTGGGCACCAGTCCCGACGCCATCGACCTGGCCGAGGACCGCGAGCGGTTCCAGAAACTGCTGCACGATCTGGGCCTCAAGCAGCCGATCAACGGAATCGCCGCGACAGACGCGCAGGCCATCGAGATCGCCGAGCGCATCGGCTTTCCGCTGGTCATCCGCCCCTCATACGTTCTGGGTGGGCGGGCCATGGAAATCGTGCGCGACATGGATCAGCTGAACCGTTACATCCGCGAGGCCGTGAAGGTGTCGGGCGACAGCCCGGTGCTGCTGGACAGCTATCTGGCCGGCGCGATCGAGGTGGACGTGGATGCGCTGTCGGATGGCAAGACGGTGCATGTCGCCGGCATCATGGAACATATCGAGGAAGCCGGCGTCCACTCGGGTGACAGCGCCTGCTCGCTGCCGCCCCATACTCTGGACCAGGACACCATCGCCGAACTCAAGCGCCAGACCGAGGCCATGGCCCGGGCGCTGAACGTCGTCGGCCTGATGAACGTGCAGTTCGCGCTGAAGGATGGCGAAATCTATGTGCTTGAGGTGAACCCGCGCGCCAGCCGCACCGTGCCTTTCGTCGCCAAGGCGACCGACAGCGCCATCGCTTCGATCGCGGCGCGGCTGATGGCGGGCGAGCCGATGTCGAACTTTCCGGCGCGTCCCGCCTATCCCGAAGGTGTCGGCCCCGAGGACAGTTTGCCCTTTGCCGATCCGCTGACGCTGGCCGATCCGAACACGCCCTGGTTCTCGGTCAAGGAGGCGGTGCTGCCCTTTGCCCGCTTCCCCGGAGTCGACACGCTGCTGGGTCCGGAAATGCGCTCGACCGGCGAGGTGATGGGCTGGGACCGCACCTTTGCCCGGGCCTTCCTGAAGGCGCAGATGGGGGCGGGCACTCAACTGCCCGAAACCGGTCTGGTGTTCATTTCGGTGCGCGATGCGGACAAGACCGATGCCCTGGCCCAGGCCGCGCGGGATCTGACGCAAATGGGCTTTACGCTGGTGGCGACCCGCGGCACAGCCGAATTCCTGCGGGAAGCGGGCGTTGAAACCGAACTGGTGAACAAGGTCTATGAGGGGCGCCCGAACATCGTGGACCGCCTGAAGAATGGCGAGATCGCGATGGTGCTGAACACGACCGAGGGGGCACAGGCCATTGCCGACAGCCGCGACATCCGCGCCGTGGCGCTGAACGACAAGATTCCTTATTTCACCACCGCTGCCGGCAGTATCGCGGCCGTGGCGGCCATCCGTTCGCGCGGCGAAGGCGAAGTGGGGGTGCGCTCGCTTCAGGCCTGAGCCGCGGCCGGGCGGCTGAGCGCATCTTTGGAAATGTTCGCGGGCGTCGCGCATTGCGCGATGATGGCTGCTGCATGCCCGGGGCCTGCCCGAAGATGCCAACCCCTTGCCGGCCATGCGGAGCTGAAGGCAAGATCGTATTCCCGTGTTCAGGACAAGGAGAGTTTGCCGCCATGATTATCCGGATTTCCAAGGCATCGATGGTTCTGGCAATCGCGTTCTTCGCATCACTGGTGGTTTTCGGGAATGTCACCGATTACGGATCCAACTTCAACTTTGTCCATCATGTCTTTCTGATGGATACCATTTTCCCGGATGCGACGATCAAGTATCGTGCGATCGAAGCGACTTGGATCCACCATGCCGGATATATCTTCATCATCTCGCTCGAGGCGCTGACGGCGATCTTGTGCTGGATCGGGGGTATCCGGCTGCTTTCGGCGCGCAATCGTCCGGCAAGGGAGTTCAATCGAGCCAAGAACTGGGCGGTTGCCGGTCTGACGGTCGGCTTTCTGACCTGGCAGGTGGGCTTCATGTCGGTGGGCGGCGAGTGGTTCGGCATGTGGATGTCGAAGGAATGGAATGGCGTGCCCGATGCCTTCCGATTCTTCATGACCATTCTGGCGGTGCTGATCTATCTGGTTCTGCCGGATCAGGATGAGGCATGAGTGTGGGCGATCAACATGGAGCCAAATGAAAGGTTCTGTGCATTTTATTGATATCGCAGGGCAAAGGCGCAGGTTCGATGACCTGCGCCCTTGATTTTCAACCTGCTGCCAGGCGCGGGATGTCCCGCGAGCTTACAGCAGGAAGTCGCTTGCGCTGTATTGACTGGCGGTGACGGCGCCGTCGATGATGCGAATGGTCATCTCTGCCGCCGCATCGGCGTCTACATTGGCCATGACCCAGGTTTCCGCACCATTGTTGGTCACCCAGACCCTGCCCGCGCCACCGGCAGTCGTGCCGTTGAACACGAATGCCTGATTGCCCGCAAGCAGCGTATTGGCGTCGATGGCGAGCAGGTCGATGAGATCGCCGACCAATGCGCCGGGGTTGTCAAAGCCCTGGATCGCATCCAGACCCGTCCCGATGCTGGAATCGGTCAGCGAGGTAAAGCGAAACACGTCCGCGCCGCCCCCGCCGATCAGCAGATCGGCATTGGCACCGCCCAGCAGCGTGTCATTGCCCAGACCGCCATCAAGCCTGTCGATCCCCGCACCTCCGCCGAGGTAGTCGTTCCCGGCCGCGCCGACCAGCGTGTCATTGCCTGCCTGACCGAACAGGAAGTCATTGCCGGCGCCGCTGTTCAGCACATTGGCGCCGCTGGTGCCTGTAAGCGTGTCGTTGCCCGATCCGCTGAGGACATTCTCGAAGCTGACAAAGCTTTCTCCGACGAAATTGGTGGCGCCGGTGCCCAGGTTCATGGCGTAATTGCCGTTATAGGTGCGCAGATCCAGCGTGTCCGTGCCAAGTCCGCCGTTCAACGTCTCGTTCACGCCCAGACCGGCGATGACCCAGTCGTTGCCGTCCTCGCCGTAGTAAAGGCCGGCGCCGCTGGACGAAATCCGGTCATTACCGGTGCCACCGTAGACAGTATCGGTGCCGGTGCCCGCGGTCAGGGTGTCATCGCCCGCGCCGCCCGACAACAGGTCGTTGCCGTTACCGCCGCTGATGTTGTCGTTCCCGTCCTGGCCATACAGCGCATCATTCCCGTCCAGCCCGGAAATCACGTCATTGCCCGCGCCCGCCACGATCGTGTTGGCTGCCGCGGTGCCGGTCAGGGTGTCGTTGGCGGATCCTGAAACCAGGTGTTCGAAGTTCACGAAGCTTTCACCGCTGTAGTTCGTGACACCTGTGCCCAGGTTGATCGAATAGTTGCCGTTCCAGCTTGTGGTGTTCAGCCAGTCGATACCGGTCCCGCCATCCAGCGTCTCGCCGCCGCCGACACCGGCATAGACATAGTCATCGCCGTCACCGGCCGAATAATAGCCGTAACCGCTGGACAGCAGCGTGTCGTTGCCCGCGCCGCCATAGACGGTATCGGTCCCGGTGCCGGCGTTCAGGTAGTCGTTTCCATCGCCGCCCGAGATGTAATCGTTACCCGCAAAGCCGTAGATCTGGTCGTTGCCGGCATTGCCATACATGTAATTGGCCGCCGCGGTGCCATAAAGCGTGTCGTTGCCCGCGCCGGAATAGATGTGCTCGAAGTTGACGAAGCTTTCGAAGCTGAAGTTGGTTGCGCCCGTTGCCAGGTTCACCAGGTAGTTGCCGCTGTAGCTTGCGGTGTTCAGCCAATCGACCCCCGCGCCGCCATCCAGCGTCTCGCCGCCGCCGCTGCCGGCATAGACATAGTCGTCGCCGTCGCCTGCCGCGTAGTAACCCCAGCCGCTGGACAACAGCACGTCATTGCCGAATCCGCCATAGACCGTGTCCACGCCGGTGCCGGCGCTGATATAGTCATTGCCGTCGCCGCCGCTGAGATAGTCGTTCCCGGCGGCCCCGTAGATCGTGTCATTGCCGCCCAGACCATAGACGGTGTCATTGCCACTCAATGCGTAAAAGACTTCGCTGGCGGCGGTGCCAACCATGAAGTCGTTGCCATTCGTACCGGTCGGCATCCTCTCCTCCTGTCATGGGTGTTTTGTTTCGCGCGGGTCATCCCCGCTTCTGCACTATGCTCGGCCGGCGTGAAACCGGCGTGAATGGAATCCAGCCAGGGCAAGGCACCTGCGTTCGGGTGCGGGGGCTTGCCCCGGCTGCGGCGCGCCGCTATCGCAGGGGGAAAAGGGGGCCCGGAACCATGAGCTTCAATACCTTCGGTCGCGTTTTCCGCTTTACCACCTGGGGGGAAAGCCATGGTCCGGCATTGGGGGCGACGGTCGATGGCGTGCCTCCGGGGATTGCGGTCGACGAGGCCTATCTGCAAGGGTTTCTGGACCGGCGCAGGCCCGGCACCTCGCGGTTCACCACCCAGCGGCAGGAGCCCGATCAGGTGCGCATCCTGTCGGGCACCTTCGACGGCCGCACCACAGGCACGCCGATCCAGTTGATGATCGAAAACACCGATCAGCGCAGCAAGGATTACGGCGATATCGCCCAGGCATTCCGACCGGGTCATGCCGACATTACCTATCACCAGAAATATGGCATCCGCGACTATCGCGGGGGTGGGCGGTCCTCGGCCCGGGAAACGGCGGCGCGAGTGGCGGCGGGCGGCATCGCCCAGGCGGTGCTGGGCGAGTTGCTGCCTGACCTGCGCATCACCGCCTATATGATCCAGATGGGGGAGCTGCATCTGGACCGGGCGAGATTTGACCCGCAACAGATTGACCAGAACCCGTTTTTCCTGCCCGATGCCAGTGCGGTGCCTGAATGGGAAACCTATCTGGACGGTATCCGCAAGGCGCAGGACAGCGTGGGCGCGGCCATCGAGGTGGTGATTCACGGCTGCCCGCCCGGCCTCGGCGCGCCGATCTATGCCAAGCTGGACACCGATCTGGCGGCGGCGATGATGTCGATCAACGCCGTCAAGGCCGTAGAGATCGGCGAGGGCATGGCGGCGGCTGGGCTGACCGGCACTGCGAATGCCGATGAAATTCGCATGTCGGCCGACGGGCCGCAGTATCTGTCGAACCACGCCGGCGGCATCCTGGGTGGAATTTCGACCGGGCAGGACATTGTCCTGCGCTTTTCGGTCAAGCCAACCAGCTCCATCCTGACCCCACGCCGCACCATCAACCAGCGCGGCGAGGAAATTGACCTGATGACCAGGGGCCGCCACGATCCCTGCGTGGGCATCCGCGCCGTGCCGATCGCCCAGGCCATGGCAGCATGTGTGATTCTGGACCACCTGATGCTGGACCGGGCCCAAACCGGCGGGATCCGCGGAAAAATAGGGATCTGATTTCATCGGCTTGAGCGGCAAGGGCGGATTGTCGCACAACTGTCACAATTGTTTCGCATAAGCGTCGCATTCCGGGCCTAAACAGCGCCCAGGCCGCGAGGGCCCATGTGAAATTCAGGAGTGATCCGATGAAATCCGCCAAACTGACCGTATCGGCCCTGGCCGTTATTGCTGCCTCGGCCACCGTGGCCTCGGCGCGCGACCAGATTCAGGTCGCCGGTTCGTCCACGGTGCTGCCCTATGCCACCATCGTTGCCGAGGCTTTTGGCGAGAATACCGACTTCCCGACCCCGGTCGTCGAATCGGGCGGTTCCTCGGCCGGGCTGAAGAAGTTCTGCGAAGGTGTCGGCACCAACACCATCGACATCGCCAACAGCTCGCGCGCCATCAAGGACAGCGAGAAAGAGGCCTGCAAGGCCGCCGGCGTCACCGACATCATCGAGGTCCGCATCGGCTATGACGGCATCGTCTTTGCCAGCGACATCGCCGGCAATGAATTCGCCTTTACCCCCGCCGACTGGTTCAATGCCCTGGCGGCCGAGGTGGTCAAGGACGGCAAGATCGTCCCGAACCCCTACACCAAGTGGAACGAGATCCGCGCCGAACTGCCCGACCAGGAAATCCTGGCCTTTATCCCCGGCACCAAGCACGGCACCCGTGAAGTGTTCGAGGAAAAGGTGATCGCCGCCGGGTGCAAGGAAACCGGCGCCCAGGAACTGTTCGCGACCGAAAAGGGCGACGAGGACAAGGCCAAGGAGGCTTGCCTTGCGCTGCGCACCGACGGCAAGTCGGTCGACATCGACGGCGATTACACCGAAACCCTGGCCCGCATCCAGTCGGCCAAGAACGGCATCGGCGTGTTCGGCCTGTCGTTTTATGAAAACAACACCGACAAGCTGAAGGTGGCGACCATGGGCGGCGTCACGCCCAGCACCGAAACCATCGCTTCGGGCGAATACCCGGTGTCGCGGCCGCTGTTCTTCTATGTGAAGAAAGCCCATATCGGCCAGGTTCCGGGCCTGAAGGAGTTCGCCGAATTCTTCGTGTCCGATGAAATGGCTGGCCCGGAAGGCCCGCTGGCCGCCTATGGCCTGGTGGCTGATCCCGAACTGGCTGCCACGCAAAAGGCCGTGGCCGACGAGGCGACCATCGCCCAGTGATGCAGATGGCGCGGGCTGACCCCCGCGCCTTTTCCCTTTCCGCAATCGAGGGCACCATGCCAGTCCTGTGGACCCTGCTGATCGTGCTGATTCTGGCGATCGCAGGCTTTTTCGTGACCCGCGCCCGCGCAGTGGTCCTGGCCGACGGCGATACCCGCCGCCTGCATTCCCGCCCCGGCTATTACGGCTGGAACGCGGCGCTGCTGATCGCGGTTCCGGCGTTTCTGGTGATGGCGATCTGGCGCTTTGTCCAGCCTGCCGCCAATGGCACGCTGCTTGCCCTGGTGGCGATCGGGCTGGCGCTGGCGGGAATGGTCTATGCCTATGGCCGCACCGCACCGCAGTATCGCGCCCGCAATGCGGTCGAGACGATGGTGCGCGGGCTTTTGATCCTGTGTTCCTCGATCGCGATCCTGACCACTCTTGGCATCGTGCTGTCGATGCTGTTCGAGACCGGGAATTTCCTCAAGCAGTATCCGCTGCAGGACTTCCTGTTCGGCAGCACCTGGTCGCCGAAATTCGGCGGCGGCTCGCAGCTGGGCATGTTGCCGCTGCTGTGGGGCACGCTTTATATCTCGGCCATTGCGCTGGCGGTCTCGGTGCCGATTGGCCTGTTCGCGGCGATCTACTTGTCGGAATACGCCTCGGGGAGGCTGCGCAGCATTGCCAAGCCGGCGATCGAGGTGCTGGCGGGTATCCCGACCATCGTTTATGGCCTGTTCGCGCTGATTACCGTGGGGCCGTTCCTGCGCGACTATTTCGCCCAGCCGCTGGGCTTGGGCAGTTCCGGGTCGTCGGTGATGACCGCCGGGCTGGTCATGGGCATCATGCTGATCCCCTTTGTCAGCTCGCTCTCTGACGACATCATCAACGCGGTGCCGCAATCGCTGCGCGACGGGGCGCTGGGTCTGGGATCGACGCATTCGGAAACCATTCGCAAGGTGGTGCTGCCGGCGGCGCTGCCCGGTATCGTCGGCGCCGTGCTGCTGGCCGCCTCGCGCGCCATCGGCGAAACCATGATCGTGGTTCTGGGCGCGGGGGCTGCCGCCAAGCTGAGCATGAATCCGTTCGAGGCGATGACCACGATCACCGTGAAGATCGTCAGCCAACTGACCGGAGACACCGATTTCGCCGCCCCCGAAACCCTGGTCGCCTTTGCCTTGGGGCTGACGCTGTTCATCATCACCCTGGGGCTCAATGTCATCGCCCTTTACGTCGTGCGCAAATATCGGGAGCAGTACGAATGACCGATGCCACCCTGAATCCGGCGCCCTCGGGTTCGCTGCTGGTCGCCGATGCGCGCACCCGCCGGCGCAACGCGGCCGAGGCACGCTTTCGCGCCTATGGGCTTGGCGCGATCATCATCTCGATGCTGGCCTTGGTTGTGTTGCTGTTCACCATCGTGACCGGCGGGATCGGCGCCTTTCGCCAGACCTATCTGACATTGCCGGTCACGCTTGATGCCGCGCAACTGGACAAGCAGGGCAACCGCGATCCCGAACAGATCAAGAAGGTGCTGACCCTGACCTATGGCAAGCTGCTCGAGGACGCGCTGCGCCAGACCATCGCCCAGCGCAAAATCGATGTGCCGGACCTGAGCGACAAGGACATCGGCCAGCTGATTTCCAAAGAGGCGGCGGCGCAACTGCGCGCCCAGGTGCTGGACGATCCGCAGCTGATCGGCCAGACCATCGAGGCGCGGGTGCTGGTGAATGGCCGCATCGACGGCTATTACAAGGGCCGCGTCAGCAAGGACAGCGCCGCGCGCGACGGCAACACCTCGCCCGCACAGCTGGAACTGGCCGATGCGCTTAAGGCGCAGGGCCTGCTGGGCACGCATTGGAACTGGGCTTTCCTGACCAGTCCCGATGCCTCGGACCAGCGCCCGGAAGCCGCCGGGGTCGGGGTGGCGATCCTGGGCTCGCTTTACATGATGCTGGTCGTTCTGCTGCTGGCGGTGCCGATCGGTGTGGCCGCGGCCATCTATCTTGAGGAATTCGCGCCCAGGAACCGCCTGACCGATATCATCGAGGTGAATATCTCGAACCTGGCCGCGGTGCCGTCCATCGTGTTCGGCATCCTGGGCCTGGCGGCTTTCATCAACTTTGCGCATCTGCCGCAGTCGGCGCCTATTGTCGGCGGTCTGGTGCTGGTGCTGATGACGCTGCCCACGGTCATCATTTCGACCCGCGCGGCGCTGAAGGCTGTTCCCCCGTCCATTCGCGATGCGGCGCTGGGGGTTGGGGCATCCAGGATGCAGTCGGTGTTCCACCACGTCCTGCCGTTGGCGATGCCGGGCATCCTGACCGGAACCATCATCGGCCTAGCGCAGGCCCTGGGCGAAACCGCGCCGCTGCTGCTGATCGGCATGGTCGCCTTTGTCAAGAACTTCCCCGCCGCGCCGCCGCAGGGCTTGTTCGATCCCGCCTCGGCCTTGCCGGTCCAGGTCTATAACTGGACCCAGCGCGCTGACCCGGCCTTCATCGAACGTGCCTCGGGGGCGATCATCGTGCTGCTGGTCATGCTGATGTGCATGAACCTCTTGGCCATTTTCCTGCGCCGCAAGTTCGAGCGTCGGTGGTAAAACTGCAACGGAGACCCGATATGAACGACATGACCATGCTGGAGCGCGCCGTGCAGCAGACAGAAACCAAGATTTCGGCCCGCAACGTCCAAGTCTATTATGGCGACAAGCACGCCATCAAGGACGTGAACGTGGATATTCTGGACAAGGCGGTCACCGCCTTCATCGGGCCGTCAGGCTGCGGCAAATCCACCTTCCTGCGCTGCCTGAACCGGATGAACGACACCATCGACATCTGCCGCGTCGAAGGGCGGATCGCGCTCGACGGCGAGGATATCTATGACCGCCGCGTCGATCCGGTGCAGCTGCGGGCCAAGGTCGGGATGGTGTTTCAGAAACCGAACCCGTTTCCGAAGTCGATCTACGACAATGTGGCCTATGGGGCGCGCATCCACGGCCTGGCGCGCAATCGCGCCGAACTGGACGAGATTGTCGAGAACGCGCTGCGTGGTGCGGCGCTGTGGAACGAGGTCAAGGACAGGCTGTCCGATCCCGGCACCGGCCTGTCCGGTGGCCAGCAGCAGCGCCTGTGCATCGCCCGGGCGGTGGCTACCCAGCCCGAGGTGCTGCTGATGGATGAGCCCTGCTCGGCGCTGGACCCCATTGCGACCGGCCAGGTCGAGGATCTGATCGACCAGCTGCGCGCCCGCTTTTCGGTGGTCATCGTGACCCATTCGATGCAGCAGGCTGCGCGCGTCAGCCAAAAGACCGCCTTCTTCCACCTGGGCAACCTGGTCGAATACGGCGACACCGAGGACATCTTCACCCGGCCGCAGGATCCGCGCACCGAAAGCTACATTTCGGGCCGTATCGGCTGATCGGCAAAGGATTGCACATGAACAACGAACGCCACATCCTCTCTGCCTTCGACCGTGACCTGGAAAGCGTGCAGGCGCTGGTCGTCAAGATGGGCGGCATGGTCGAAAGCGCCATCCACGATGCCGCCATCGCCCTGGAAACCCGCGACGATGATCTCGCGCAGGATGTCCGCCGCCGCGACAAGGCCATCGACGCGCTGGAAATGCAGATCAACGAAGAGGCCGCGCGCCTGATCGCCCTGCGCGCGCCGCGGGCGACCGACCTGCGCATGGTGCTGTCGGTCATCAAGATATCCGGCATTCTCGAGCGGGTCGGCGATTACGCCAAGAACATCGCCAAGCGCAGCGACGTGCTGGCCGACCTGCCGGTGATCGACGGCGCCGGCATGGCGCTGCGCCGGATGTCGGCAACGGTCGAGACGATGATGAAGGATGCGCTGGACAGCTATATCCAGCGCGACGCCGCCCTGGCCGCGGATGTGCGCAAGCGCGACCTGGAAGTCGACCAGATGTATAACGCGCTGTTTCGCGAGTTCCTGACCCACATGATGGAGGATCCGCGTAATATCACCGCCTGCATGCATCTGCACTTCATCGCCAAGAACATCGAGCGCATGGGCGATCATGCGACCGGAATCGCCGAACAGGTGATATACTTGGCCACGGGCGAGCTGCCCGAGGACAACCGCCCCAAGGGCGAAAGCGTCCCGCGTCTGCAGGGGGCCTGAGCCATGGCGCAATCGCAGCCCTGCGTTCTGGTGGTCGAGGACGAAGGCGCGCAGCGCGAGGTGCTGCGCTACAACCTCGAGGCCGAAGGATTTCAGGTGGTGCTGGCCGAAAACGGTGACGAGGCCATGCTGCTGGTGGCCGAGGAGCAGCCCGATCTGATCGTGCTGGACTGGATGCTGCCGAATGTCTCGGGGATCGAGGTCTGCCGCCGCGTCAAGGCCGATCCCAGCACCCGCCAGATCCCCATCATCATGCTTTCGGCCCGCTCCGAGGAAGTGGACCGTGTGCGCGGCTTGGAAACCGGCGCCGACGATTATGTCGTCAAACCCTATTCGGTGGTCGAACTGATGGCGCGCCTGCGCACTCAGCTGCGCCGCACCCGCCCAGCCTCGATGGGCGAAAGGCTCAGCTTTGGCGACATCATCCTGGATGCGGCCGAACATCGGGTGTTCCGGGCCGGGCGCCCGCTGCATCTGGGGCCGACCGAATTCCGGCTCTTGTCGACGCTGATGGAAAAACCCGGCCGAGTCTGGACGCGCGAACAGCTGCTGGACCGGGTCTGGGGTCGGGACATCTATGTCGACACCCGCACCATCGACGTGCATGTCGGCCGGCTGCGCAAGGCGCTGATGGCCCATGGCGGCGCCAACCCCGTGCGCACGGTGCGCGGGACCGGCTATTCGCTGGGCTAACCCACCCGCCGCCGCATCAAGGATGTCAGATCAAAAAGAAAGCCAGCGCCGGGGCGCTGGCTTTTCTGTCTGGCTGGTTCGTGCGTTACCGCTGCGCCAGCAGGTCGGTGATGCGGCGCACGGCCACCCGACGGTTGGCGCGTTCCGGTCCTTCGGTCGGGACCAGCAGGAACTGTTCGCCATAGCCCTGCACCACCATGTTTTCCGGCGGCACCTGGAAATATTCGGTCAGTGCCAGCGCCACCGATTCCGCGCGCCGGTCCGACAACGCCAGGTTGGCCGCATCCGACCCCACCGCATCGGTGTAACCTTCGATCATGAAGATCTCGCGCGGGTTCTGGTCGATGCTTTCGCGGATCACCTTGCCCAGTGCTGCAAGCTGCTGCGCCTGGTCCGAGGTGATCGCTGCCGATCCGGTTTCAAAGGTGATCTGCGGCACGTTGACCGGCGCAACCAGGGCACGCACCTCGGGGATGTCGCGAATCTGGCCCAGGGTAAAGCGCCGGTCGATCGCCGCCTCGCGCCGCAGGGCTTCGCGCAAGGCCGCTTCGTCCATGCGATCGCGGTTGATCTGCACCTTGGCCGGGGGCGGCAGTTCGGACACGCGAACGGGTTGGGCCTGGGTATCATCGATCAGCACGACCTCGGTGCCATCAGGGCGTTGCAGTGTCCGCCGCAGGATGTTCATGTTCGCGTCGCGGATGGTTACCACCTGACTTCCATCTTCCCGCACAACCGTGGTGCGGGTCGAACCGTCTTGGAAGCTTTCGGTGCGAACGTTCGAGCCGGGGCGATAAAGCAGGGTGTTGTCATCCTTGATCAGCTGCTGGCTGCCATCGGGCAGGGTGACGACCACGCGATCCCCGGTGTTCAATGCGACCTGGCGATTGTCGGACAGCATCTTGCCCACCGCCATGCCGGCCGCGCCGGCAAGCAGCAGCTTCGCCACATCCTTAAGCCGGTCATCCTTGTCGCGCGCTTCGGGCTGAGCCTGACCTTCCTGCAGGCCCTGGGCCACGCTGGTGGCAAAATCCTCGGCCGAACTGCGGGCGTTTTCCTGGGTGATCTGCACCTCGGCGCTGTCGGCGACCTGGTCCTGAGCGGTGGCGGTCAGGGCAGCGGCGCTGGTCTGGGGCAGCTGTTCTGCGGCGCGCTCGGCAACCGCATTGGGGGTGGCCTGTGCCTCGGGCGCGGGTTGCGCCTGCGTCTGGTCGCCCTGTTGCTGAACGCTGTCAGTCGTCTTGGGCGCGTCCTGCTGCAGACGCTGTTCCAGTTCGGCCGCAGTCGGCGCCTGCGGCGCGGCAGGCGCAGGCGGCTGGGGCGCGGCCGGAGCAGGCTTTGGCGCCGGCTTTGTGGCGGTTTCGGGCTCGGCTGCGGTGTCAGCGGCAGAAGCGGGCTTCGGCGCCGGGGATTTATCTTCCAGCGCCTTTTGCAGGGCCTCGGCGTCCGGCAGATCCTCGGTTTGTGCCTTGGGCAAACGAGGTTTGGGCGCGGGTTGCTCTGCGCCAGCAGTATCGGGCACAGGTTGCGCAGCTGGCGCCGGCTCAGCCGGGCTTGCCGCCGGCTTTTCCTGCGGGGCCTCGGCGTTGACCACAGGGGGTTTCGGTGCGGGCTCTTCGGCCTGGGTCACTGGAGGCTTGGGCTCGGGTGCCGGCGCGGCTGTTGCCTCTGGCTGCGCATCAGGGTTGGTTTCGGTAGATTCTGCTGCGGGCTGTTCCGGTGGCGGGGCGGGTTCTGCGGGTTGTGTTTCCGCGGCAGCCGGCGCAGGCTCGGCAGGCTCGGCAGGCTCGGCAGGCTCGGCAGGCTCGGCAGGCTCGGCAGGCTTTGCGGGCTCATCTTCTGTCGGTTCAGCTGCCGGGGGTTCGGCCGGTTCAGCGGCTGTCGTTGGCTGACTTGCCGCATCGGTACCTGATTGGTCCTGAGCGTCGTCCTGCCCCTCGACCGGTGCTTCCTTCTTGGCGCCCGGGGGCAGGATCACTTGCTGTTCCGCTTCCTCCTGCTGCTGGTCCTGGGCGAGCGCCAGATGCGGCGTCAGAAGCGAAACTGAAGCCACGATGGCGGTGGTGGTGTTCAATATACGGCGCATGTCGGTCCTTCTCCGAATGGTCGTGTCATCGCAGCTTAACCGCCTTGCCCGTGGCGGGTTCCCAACAATGCTGTGACCGTTCCGTGACCGTTTACGCCAGACAAAGGGCCAGACGCCCGCCGGGCAACCGTTGCACCCGGCCGGAAAGTTCCAGGTTGAGCAAGGCCGGCGCCAGCGCGGCAGCGGGCACGCCAAGATCGCGGATCAACATGTTTTCTTCGGTCGGAGAGGGGCCCAGACTGGCAAGGATACGCCTTTCCAGATCGGCTGGCCCGCCGCTGTCGCGCGCAGTCATCGAAGAGGCGGCAGCACGCGGGGGTGCCATCGGCGAGGCTGCCCGGGGCGGAGGATGCCCGGGCGGCGTTGCCGTGCCGATCGCTGCCAGCACGTCGGCGGCGTTGCGCACCAACAGCGCGCCATCGCGGATCAACGCATTGCATCCCGCCGCCCGCGCATCCATCGGATGCCCCGGCACCGCCATGACTTCGCGCCCCTGATCCAGCGCGCAGCGTGCGGTGATCAGGCTGCCCGAGCGATGCGCCGCCTCGACCACGACCACCGCCCGTGCAAGTCCCGAAATGATGCGGTTACGGGCGGGAAAGTGTCTGGCGACGGGCTCGGTTCCGGGGGGCTGCTCGGAAATCAGCAAGCCGGTTTCGCATATGCTGGCGGCAAGGCCCGCGTTTTCCGAAGGATAGATCATGTCGATGCCGCCGGCCATCACCGCGACGGTGCCTGTATTCAGAGCAGCCTGATGCGCAATGGTGTCAACGCCCCGCGCCAGGCCGGCGATCACCACGGCACCGGCTTCCGCCAATCCCGCAGCCAGTCCGCGTGCCATGCGCAATCCCAGCGACGAGGCATTGCGGGCGCCAATGACGGCCACTGCCAGCCGGTCCAGCACGCGCAGGTCGCCCCTGACCCACAGAACCGGGGGTGCATCGGCAAGATCGCGCAAAGCCAGCGGATAATCCGGGTCGCCCCAGACCAGCAGCCGGGCGCCCGCGCGACGCCCTGCCTGGATTTCGGCCTGCGCGACCGCGGCGGGGCAGGGCTGATAATCCGCGATTCCGGCTGCACGTGCCAGTTCAGGCAATGCCAGCAGCGCCCGTTCGGCGCAGCCGTGTTCGCCCATCAGCCGATGAAAGGTCGTCGGGCCGACACGGCGCGAACGGATGAGGCGCAGCGTTGCCAACCTGTCGGCAGCCAGCCCGGCTGGTCTGTGGTGGGTATCGATTGCCTTGGGCCATGCTGTCATGGTCGGTCCCTGCCTCATCCGCAGGCGACTCATGGCACAGGATTGGTTAAAAATACGTTAGCGCTCGCCGACGCTGGCCGAGCCGCCGACGGTGAGCCCGCCAATGCGCAGCGTGGGCAGGCCAACCCCAACAGGCACCCATTGTCCCTGCTTGCCGCAATTGCCGATTCCGGGGTCCAGCGCCAGATCGTTGCCGATGGCGGAAACATGCTTCAAGGCCGTCGCGCCGTCGCCGATCAGCGTGGCGCCCCGGATCGGATCGCCAATCTTGCCATTGCGGACCTGATAGGCCTCGGTGCAGGAAAACACGAACTTGCCGTTGGTGATGTCCACCTGTCCGCCCCCAAAGCCGACAGCATAAATCCCTGCGTCCAGCCCCGACAGAATATCGGCAGGATCGTCGCGTCCAGGCAGCATGAAGGTATTGGTCATGCGCGGCATCGGCACATGGGCGTAACCCTGACGCCGGCCGTTGCCGGTGGGCTCGACGCCCATCAGCCGTGCATTCTGGCGATCCTGCATGTAGCCGACAAGAATCCCGTCCTCGATCAGCACGTTGCGCCCTGGGGGCGTGCCCTCGTCATCGACCGAGATCGAGCCGCGGCGCTGGGCCATGGTGCCATCATCGATCACCGTAACCCCCGGTGCTGCAACGCGCTGCCCCATCAGCCCCGCAAAGGCCGAATGCCCCTTGCGGTTGAAATCGCCCTCCAGTCCGTGACCGACGGCCTCGTGCAGCAGGATGCCTGGCCAGCCCGGGCCCAGCACGACATCCATCACCCCTGCCGGTGCCGGAACAGAACGCAGGTTTACCAGCGCGATGCGCAGCGCCTCGCGCACCAGGCCCTGCCAGTGATCGGGCGCAATCAGGCCATCCAGCATGATCCGCCCGCCACCGCCGGCCGTGCCTGATTCGCGCCGGCTGTTCGATTCAACGATCACCGAGACGTTGATGCGCGCCATCGGCCGAATGTCGGTCATCAGCCCCCCTTCGGGACGCAGGATGGCAATCTCCTGAAGCGAGCTGGCCAGGCTGGCCGATACCTGCACGACGCGCGGGTCAAGTTCGCGCGCAAAGGCATCGATTTCGCGCAGAAGCTTGACGCGGGCGGCAAAACTGATGCCTGCTGCGGGATCCTGCGCCGCATAGAGAGGCGTTGACGAGCCCGAAGGCGGCAAGGCCAGCTGCCCGCCACCGTCGCCCACTGCCAGACGCGCTGTTTCCGCCGCCCTGCGCAAGGCGGCGCGGCTGATCTCGGTCGAATGGGCATAGCCGGTGACCTCGCCCCGGACGGCGCGAAGACCGAATCCCTGCTGCGCGTCGTAGCTGGCGTTGCGCAGCCGGCCATCGTCGAAAACCAGCACCTCGCCGCGCGCGCGCTCCAGGAACAGCTCGCCGTCGTCGGCACCGGCCAGAGCCGTGCGCAGGATGCGCAGGGAATCGTCAAGATCCAGGTGGGTGTCAAAGGGCGAAAAAGCAGCGTCAGTCATGCGAGCGGTCCTTGCCTGAAAGCATCGCCTATGGGTTTTTTGGCAGGAAGTCGATAGCTATGGCTTGCCCGTGGCGGTAAGATATGGTTCTGAAACACCACCGATGCCGGCCAGGCTGCAAGACCATGGCCTGCCGGCGGCACAGTAGGTAACGGGATGGGAAGATGGCAATTGCGCAGATGCGCCGCGCGCTGGCGGCGGTAACTGGTCTTGGACTGGCAACGATGACCGCCTTGCCTGCCATGGCGCAGGACGTGCTGGGCGACCTGCCGGTGATCGGCAAGCCGCATAACGGCGGCATGGGCTTTCAGCCGGCTGCGACCTCGCTTGCGCATGAACAGCAATGGCTGGACCATTTTGTCCTGTATATCATCACGGCGGTGACGATCTTTGTCTGCCTGCTGCTGCTGATCTGTATCGTTCGCTACAATCGTCGTGCAAACCCGGTCCCGGCGCGGTTCACCCACAACACCCCGATCGAGGTGATCTGGACGCTTGTTCCGGTGCTGATTCTGGTGGCGATCGGTGTTTTCTCGCTGCCGGCGCTGTTCCGCAGTCAGGAAATGCCCAACGATCCTGATCTGGTCATCAAGGCCATCGGTCATCAGTGGTACTGGTCCTATGAATATCCCAATGACGGTGTCGCCTTCGACGCGCTGATGCTGGAGAAGGATGCGCTGGCAGATGCCGGTTACACCGAGGACGAGTATCTGCTGGCGACCGACAACCCGGTCGTGGTGCCCGTGGGCAAGAAGGTTCTGGTTCAGGTGACCGCGACCGACGTCATCCATTCCTGGACCGTTCCCGCCTTTGCGGTAAAGCAGGACGCCGTTCCTGGCCGGATCGCACAGCTGTGGTTCGAGGTCGACAAGGAAGGGGTCTATTTCGGCCAGTGCTCCGAGCTTTGCGGCATCAACCACGCCTACATGCCCATCGTGGTCAAGGCTGTCAGCCAGGACAAGTATGACGCCTGGCTTGCGGGGGCGAAGGAAGAATTCGCCGCCGACGCCTCGGACTACCTGCCCGCCCAGCCGGTAAAGCTGGCGCTGGCGGAATAAGGACGGCTCGTGGCCCAGATCAACGCATATGAGGGGCCCGCCGAGGCGGGCTTCGGCGATTACGTCGCCCTGCTGAAGCCGCGGGTGATGTCGCTGGTGGTGTTCACGGCCTTTGTCGGCCTGTGGATCGCGCCGCAGCCGGTGAACCCCTTTGTCGCCTTTTGCGCGGTGCTGTTCATCGCCCTGGGCGGCGGCGCCTCGGGCGCGCTGAACATGTGGTATGATGCCGACATCGATGCGGTGATGCGCCGCACCTCGGCGCGGCCGGTGCCGGCGGGCCGGGTCACCGCGGGCGAGGCCCTGGGCCTTGGCATCGGGCTGTCGGTCCTGTCGGTGATGATGCTGGGTCTGGCGGCGAACTGGTTCGCGGCAGGCTTCCTGGCTTTCACCATCTTCTTCTACGCAGTGGTCTATACCATCTGGCTGAAACGCTCGACGCCGCAGAACATCGTCATCGGCGGTGCTGCCGGGGCGTTCCCGCCCATGATCGGCTGGGCCTGCGCCACCGGCGGCATCAGCTTGGAATCGCTGCTGATGTTCGCGCTGATCTTCTTCTGGACGCCTCCGCATTTCTGGGCGCTGGCGCTGTTCATGAAGGACGACTATTCCAAGGCCGGCGTGCCGATGCTGACGGTCACGCATGGCCGCAGGGTGACGCGCCGCCACATCTTTGCCTATACGCTTGTTCTCGCGCCTTTCGCGCTGTGGCTGGGTTTTACCTCTGTCGGCGGACCTCTGTATCTGGCGGTGTCGATGGTGCTGAACATCCTGTTCATCGCGGGCGGCTGGCGAATCCTGCGCCGGACCGAAGAGATGGCCCAGGCCGATGGCTACAAGGTTGAAAAGGCTTACTTCCGGCTGTCGCTCTATTACACCTTCCTGCACTTCCTGGCGCTGCTGGTCCAGCATTGGGTGGGGTCGTGGTGATGCCCATGCCGGTCGAACACGAATTGCACAAGCGCCGGCGCAGCCGCAACCTCGGGCTGCTTGCCGTCCTGCTGGCCTTTGTCGCGCTGGTGTTCGGGCTTTCCGTGGTCAAGATCACCCAGGGCGACCTGATGCAGGGCTATGACCATCGCCCGCGGGCGTCGATGCTGCCGGTCGATCCCGACGCTCCGCCGCGCGATGGACGCGCTGGTCCCGTTGCCGCGCCGGGGACGCCTGCCGCCGCGCAAGAGCATGAGGAGTCCGGCCAATGACTGCCAAACCCCGTTCCAACGCGCACACCGTGGCCATGCTGGCGGGGGTGGTGCTGGTCATGGGCGCATTGTCCTGGGCGGCGGTGCCATTCTATTCCTGGTTCTGCCGCGTGACCGGCTTTGCCGGCACCACCAACGTCGCCACGGCCGCCCCCGATACAGTCCTGGAAGAAACCGTCACCGTGCGCTTCGACGCCAATGTCGATCCGAACCTGGACTGGACCTTCCGACCCCTTCAGCGCGAGATGAAGCTGCGGATCGGTGAAAACGCCATCGGCTTCTACGAGGCGGTGAACAACAGCGATCAGCCCCTTACCGGCACGGCAAGCTACAACGTCGCGCCCGATGCCGCGGGCTATTTCTTCAACAAGATCGAATGTTTCTGTTTCACCGAGCAGACTCTTGCCCCAGGCGAGCGGGTCGAGATGCCGGTCAGCTTCTTTGTCGATCCCGAACTGGTCAAGGATCGCGATGCGGGTCGCATCCGCGACATCACCTTGTCCTATACCTTCCATCGGACCGATCCGCCGGCGCCGAAACAGGCGGCGCTGGACGCGGCAGCCGCACCGACCGTAAACTGAGCAACAAGAACCAGCAACAGCCGGGAACCCAGCCATGGCCCATGTAAAAAATCACGATTACCAGATCCTGCCACCATCCATCTGGCCTTTCCTGGGCGCCATCGGCGCCTTTGTGATGCTGTTCGGCGCCGTGCTGTGGATGAAGGACAGCGGCCCTTGGCTGTTCCTGATCGGCCTTGCGGGGGTGCTGTATGTGATGTTCGGCTGGTGGGCGGATGTCGTGAAAGAGGGCGAGACCGGCGAGCATACCCCCGTCGTCCGTATCGGCCTGCAATACGGCTTCATCCTGTTCATCATGTCCGAGGTGATGTTCTTTGTCGCCTGGTTCTGGGCCTTCATCAAGAACGCCCTCTATCCGATGGGGCCGGACAGCCCGATCAAGGATGGCGTCTGGCCGCCCGAGGGTATCGTTACCTTCGACCCGTGGCACCTGCCGCTGATCAACACGCTGATCCTGCTGCTCTCGGGCGTCGCCGTGACCTGGGCACACCATGCCTTCGTGCACGAAGGCGACCGCAAGACCACCATCAACGGGCTGATCGTGGCGGTGATCCTGGGCCTGTGCTTCACCGCGCTGCAAGCCTATGAATACAGCCATGCCGCCTTCGGTCTGGCCGATACGGTCTATGCGGGCACCTTCTACATGGCGACAGGTTTTCATGGCGCCCATGTGATCATCGGCACCATCTTCCTGTTCGTCTGCCTGATCCGGTTGTTGAAGGGCCAGATGACGCAGGAACAGCATGTCGGCTTCGAGGCTGCGGCATGGTATTGGCACTTCGTCGATGTCGTGTGGCTGTTCCTCTTTGTCGTGGTCTATATCTGGGGCCGCTAGGCGCGGCGCAAACGAATGACGGCGCGGCGGCATCCCATGGCCCCGCGCCGTCTGCATTCCAAGGGTGGTCATGCGCCGATACCTGTTTCCGTTGATCCTGGGGGTTGTGGGCTGCGCGATCCTGGTGGGATTGGGCCTGTGGCAGTTGCAGCGGCTTGAATGGAAGCAGGCCTTGCTGGACGACATCCAGCAGCGTATCGACGGCCCGCCCGTGGCGCTGCCCCGGACTGTTACGCCGGACATGAAATATCTGCCGGTTGCAGTCTCCGGGGCCACGACCGGAGAGGAAATCGATGTGCTGTCCGGCACCCGCGAAGGTGCAGGCTATCAGGTCATCACCGGGCTGGTCACCGATGACGGTCGGCGGATTCTGGTCGATCTGGGTTTTGTGGACCAGGATCACAAGCGTGAACCGCGGCCCCCTGTGCATCTCGAAATTGTCGGCAACCTGCACTGGCCGGACGAGGCAGGGGGCGCGACCCCTGCGCCGAACCTTGAGCGCAATATCTGGTTTGCGCGAGACGTGCCGGCGATGGCGCGGCATCTGGACACCGAGCCGGTGCTGGTCGTCGCCGCCAGGGTAACGGGCGACAGCCACGGCGTGGTGCCGCGTCCCATCGGCATCGAGGGCATCCCGAACAATCATCTCAGCTATGCGGTTCAGTGGTTCCTGATCGCGCTGGCTTGGGCGGGGATGACAGTGGGTCTGATCTGGCGTATCAGGCAACGCAGATTCTAGGGGGACGCGATGCGTTACGTTTCGACCCGGGGGCGGGCCCCGGTCTTGGGCTTCGAGCAGGCGATGATGACCGGGCTGGCGCGCGATGGCGGGCTTTATCTGCCCGAAACCTTGCCACGGTTCACCGTTTCCGACATCGCGCGCCTGGATGGCCTGCCCTATGAAGAGGTGGCGCTGCGGGTGATCCAGCCCTTTGTCGGCGACAGCTTTTCCGAGGCCGAACTGGCCGGCGCCATCCAGCGCGCCTATGCGGGTTTTGACCATGTGGCGCGGGCGCCGCTGCGGCAGCTGGCACCGGGTCAGCACCTGCTGGAACTGTTCCACGGGCCCACGCTGGCCTTCAAGGATTTCGCCATGCAGCTGATCGGCCAGCTGTTCCAGCTGGCGCTGGCGCGCTCGGGGCAGCGGGTGACCATTCTGGGCGCGACGTCGGGCGACACCGGCTCGGCGGCGATCGAGGCGTTTCGCGGGCTCGACAATGTCGATGTGTTCATCATGTATCCGCATGATCGGGTCAGCGAGGTGCAGCGTCGCCAGATGACGACGCCCGCCGACAGCAATGTGCACGCCCTGGCCGTGGACGGCACCTTTGACGATTGCCAGGCGCGGCTGAAGGATCTGTTCAACGATCATGACTTCCGCGATCGCGTGGGTCTGGCCGGGGTCAATTCCATCAACTGGGCCCGGGTTCTGGCGCAGATCGTCTATTACTTCAGCGCCGCGGCCACGCTGGGCGCACCCCTGCGTCCGGTGGACTTCAGCGTGCCGACCGGAAATTTCGGCGATGTTCTGGCCGGGGCATTGGCGCGCAGCATGGGCCTGCCGGTCGGCAAGCTGTGGGTGGCGACGAACCACAACGACATTCTCTATCACGCCCTGACCGAAGGCGAATACCGGATCGGTGCGGTGCGTCCCTCGATCAGCCCGTCGATGGACATTCAGGTCAGTTCCAATTTCGAGCGTGCGATCTGGCTGGCTTGCGGCAAGGACGGCGACGAGGTCACGCGCCTGATGGAGGAGCTGAAAACCGGCGGCTTTTCCATCCGCGCCGGCATCCTGCACGGTCTGATGGCGACCTATTGCCCGGGCCGCGCCTCGGAACAGGAAACGCTGGACACCATCGCCACCGTGTTCCGTGAAACCGGCACGGTGATCTGCCCCCATAGCGCCGTCGGGGTGAAGGTCGCGCGCGAACAGAAGCGCCCCGAGGTGCCGATGGTCACGCTGGCGACCGCGCATCCGGCCAAATTCCCCGATGCCGTCGAACGGGCCATTGGCCAGCGGCCGGCGCTGCCGGCGCATATGGCCGATCTGTTCGACCGGCCCGAGCGGATCACCCGCATCGACAACGATGCCGATGCCATCCGCGCCCTGATCCTGGAACGGAGGACGGCGTGAGCCAGACCCGCATCGCTACCTTGCCCAACGGGCTGCGGGTCGTGACCCGCGACATGCCCGGCCTGCATTCGGCCGCCATCGGCATCTGGGTCAACGCCGGCTGCCGGGACGAACGCGCCGAACAGAACGGCATCGCGCATTTCCTGGAACACATGGCGTTCAAGGGCACCGCAAGCCGCAGCGCGCTCGAGATCGTCGAGGCGATCGAGAATGTCGGCGGCTACATCAACGCCTATACCTCGCGCGATGTCACCAGCTATTACGCGCGGGTGCTGGCGGGGGATGTATCGCTGGCGCTGGACGTGATTTCCGACATCGTGCTGAACCCGATCTTCGAGCCGCGCGAGATCGAGGTCGAGCGCGGGGTGATCCTGCAGGAAATCGGCCAGTCGCTGGACACGCCCGATGATGTGATCTTCGACTGGCTGCAAGAGGCGGCCTATCCCGACCAGCCCATGGGCCGCACCATCCTGGGGCCGGCCGAACGGGTCAGCCATTTCGGGCGCGAGGATCTTGCCGGGTTCATCGGCGAACATTACGGCCCGGAACGGATGATCGTGGCGGCGGCCGGCGCCGTCGATCACGACCGGATCCTGCGCCAGGTCGAGGCGATCTTTGGCCATCTGGCGGCGCGTCCGCGCACCACGCGCGAGCCTGCCCGCTGGCAGGGGGCCGAGGCGCGCCACATCAAGGGCCTGGAACAGGCCCATTTCGCCCTGGCATTCGAGGGGCCTGGGTATCAAGCCCCCGACTTCTACGCCGCGCAGATCATGACCTCGGCGCTTGGCGGCGGCATGTCGTCGCGCCTGTTCCAGAAGCTGCGCGAGGAAAAGGGCCTGTGCTATTCGATATTCGCGCAATCGGGTTTTCACGATGATACCGGCATGATCACCATCTATGCCGGCACCTCGGGCGAGCAGATCGCCGATCTGGCGCATCTGACGATCGATGAAATCAAGCGTTCGGCCGAGGACATGACCGAGGCCGAGGTGGCGCGCGCCCGCGCCCAGCTGAAGGCGGGTTTGCTGATGGGGCTGGAAAGCCCGACCGGCCAGGCCGAGCGCATGGCGCGGTCGTTGGCGATCTGGGGGCGCGTGCCCGATCCGACCGAAGTGGCCGAGCGTATCGACGCGGTGACGGTTGCCGACATTCGCAACCATGCGCAATCGCTGATCGCACGGGCCCGTCCGGCGCTGGCGCTATACGGGCCGGTGGCGGGCGCCCCAAGCCGCGAGGCACTGTCCGAAAGGCTTGCCGCCTGATGTTCGGCCGGCGCCGTCCGCTGCTTCTCGAGACAGAGCGGATGGTGCTGCGCCTGCCTGCGCACGCCGATTTCGCGCAATGGGTGGCGCTGCGCGTGGAAAGCCGCGAGTTCCTGACCCCTTGGGAACCCGTCTGGGCCGCTGACCACCTGTCGCGGCGCAGCTTTACCAATCGTGTCTATTGGGCGCAGCGCGCGCGCCGGAATGCCACCGCGCTGCCGCTGTTTCTGATGCGGCGCGACGGTGTGCTGCTAGGCGCGATCACCCTGGACAACATCCGGCGCGGCCCGGCGCAATCGGCCACCATCGGCTACTGGATCGGGCGTCCGCATGCGCGCCAGGGATACATGCGCGAAGCCATTGCCGCGTTGGTCCAGCATGCGTTCGGTCCGCTGGACCTCAGCCGGATCGAGGCGGCCTGCCTGCCCGAGAACACCCCTTCGCGGGGGGTGCTGGAAAAGTCCGGGTTCAAGTATGAGGGCGTCGCGCAAAGCTATCTTCAGATCAACGGCCGCTGGCGCAACCATGTGCTTTACGCCAACCTGCGCAATGACCGCCGCGGCAAGACCGAGGTGCGGTGATGCTCAATCCTGCCGATGAATCCCTGGCCGCGCGGCTGCCTGCGGGGGTGCTGCGTCCCGTGACCCCCGCCTATGTCGAAGAGCCGCGCGGCCGCTATCACGGTCAAGCCGGTCTGGTCGCCGCCCCGCGCAGCACCGCCGAGGTGGCCCAGATCGTGCGCGCCTGTGCCGCTGCGCGGGTGGGCATCATCGCCCGCGGCGGCGGCACCGGGCTGGTGGGCGGTCAGGTGATGACCCACGGCCCCGCGCCCCTGCTGCTGTCGCTCGAGCGGATGACCGCCCTGCGCGGCCTGTGGCCCGAGGAAAACGTGATGATCGTCGAGGCCGGCATGACCCTGCAGTCGGCGCGCGATGCGGCACAGCAGGCGGGGCGGCTGTTTCCGCTGTCGCTGGCGTCGCAGGGCACCGCGACCATTGGCGGCAATCTGGCCACCAATGCCGGCGGGGTCACGGCGCTGCGCTATGGCACCGCGCGCGCACTGTGCCTGGGGATCGAGGCGGTGCTGCCCGACGGTTCGATCGTTCAGGACCTGAAACGGTTGCGCAAGGACAACACCGGCTATGACATTCGTGATCTGCTGATCGGGGCCGAGGGCAGCCTGGGCATCATCACCGCCGCCAGTCTGAAGCTGGTGTTGCCGCCGCCGAATGTCGGGGTGGCGCTGTTGCAGGTGCCCGACCCGGCGGGGGCCCTGCGCCTGCTGGCCCTGGCCGAGGGGCGTATGGCCGGCTGTGTCACCGCTTTCGAGCTGATCGGCGGCCAGGGTCTGGCCTTTCTGGCCGAGGTTCTGCCCGAAATCCGTCAGCCCTTGCCCGGGGTGCCGTGGTCGGTGCTGATCGAGGTCGGCCTGCCGCAGGGGCTTGCGCCGCAGGCCGCGCTGGAAGGCCTGCTGGACGAGGCCATGCAGCGCGATCTGGTCGTGGATGGGGTCATCGCGCAATCGGGTCAGCAGGCCCAGGATTTCTGGAACCTGCGCGAGCACATCCCCGAGGCGAACCGTCGCATCGGTGCCATCGCCAGCCATGACATCAGCCTGCCGTTGTCGGAAATCCCGGGCTTTATCGCCGATGCCGACCGCGTGCTGGCGGGCGCAGGGGTGCGGATCAACTGCTTTGGCCATCTGGGCGATGGCAACCTGCATTTCAACCTGTTCCCGGCGCCCGGGCGCGGCCGGGCCGAATACGACGGCCAGCGCGCGGCACTGTCGCAGCAGGTGCATCAGATGGTGGTGGATCGGGGCGGGTCATTTTCGGCCGAACACGGCATTGGTCGGCTGAAGGTGGCCGATCTGGAACGCTGGGCCGATCCGGCGCGGCTGGCGGTCATGCGCGCGTTGAAATCGACGCTGGACCCGCAAGGCATCATGAATCCCGGAGCGGTGCTTTCGCCAGCTGTGGCGCCAGGGCCTGGCGCAGGTGATCCAGATAAGCCGTCACCCGCGGCGGGATGAACGCCTGCGGCAGATACAGCGCCTGAATGTCCAGCTGCGGGCCGGGGAATTGTGCCAGCACCCGGATCAGCCGACCCTGGGCCACGTCCTGCGCCACCATGAAGCGGGGGATGATCGCCACCCCCTTGCCGTGCAGCGCCAGTTGCCGCAGCGCCGCCGCGCTGTTCACGGTGATCTGGCCGGGCAGGGGCACGCTGACCTGCTGGCCGTCGATGACAAAGCTGGCACGGGTGGCCACGGCGGCATTGCTGTCGCGGATGTTGCGATGCGCGCGCAGATCGTCGGGATGTTGCGGCACCGGCGCCCGGGCCAGATAGTCGGGGCTGGCGACCACCCAGGTTTCGGTGCTGCCGATGCGCCGCCCGATCAGGCTGGAATCGGCCAGCACGCCGATGCGCAGGGCCAGATCGAAGCCCTCGGCGGCCAGATCGACATAGCGGTCGCTCAGGTTCAGGTCCAGGCTGACGCCGGGATGGCGGTCGACGAAATCCTGGGTCAGGGTGACGGCAAACATTTCGCCAAAGCTGACAGGGGCGGTGATGCGCAACCGGCCCGCAAGCGCGCCGCGATCGGCATGGGTCTGGGCGTGCAGCTCCTCGACCGCGGCCAGAACCCGGCGGGCGGCGGCGGTAAAGCGCTCGCCCGCCGGTGTCAGCGACAGCGACCGGGTAGTGCGATTGAGCAGGGTAATCCCCTGCTGGCGTTCCACCGCGGCGACATATTTGCTGACCAGCTTGTTCGAGATGCCCAACCGCTCACCCGCGCGGGTGAACGACCCCGCGTCCACCACCGCGACAAAGGCGCGCAACCCGTCGATGCGATCCATTTGATACCCGTAGTGGCGACAATATTTCCATGAATATGCCCATTATGGCGACAATGACCAAGCGCTATCTTGGCCTTATCGCAATTCTTTTCCGGGAACGCTCCGATGAACACCGACACCACGCTGCGCAATGCTGAACTGGCCGCCCTGATCCTGCGGCTTTCGACGGGCCTTTGGTTCGTGATCCACGGCCTGATCAAGGTCTTTGTCTTTACCCCCGCTGGCACCGCCGGCTATTTCGAGTCGATCGGCCTGCCGGGTGTGCTGGGCTATCTGACCATCGCGGCCGAGGTGCTGGGTGGTCTGGCCCTGCTGGCGGGGATCGGCACGCGCCTGGTCTCGTTGCTGCTGGCGGCGGTGCTGCTTGGCGCGGCCTGGTTCGGGCATGGCTCGGCCGGTTTTACCTTCAGCAATGCCGGCGGCGGCTGGGAATATCCGGTGCTGTGGGCGGTGGTGATGCTGACCCTGTCGCTGCTGGGCGATGGCGCCTGGTCGCTGGCCCGGCGCGGCCGGACCACCGCCGCCGGCTGACGCCCGCAACCCGCAATCGCAAGGCGCCGCGCGCCCCGTTGGAACGGGGCGCGCGCATATGTTCTTACCAGGCGGGGATCACCGCGCCGGTGTATTTGCCCTGGATATAGGCCTTGACCTCATCCGAGTGGTAGGCCTCGACCAGGGCCTTGGCCCAGGGTGCATCCTTGTCGGCGCTGCGCACCACGATGATATTGGCATAGGGGCTTTCGGCCGCCTCGATGGCGATGGCGTCCTTTTCGGGGTTCAACCCGGCCTCGAGCGCGAAATTGGTGTTGATCACCGCGATGTCGGCATCGGCCAGCGCCCGCGGCAGCTGCGCGGCATCCAGCTCCAGGAATTTCAGACCGCGGCTGTTTTCCGTCACATCCAGCGGGGTCGGGGTGAGGCCGGTGCCCTCGGCCAGCTTGATCAGCCCCTTTTCCTGCAACAACAGCAAGGCCCGGCCGCCGTTGGTCGGATCGTTGGGGATGGCGACCTTGGCGCCCTCGGCCAGGTCGTCAAGCGACTTCAGCTTGTCGGAATAGACGCCCATGGGGGTGGTGATGGTCTTGCCGACGGCGACCAGGTCAAAGCCGCGGTCCTTGATCTGGTTGTCCAGATAGGGCTGGTGCTGAAAGCTGTTCGCGTGCAGGTCGCCGTCGTTCAGCGCCTGGTTCGGGATCACATAGTCGGTGAATTCGATGATCTGGATGTTCAGCCCCTTGGTCTCGGCGACCTTGGCGACCTGTTCCATGATCTGGGCATGTTCGCCGACGGTCACGCCAACCTTGATGTCCTCGGCCGCGGCCATGCCGGCGCCCAGCGCCAGGATCGAGGCGGCAAGGGCAAGGCGAAATCTGCGCATGGTGTATCCTTTCATGCTTACCGGCCCCGGTTGCGGGGCGCGCGCTTGTCGAAACGGGCGGCGATCCATTCCCCAAGGGATTGCACCGCCTGAACCAGGAAAATCAGGATAAGGACGACGGCCAGCATCACCTCGGGCATGAAGCGCTGATAGCCATAGCGGATGCCCAGGTCGCCCAGGCCGCCGCCGCCGACCGCGCCGACCATGGCCGAATAGCCGATCAGGCTGACCACGGCCAAGGTCAACCCCAGGATGATGCCGGGCATCGCCTCGGGGACCAGCACCTTGCGCACGATCTGCAAGGGCGTGGCCCCCATGGCACGGGCGGCCTCGATCAGGCCAGCATCGACCTCGCGGATGGCGGTTTCGACCAGCCGGGCGATGAAGGGCGCGGCGGCGATGGTCAGCGGCACGATGGCGGCGGTGGTGCCGATCGAGGTGCCGGCGATCAGCCGCGTGAAGGGGATGATCGCCACCACCAGGATGATGAACGGGGTCGAACGGGCCGCGTTGACCACCAGCCCCAGCGCCGTGTTCACCAGCGGCGCCGACAGCAGTTCCCCCCGGCGCGAGGTGGCCAGGAAGATGCCCAGCGGCGCGCCGATCAACGTGCCCAGCACCGTCGACATCAGCACCATGTAAAGCGTTTGCAGGGTCGAGCCCCACAGGATCGGGATCAGGTTAGCCGACATAGCCCAGCACCTCGGTCATAAGCCCGTGTTGTTCCAGAAACGCCTGCGATTGCGCCAGCCGTCCGGCGGGCAGGCCGACGATCAGGCTGCCAAAGGGCTGGGTGCCGATTTCCTCGATGGCGCCGGCCAGGATATTGACGCTGACGCCATGTTCGGCGGTCAGTCGCGCCAGCATCGGGTCGGTGGCGTGCTGGCCGG
This sequence comes from Paracoccus sp. SMMA_5_TC, assembly GCF_009696685.2. NCBI lineage: Bacteria > Pseudomonadati > Pseudomonadota > Alphaproteobacteria > Rhodobacterales > Paracoccaceae > Paracoccus > Paracoccus sp. SMMA_5_TC. Next base: position 1,716,706 of record NZ_CP102355.1, read on the forward strand.
TGAAGGTGATCTGAACCACCGCCTCGGCATCCGCGGTCTGCGGGCTGTCGGTCAGCAGCTTGGCCACGAATTGCGGAATGGCGACGCTGGTCACGCCTTGCAGGAAACTGCGTGTGGTCGGGTGCTGCGGGCGCGAGAATACCCCGTAGGTTTCGCCTGCCTCGACGATGCGCCCGGATTCGATCACCGCCACATGGCTGCAGATGTCGCGCACCACCGCCATTTCATGGGTGATGAGCAGGATGGTCAGGCCCAGATCGCGGTTGATGTCGCGCAGCAGGTCCAGAACCTGCCGGGTGGTATCGGGATCCAGCGCCGACGTTGCCTCGTCCGACAGCAGCACGCGGGGCCCGGTCGCCAGCGCGCGGGCGATGCCCACGCGCTGTTTCTGCCCGCCCGACAGTTCCGCCGGATAGCGCCCGGCCTGGGCGGTCAGGCCGACGCGCTCGATCAGTTCGGCCACACGGGGGGCGATGCCTTCGGCCGGCTCGCCGGCGATTTCCAGCGGCAGGGCGATGTTTTCGGCAACCGTGCGCGAAGAGAGCAGGTTGAAGTGCTGAAAGATCATCCCGACCTCGCGCCGGATTGCGCGCAAGGCCACGTCGCTTGCGGCGCCGACGTCATGGCCATTGACCAGCACCTGCCCGGACGAGGGACGCTCAAGCCCGTTCACCATCCGCAAGAGCGTGGATTTGCCCGCGCCCGAGCGGCCGATGATACCGGTGATCGCGCCCTGGGGCACGTCAAGGTCGATGTCATGCAGGGCCACCACATCGCCGCCGCCCTTTTGCGGATAGCGACGTGTCACCCCCCGGAATGAGATTGCTGGCTCGGCCATGGTCCTGTCCTGAGTGTCCGGGCTGACCTATGCGGCATCGGCCCCGCTTGACAAGGGCAGGCGGGGCCGAAATCCGATGACATCATTCCGGTGCAGGGCGTCGATCAGGAACAGCGTTCCCTTGCGCCGGTATCACGCCGCGTCAAGCGCGGCGATGATCGGGCCGAAATCGTCGGCCTTCAGGCTGGCGCCACCGACCAGCGCCCCATTCACATGCGCGATGGCAAAGATCTCGGCTGCGTTGCCCGGCTTGACCGAACCACCATATAGCAGGGTGATTTCTGCACCATCGGACAGGCGTGCCGCCAATTCCTTGCGCATCAGGGCGTGAACCTCGGCGATCTGATCGCCGGTCGGGGTGCGGCCGGTGCCGATGGCCCAGACCGGCTCATAGGCGATGACGGTATTTGCGGCCGTTGCGCCTTGCGGGACCGATCCTGCCAGCTGCGCCGAAATCACCGCCAGCGTCTCGCCCGCATCGCGCTGGGCTTCGGTCTCGCCCACGCAGATCACGGCGACCAGGCCGGCGGCATGGGCGGCCTGCGCCTTGGCGGCGACCAGGGCATCGGTTTCGCCGTGATCGCTGCGGCGCTCGGAATGGCCCAGGATCACATGGCTGGCGCCCGCATCCCGCAGCTGCGCAGCGGCAATATCGCCGGTGTGCGCACCGGCGGGCTGCGGATGGCAGTCCTGACCGCCGACCGCGATATGACCCGACCGCGCCGCCAGGGCGTGGATCAAGGTCGCCGGCGGGCAGATCAGCACGTCGCAGCCCGGAGCCGGGTGATCGGACAGCAGTCGATCGACCTCGGCCAGCGAGGCCAGGGTTCCATTCATCTTCCAATTGCCGGCGGCAAGTTTGCGCGGGGCCATCAGCCTCTCCCTCATGATGTTTGGGCGGGGATAGGCCGCGATGCGGCGCCAATCAAGACGGCATGGCGGGGCCGGGCTGCCTGATCGGCCGCCACGGACCTTCAACCATCCGCGCGCGCTGTCGGAGCGGTGCCGAAACTCACCGATTCGCCGCATCCGCAGCTTTCGGTGACATTGGGGTTGCGAAAGCGGAAACCGGATTCCAGCAGGCCCGTTTCATAATCGATTTCCGTTCCGAACAGGAACATCTGCGCCGTGGGTGCGATCAGCAGCCGGGCATCGCCCTGTTCCACGATCTCGTCGCCGGGCGCGGGGGTGTCGGCCAGTTCCAGCGTATATTCCATGCCGGCGCAGCCGCCCTTCTTCAGGCCGATGCGCAGCCCGTTGGCCGATTTTGCAGCCATCAGCCGCGCGATCTGGCGTTCGGCGGCCGGGGTGAGGGTGACGGGGCTTTTGCCGGGGATCGAAAACATGACCTGTCTTTCCTGTTCGCTGCCCCTGACATAAGAACATGCAGCCTGCGGCTCAAGGGCCGCTTGACACTGGCGCTGCTGCGGCTATAAGCGCCGCTTCATTGGTGTTGGTGGACCCCGCAAGGGGAACCCTGTCGGGCATGATGCCAAAGGACAACGCCCTTCGACAAGAGACAGAAGGAGATCAGCGATGACGAAACGCACCGCTGCCAAGTACAAGATCGACCGCCGCATGGGCGAAAACATCTGGGGTCGCGCCAAGTCGCCGCTGAACAAGCGCGAATACGGCCCCGGTCAGCACGGTCAGCGCCGCAAGGGCAAGCTGTCGGATTTCGGCACCCAGCTGCGCGCCAAGCAGAAGCTCAAGGGTTATTACGGCGACCTGACCGAAAAGCAGTTCCGCCGCATCTATGCCGAGGCCGAGCGTGTGAAGGGCGATACCGGCGAAAACCTGATCGGTCTGCTGGAGCGCCGTCTGGACGCGGTCGTCTATCGCGCGAAACTGGTCCCCACCATCTTTGCCGCCCGCCAGTTCGTGAACCACGGCCATGTCGAGGTGAATGGCAAGCGCGTGAACATCCCGTCCTATCGCGTCAAGGAAGGCGACGTGATCTCGGTGCGCGAACGTTCGCGTCAACTGGCCATCGTGCTCGAGGCCGTCGGCTCGGCCGAGCGTGATGTGCCCGATTATCTGGAAGTCGACCACAACAAGATGACGGTTTCGTTTGTCCGCACCCCGGCCCTGGGCGATGTGCCCTATCCGGTGGTGATGGAACCGAACCTGGTCGTCGAATTCTACGCCAAGAACTGATCCGTTCAGGATACGGGTTTGCAGGCCGTCCCACCGGGGCGGCCTTTGCATTTTCCCGGCTTGCGCTGCGGTTTTGGCGCAACAGCGCGATCCCTCACGCGCGCGTGGTTTGCAACCCTTGGCGTCCTGTCCGAAACCGGCCACAGACGACCAAGGGGAAAAGTCATGCGCATCTGGATCATGCTGCTGGCCGCCGCTGCTCTGGCAGGCCCGATCAATGCCCAGGAAACCGACGCAACCGCAGAGCCCGCGGGCCGACCCGTGCCCGAGGAACGGCTGTGGACCTGCGAGACGTCGATTGCAGGCGAACGGACTGAAATCAACTATGTCCGCGACGCCGAATTTCATGCCAATGTCGGCAGGTTGGAGCGGAATCTGGCGGGCTGGGGACGCATCAGCTGTCCGGGCTATGTCACCCTGCGCGAGATCCTGCGCCGCAACCAGATGGCCGATGACGGCAGCTATTGTCTTTTGTGGGACAAGGCGGGCGACACCTATATCGGCGCGCAAAGGGGCGCGCGCAAAGCCAATGCGCTGTGTCGCAAGACGTTTTGCGAACGCGTCAACGCCACCCGCCAGGCCGCCTTTCGCAACGCCAATGCGCTGGCCATTGCCGGTTACGACAGCGTGACGCAACGCCCGGGCGCGGCGATCCTGGCCGCAACCTCGGGATCGATGGTCGGCACGCTCGAGGCGGCCGGTGCGGCAGCCGCAGGTCTGGCGGCTTCGCCCGTGGCGGTCGGCTCGATGGTCATCGGCTCGGCCGCGGTGGGCGGCACGCTGTGGTATTGCGCCGAGGAATAGCAAGCCGGACCCCGGATGCGGAAGGGGCCGCCCGTCGGCGGCCCCTTGTCATTGCTTTCGCCCGGGATCCGCCCGGGATCAGGCGCGGGCCAGGTTGCGCAGCACGTAATGCAGCACGCCGCCGTTTTCGAGATATTCGATCTCGACCTCGGTATCGACGCGGGCCTTGAGCTGGATGGTCTTTTCCCGACCGTCGGCATAGCGGATGGTGCAGGGCACCAGCGACAGCGGCTTGAAGTCACCCTCGAGCCCGTCGATCGAGATCACCTCGTCGCCGGTCAGGCCCAGCGTCTTGCGGTTGTCGCCGCCGGTGAACTCGAACGGGATCACGCCCATGCCAACCAGGTTGGAACGGTGGATGCGCTCGAAGCTTTCGGCGATCACCGCCTTGACGCCCAGCAGGTTGGTGCCCTTGGCCGCCCAGTCGCGCGACGAACCGGCGCCGTATTCGATGCCGCCCACCACGATCAGCGGGATACCGGCGTCCTTGTAGGCCATCGCCGCGTCATAGATCGACGTCTGCTGGCCGTCCGGCCCCTTGGTATAACCGCCCTCGACGCCATCGAGCATCTCGTTCTTGATGCGGATATTGGCAAAGGTGCCGCGCATCATCACTTCATGGTTGCCGCGGCGCGAGCCATAGCTGTTGAAGTCCTTGGGCGCGACCTGACGCTCGGTCAGGTATTTGCCGGCCGGTGTGGTCGGCTTGAACGACCCGGCGGGCGAGATGTGGTCGGTGGTGATCATGTCACCCAGCAGCGCCAGGATGCGGGCGCCGTGGATATTGTGGATCGCGCCCTTGTCCTTGCCCATGCCCTGGAAATAGGGCGGGTTCTGGATATAGGTCGAGCTCGCCGGCCAGTCATAGGTTTCGCTGTCCGTGACCTCGACCGCCTGCCAGCGTTCGTCGCCCTTGAACACATCGGCGTATTTCGACTGGAACATCTCGCGGGTGACGATGGTATCGACCAGTTCCGCCACCTCTTTCGAGCTGGGCCAGATATCCTTCAGGAACACAGGCTTGCCGTCGGCGGTATGGGCCAGCGGCTGTGTCGTCAGGTCGATATTCATGTCGCCGGCGATCGCATAGGCCACGACCAGCGGCGGGCTGGCCAGATAGTTGGCGCGCACGTCCGGGCTGATGCGGCCCTCGAAGTTGCGGTTGCCGGACAGGACCGAAACCGCGACCAGATCGTTGTCATTGATCGACTTCGAGATTTCCGGCGCCAGCGGGCCCGAGTTGCCGATGCAGGTGGTGCAGCCAAAGCCGACCAGGTTGAAGCCCAGCGCGTCCAGATCCTCTTGCAGGCCGGCGGCTTGCAGATATTCGGCCACCACCTGCGATCCCGGCGCCAGCGAGGTCTTGACCCAGGGCTTGCGGGTCAGGCCAAGCGCGCGCGCCTTGCGTGCCACCAGGCCTGCGGCCATCAGCACATAGGGGTTCGAGGTGTTGGTGCAGGATGTGATCGAGGCGATCACCACCGAACCATCGCGCAGGGTGTAATCCTGGCCCTCGACTGCGCCGGTATTCAGATGGCCGTGATGGCCTCCGGGAATTTCCTCGGGCGCGGGATTGGGCGCGCCGCCTTCGCGGGTCATCTTTTCCTTTTGCTCGGCCGGGACCGAGGGGGCGGGACGGACGCCAAGGATATAGTCGCGGAAGGCCTTGGCCGAATCGGTCAAGGCGACGTGATCCTGAGGCCGTTTCGGTCCCGAGATGGCGGGCACCACGTCGCCCTGATCCAGTTCCAGGGTCGAGGAATAGACCGGCGCATAATCGCGGGTCCGCCAGAAGCCGTTCTGCTTGGCATAGGCTTCGACCAGGGCGATGCGGGATTCGTCGCGGCCAGTCTGGCGCAGATAGCGCAGGGTTTCGTCATCGATGGGGAAGAAGCCGCAGGTGGCGCCGTATTCGGGGGCCATGTTGGCGATGGTGGCGCGGTCGGCCAGCGGCATGTGGTCAAGCCCTTCGCCGTAGAATTCGACGAACTTGCCGACGACGCCGTGCTTGCGCAGCATCTGCACCACCTTCAGCACCAGGTCGGTGGCGGTCACGCCTTCGCGCAGCGCGCCGGTGATCTTGAAGCCCACGACCTCGGGGATCAGCATGGACACCGGCTGGCCCAGCATCGCGGCCTCGGCCTCGATCCCGCCCACGCCCCAGCCAAGGACCGCCAGACCGTTGACCATGGTGGTGTGGCTGTCGGTGCCGACCAGCGTGTCGGGATAGGCGACGGTCTTGCCGTTCTGGTCGGTGTCGGTCCAGACGGTCTGGGCCAGGTATTCCAGGTTGACCTGATGGCAGATGCCAGTGCCCGGCGGCACCACGCGGAAGTTCTGGAAAGCGTTCTGGCCCCATTTCAGGAACTGATAGCGTTCCATGTTGCGTTCATATTCCAGCTCGACGTTGCGCTGGAAGGCGCGGGGCGTGCCGAATTCATCGATCATCACCGAATGGTCGATGACCAGATCGACCGGGTTCAGCGGGTTGATCTTTTGCGGATTGCCCCCCAGCGCCTTGATGCCGTCACGCATCGCAGCCAGGTCCACCACCGCCGGAACGCCGGTGAAGTCCTGCATCAGCACCCGCGCCGGGCGATAGGCGATCTCGCGCGGGTTCTGGCCACCCTTTTGCGCCCATTCCGCAAAGGCGCGGATGTCATCGACGCTGACGGTGCGTCCCCCATCCTCGAAGCGCAGCAGGTTTTCCAGCACCACCTTCAGCGAGGCCGGCAGCTTCGAGAAATCACCCAGTCCGGCTTCGGTCGCGGCGTCGATCGAATAATAGTCGTAGCTTTGTCCGCCGACCTGCAACTGGCGGCGGGTCCGGGCGGTGTCGGTTCCGGTTTCGATGGGCATGGCTCGGCTCCCTATCCCTGAAAGGTGGCTCAGTGACGCTGCGTCCCGGCCCATGTGCCCGTTTTCGGGCAGCGGATCAAGAGGCGCTGGCGATGTTTGTATGCAATGGTATGCCAAATTCTGCGGCCTTCATCAAGATGTGGGTTTTGGGTCACGCTCACGGGGCGGGCACATGGGTCTAACAAAGCCTTGATTTGTTGTCGGCGCTGCCCAGGGGTTAGCTGATGCATCTGCAAGGGTTCGGACTACGGATGAGATGGCGTTGGTGCAGCGCATGACGGGCAGGGCGGGCAAGGGCGGTCGGAGGTTGCTGCTGCTGGCGCTGACGCTTTTGCTATGGGGCGTTGCGCTGGGCGGCGGGATTTCGGCGCAGGCCCAGCCGGGGCCGGATGGTGCGCAGGCTGCCGCGACGGATACCATGGTCGACAGTGAGGCGGGGCCCGCAGCCGCCCCCGGGCAGCAATCCGATACGGGCCGCAGCCTGAATGACCCGGCAACAGGTGATTCCCTGTCGCCCGGTTCGGGGGACGGCGCGCTGATCGAGGCGCCGGCCGAACCTGGCACGGTGCCTGCGACGGAAGTTCCCGCGGATCCGAACCCCGACGCCCGCGCCGCCTGGGGTCTCGAGATCCAGTCCCCGCAACCCGGCCCTGCCGCGCCCGTGAACCGTTTCACCGAGTCGCAGGGCCGTCAGCGACTGGTCGGTCCCATCGACCACCCCCCCATCGTGATCGAGCTTTTCACGTCCCAGGGCTGTTCGTCATGTCCCCCCGCGGACGAGATGCTGGCCGATCTTGCCGACCGGCAGGACGTGCTGGCACTGTCCTGGCATGTCGATTACTGGGACTATCTGGGTTGGGTCGATGAATTCGCCCGTCCCGAATTCACCCTGCGCCAGCAGGCATATGCACATCAGTCCGGCGAACGGGCGATCTATACGCCGCAGATGATCGTGGGCGGCACCGATACCCTGATCGCCCTGCGCCCGGCCGAGGTGATGACCTTGCTGCATGGCCAGATGGCCCGACCGGCGCCGGTGATGGTTTCGGCCCGCCAGGATGGGGGCAGCTATCGCATCGACATCACCCCCCGGCGGGCGATCGGCGAACGGGTCGCGATCATCCTGGTGCGCTATCTGCCCAGCCGCAAGGTTCCGATCCGCGCCGGCGAGAACCGCGGCCTGACTGTCGAATATCGCAATATCGTCGTGGCCGCCGAACGGGTGGCGGAATGGGACGGCCGCGCGCCGCTGCGCATCAGCGTGACGCCCGAGGGCAAAAGCGGTGACCAGTTCCCCGGTGATACCCGTCACGCCATCCTGGCCCAGCAACTTGGCCAAGGCGATCCCCGGCGGGCCAGCGGCCCGATCCTGGCCGCGATCCGGCTGGACTGAACGCCCGGATCGCCATAGACAGCCTGCATCCACAAGGAGGCCGCCGTGACCCCGGAACGCAAGATAAATCCCTGGCTCAAGGTCGGGCTCGAATTCGGTCCGCTGCTGCTGTTCTTTGCGGTGTTCATGCGCCTGCGCGAGCGCAGCGTGATGCTGGCGGGGACCGAGTATTCCGGCTTTGTGGTGGCGACGCTGGTGTTCGTGCCGGTGCTGGTTCTGTCCACGCTGGCCTTGTGGCGCCTGACCGGGCGGCTGGCACCGATGCAGATCGCCACCCTGGTGCTCGTGGTCGTGTTCGGCGGGCTGTCGGTGTGGTTGAATGATCCGAAATTCTTCAAGATGAAGCCCACGATCATCTACCTGCTGTTTGCGGCGCTGCTGGCGATCAGCCTGCTGCTCAGGCGCAACTGGTTGCAGCTGGTCATGTCCGAAGCCCTGCCGATGGATGCCGAAGGCTGGCGCATCCTGACCCGGCGGCTGGTGGCGCTGTTTCTGGGGCTGGCGCTGGCCAACGAACTGGTCTGGCGCAGCATGTCGGAAACCGCCTGGGTCAATTTCAAGACCTTTGGCCTGCCGGCGATCATGGTGGTGTTTTTCGTGCTGAACGCCCGACTTTTCGAGCGTCACGCCGTCAGCCGGGACGACTGATGGCTTGAACGGCTGCCGCGCCAGGCGTATCCGGGCCCCATCCAAAGGGAGTCCGCCATGACCGAAAAGCCTCTGCATCCGCGCACCCGGGCCGTGCATCACGGCATCCGCCGCAGCCAATACGGCGAAATGGCCGAGGCGCTGTTCATGACGCAGGGCTTTTCCTATGACAGCGCCGAACAGGCCGAGGGCCGCTTTGTCAAATCCGGGCCGGACGAATTCATCTATGCCCGCTACGGCAATCCCACCTCGCGCATGTTCGAGGATCGCGTCGCCAATCTGGAAGGAACCGAGGACGCCTTTGCCACGGCATCGGGCATGGCGGCGGTCAATGGCGCGCTGATGTGCCTTGCCCGGCCCGGAGATCACATCGTCTCGTCCAGGGCGCTGTTCGGATCCTGCCTTTACGTGCTCGAGGTTCTGGCCCGTTTCGGGGTCGAGATCAGCTATGTGGACGGCACCGATCTGGATCAGTGGCGCGCGGCGGTCCGTCCCGGCACCCGTGCGGTGTTCTTTGAATCCGTGTCGAACCCCACGCTCGAGGTCATCGACATCCAGGCGGTGGCCGAAATCGCCCATGCCGCCGGCGCGCTGGTGGTGGTGGACAACGTCTTTGCCACCCCGGTCTACAGCCGCGCGGCCCAGCAGGGGGCGGATGTGATCGTCTATTCCTCGACCAAACATATCGACGGGGCAGGGCGCTGCCTGGGCGGGGTGATCTGCGGCAGCCGCCATTTCGTGCGCGAGGTTGCCGAACCCTATCTGAAGCACACCGGCGCGGCCATCAGCCCCTTCAACGCCTGGATCATGCTGAACGGCCTGACCACGCTGGACCTGCGGGTGCGGGCCCAGACGGAAAGCGCGCTTGCACTGGCGCAGGCGATGCAGGGCCAGCCCGGGGTGGCGCGGGTGATCTATCCGGGCCTGCCCGATCATCCGCAATACGACCTGGTTCAGCGCCAGATGGGCGCCGGCGGCACCATGGTCGCCATCGATCTGGGCAGCAAGGACGCGGCCTTTGCAGCGCTGAACCGGCTGCGCGTCTTTCAGATCTCGAACAACCTGGGCGATGCGAAATCCATCGCCACCCATCCGGCGACGACCACGCATCAGCGCCTGACCCCCGAGGCGCGGGCCGGTCTGGGCATTACCCCCGGACTGCTGCGGCTGTCGATCGGGCTGGAGCATGCCGACGATCTGATCGCCGATTTGCGTCAGGCGCTGACCTGAAGGCGCCAGGCGGGGGCGATTGTCCTTCGCCCCCCCTTTTGTTTGCGGCGGGCAATCCCCACATTGCCTGCCGACCGTCATGCCGGAGGGAGACCATGACCGAGGCCCGCCCCGTCGCCACCCTACGCGCCTATCCGGCGCTGTCGCGCGATTATCCCGCCGATTTTCGCGTCGATGCCGCCTACAAGGCCAGCCTGCCGGATCTGCAGAACGGCCCGGCCAGCCTGATCGTCGGCGCCCGCGCGCCGATCCAGCACGTGGGCATTTCCAATTTCCGCTTGCCGATCCGCTATCAGACCCGCGAGGGCGGCGAGATCACGCTGGAAACCAGCGTCACCGGCACCGTCAGCCTGGAGGCCGATCGCAAGGGCATCAACATGAGCCGCATCATGCGCTCGTTCTACGCCCATGCCGAAAAGCAGTTCTCGATGCGGGTGCTGCAAGCCGCGCTCGAGGATTACAAATCCGACCTGGACAGCATCGATGCCCGCATCCAGATGCGGTTGAGCTATCCGATGCGGGTGGGGTCGCTGCGATCGGGCCTCAGCGGCTGGCAATATTACGACATCGCCCTGGAACTGGCCGAGAAGGCCGGCGAACGGCTGCGCATCATGCATTTCGATTATGTCTACAGCTCGACCTGCCCCTGTTCGCTGGAACTCAGCGAACATGCCCGGCAGATGCGCGGCCAGCTGGCGACGCCGCATTCGCAACGCTCGATCGCGCGGATCTCGGCGGTGATGCAGGGCGATACCCTGTGGTTCGAGGACATGGTCGAATTGTGCCGGCGCGCCGTGCCCACCGAAACCCAGGTCATGGTCAAGCGCGAGGATGAACAGGCGTTCGCCGAACTTAACGCCGCCCACCCGCTGTTCGTCGAGGATGCGGTGCGCGCCTTTGCAGCCGAACTTCTGGCCGAACCGCGCATCGGCGATTTCCGCGTCGTGGCCAGTCATCAGGAATCGCTGCATTCCCACGACGCGGTGTCGGTGCTGACCCAGGGCGACACCTTTGCCCAGGCCAGTCTGGATCCGTCGATCTTTGCCGGCTTGCGGGCCTGAACAAGTCGTGAACATGGGCTTTCTTCGCGCGGCAAGCGCCGCTATGCTCGCGTCATGAGCGATTTCGACGATTCCGATGCCTTTCTTGCAGCCGACGCGGCCGCGCCGGTGCCGCTGTCGCAGCGCGCCGCCGCCGCGCGTCCCGCGCCCTATCTGGAGGGGCTGAACCCCGCCCAGCTTGCCGCCGTGCAGGCGCTTGACGGGCCGGTGCTGCTGCTGGCCGGGGCAGGCACGGGCAAGACCCGGGCCCTGACCACGCGCATCGCGCATCTGCTATCCCAAGGCAAGGCGCGGCCGGGGCAGATTCTGGCGGTGACCTTCACCAACAAGGCCGCGCGCGAGATGAAGGATCGCATCGGCAGGTTGCTGGGCGAAATGGTCGAGGGCATGCCTTGGCTGGGCACCTTTCACAGCATCAGTGTGAAGATCCTGCGCCGCCACGCCGAACTGGTGGGCGACGGCGAGCTGCATCTGAAGCCCAGCTTCACCATCCTGGACACCGACGATCAGCTGCGGCTGCTGCGCCAGTTGATCGCGGCCGAGAATATCGACGAAAAGCGCTGGCCGGCGCGACAACTGGCCGGGCTGATCGACGGCTGGAAAAACCGCTGCATCACCCCCGCCAGCCTGCCCCGCGGCGAAGAGCGCGCCTTTGACGGCTGGGGCGGGCGGCTTTACCGCGCCTATCAGCGGCGACTGCTGGAACTGAACGCGGTCGATTTCGGCGATCTGCTGATGCATTGCGTCAGCATCTTCCAGGCGCATCCCGATGTGCTGAAACAATGGCAGGACCGTTTCCGCTATATCCTCGTCGACGAATATCAGGACACCAATGCGGCGCAGTATCTGTGGCTGCGCCTGCTGGCCCAGGGGCATCGCAACATCTGCTGCGTGGGCGATGACGACCAGTCGATCTATGGCTGGCGCGGGGCCGAGGTGGGCAACATCCTGCGGTTCGAGACCGATTTTCCCGGTGCGACGGTCATCCGGTTGGAACAGAACTATCGCTCGACCCCGCATATCCTGGCTGCCGCCTCGGGGCTGATCGCGGCCAACAAGGGCCGGCTGGGCAAGACGCTGTGGACCGAGGCGACGGGCGGCGAGCGCGTGCGCCTGATTGGCCATTGGGACAGCGAGGCAGAAGCGCGCTGGATCGGCGAGGAAATCGAGGCGTTTCACGGCGGCCATCGCCACAGCATCGGCCGGCGCAGCCTGAACGATATCGCGATCCTGGTGCGCGCCAGCCACCAGATGCGCGCCTTCGAGGATCGGTTCATGACCATCGGCCTGCCCTATCGGGTGATCGGCGGGCCTCGCTTCTACGAACGCCAGGAAATCCGCGATGCCATGGCCTATTTCCGGCTGGCGGTCAGCCCGGCCGACGATCTGGCTTTCGAGCGCATCGTGAACGTGCCCAAGCGCGGCCTGGGCGACAAGGCGGTGCAGAAGATCCAGGCCGAGGCGCGCGTCCGCGGCCTGTCGCTGACCGAAGGCGCGGCCTCGGCGGTGGCAACCGGGGTGCTGGGCGGCAAGGGCGCGGCGGCGTTGCGCCATCTGGTCGAGGCGCTGGGCCGCTGGCACGTCGATGCGCTGGACAGCCGCGTCAACCATGTCGAGCTGGCCGAGCGGATCCTGGACGAATCCGGCTATACCGCCATGTGGCAGAACGACAAGTCCCCCGACGCGCCGGGGCGGCTCGACAACCTCAAGGAACTGGTCAAGGCGCTTGAGGAATTCGACAACCTCCAGGGCTTTCTGGAACATGTCGCACTGGTGATGGATGCCGAACAAGGCGAGCAGGCCGAACAGGTCAGCATCATGACCCTGCATGCCGCCAAGGGGCTTGAATACCCGATCGTGTTCCTGCCCGGGTGGGAGGACGGCCTGTTCCCCAGCCAGCGCAGCATGGACGAAACCGGCACCCGTGGCCTCGAAGAGGAACGCCGCCTGGCCTATGTCGGCATCACCCGGGCCGAGGAACTGGCGACGATCAGTTTTGCCGGCAATCGCCGGATGTATGGGCAATGGCAGTCCAGCCTGCCGTCGCGCTTCATCGATGAACTGCCGCCCGATCATGTCGATGTGCTGACCCCCCCGGGGCTTTACGGGGGCGGGTATGGTGCCGCGGCGCAGCCCTTTGCCGCATCGGCCATGCATGAGCGTGCGGCACGCGCCGATGTCTACAACTCGCCCGGCTGGAAGCGCATGCAGGAGCGCAGCGCCCAGCGGGCGCAGCCGGTGCACCGCGTGCCGGTGACGATCGACGCCGAACCTGCGGCGCGTTTTTCGGTCGGCGACCGGGTGTTTCACCAGAAATTCGGCAATGGCACGATCATGGGCATCGCCGAGGATACGCTGACGGTCGAATTTGCCACCGGCTTCAAGACCATCAAGGCGTCATATGTTCAGCCCGCGCATCAGGACGGGTCACGGGACGACGTGCCCTTCTAGTCCGGTGCTTGACCGCATCTGTGGTCCCGCCTATCTCTGCGGGGCGCGGATGGCCGGATGACCGCGGCGAGCGATCGTCGAGGAAAGTCCGGACTCCATGAAGGCACGGTGCCGGGTAACGCCCGGCGGGGGCAACCCCAGGGAAAGCGCCACAGAGAACAGACCGCCCGCGCCTGCGCGGGCAAGGGTGAAACGGTGGGGTAAGAGCCCACCGCGGGCCTGGCAACAGGACCGGCACGGCAAGCCCCACCGGGAGCAATGCCGAATAGGGACCGCGCGTCGCAAGACAGGGCTGCCTTTGCCCCAGCAGGTCCGGGTTGGCAGCTAGATCCCGTCAGCAATGGCGGGGCCAGATGAATGGTCATCGAAGGGGGAAACCCCGGAACAAAATCCGGCTTACAGGCCATCCGCGCAATCTGATGCCTTGTCGCTGGCCGACCGACCAAAGCGGCGCGCTGCATGCCGGCCTTGCCGCAAAGAGCCGTTTTCTGCCCGATTCCCGGTTGACTTCGACCGGATCACGGCTAAAAGGCGGGCTTCAAGAGATTCCACGGGGTCCGCGTCACGCGTCTTGCCCCGCAGCAGGAGCGACGAAGATGGCGAAGCCGACGACGATCAAGATCCGTCTGAACTCGACGGCCGGGACCGGGCATTTCTATGTCACCAAGAAAAATGCCCGCACGATGACCGAAAAGATGACGGTCAACAAATACGACCCGGTCGTGCGCAAGCATGTCGAGTACAAGGAAGGCAAGATCAAGTAAGATCTGCCCGCGAAGATTTGATTGAGGCCGTGCCTTGCAGGTGCGGCCTTTCCCTTGTGGGCGCTTGCCTTGCACCGCCGTCGGATCAAGGGCTGTCATGCTGCTGCTGGCCAATACGGGCTTTCTGTTCACCGATCTGCCGTTTCCGCAGCGTCTGGCCGCGGCTGCGGCTGCGGGGTTCGACGGCATCGAATGTCACGACGAATTGCAGCGTCAGGATACGGGCCTGGTTGCGGCCGAGCTGGCGCGGCTGGGGCTGGTCATGGGCGGGCTGAACCTGCGCATGGGGCCCGGCATGGGCGTGGCCGCCCTGCCGGGGCATGAGGGGCGCTTTGCCGTCGATGTTGCTGCGGCCCATCTTGCCGCGACGCAGGTCGGTGCCGGGGCCATTCATGTCCTGGCCGGTCGCGGCGACACGGACGAGGCCACCTATCGTGCCAACCTGCGCCGCGCCTGCGATCTGACCGACCGGCTGTTGCTGATCGAGCCGATCTGCGCGCAGGCGGTGCCGGACTATCATCTGTCGCGGGTGGAGCACGCGCTGGAACTGGCGCAGATGCTGGGTCCGCGGGTCCGGGTCATGTTCGACTGGTTTCACGCCGCCACCGAACTGGGCGCGGCGCCGGCGGCCGCGATGCTGCGCCGCCATCGCGAGCTGATTGCCCATGTGCAGGCGGCCTCGATTCCAGACCGCAACGAGCCGCCGGCCGAACTGCTGCAAGACCTGGCTGGCGTCGGCTTCGACCGCATCGGCATGGAATATCGCCCCAGCCGCCCTCCGGCAGACTATCTGCGCGGGTTGGCCGGGGGCCGGGGCGTCAATCCGTCGTGACGCAGCGTCGCAAACCGTAACGCGCTGAAATGTCACCCGGCTTTTACACGCTGCGCCGATGGTTGCGCCGCAATGACGCGCCCTGCGCTGCCATCGTGCCATACCAGAATGTCAGTTGCGAATTGACAGGCTCGACCCTGGCGGGCCAGAAATTCGGCATGGCATGCCGGCGGGCAGGGGACGTCAGGCGCAAATGCGACGCCCAAGGGCGAAATCGGAGGATGACATGAACAAGACTGTTTTCTGGCTGGCCGGGCTGATGGCGCTGCCGGTCGCGGCCGAGGCCAAGACCGAAATTTCCTGGTGGCATGCGATGACCGGCGCCAATGCCGAGGTCGTCGCCAAGATCGCCGGCGATTTCAACGCCAGCCAGTCTGATTACGAGGTCAAGCCCGTGTTCAAGGGCACCTATCCCGAAACCCTGAACGCCGGTATTGCCGCCTTTCGCGCTGGCCAGGCCCCGGACATCATTCAGGTGTTCGATGTGGGAACCGGGGTGATGATGGGCGCGCAGGGCGCCATCAAACCCGTGGCCGAGGTGTTGCAGCAAGGCGGTTTCACCTTCGACAAGGCCCAGTATCTGCCGGGCATCGTCGGCTATTATTCGACGCCCGCCGGGGAAATGCTGTCCTTTCCTTACAACTCGTCCTCGCCCGTGTTGTATTACAACAAGGAAATCTTCAGAAAGGCCGGGCTTGATGTCGACAACCCGCCCAAGACATGGGCCGAAGTCTGGGCCGCCGCCCGCAAGATCAAGGAATCCGGGGCGGCCAGTTGCGGCTATACCTCGACCTGGCTGACCTGGATCCATACCGAGAACTTTGCCGCCTGGAACAATGTCAGCTGGGGCACCAACGAAAACGGCCTGGCCGGCACCCCCGAGCTGAAGATCGACGGGCCGCTGTTCGTCAAACACTTCCAGGAACTGGCCGATCTGGCCAAGGAAGGCGTGTTTGTCTATGGCGGCCGCACCAGCGAGGCCAAGCAGAACTTCACCTCGGGCGAATGCGGGATTTTGACCGAAAGCTCGGGCGGGCTGGGCGATATCATCAAATCCGGCATGGATTACGGCATCGGCCAGTTGCCCTATGACGAGACCGCCGAAGGTGCGCCGCAGAACACCGTGCCGGGCGGGGCCTCGCTGTGGGTGATGGGTGGCAAGTCGGACGAAACCTACAAAGGGGTCGCTGCCTTCTTCAACTATCTGTCCCAGACCGAGGTGCAGCAGTATCTGCACGAACAATCGGGCTATCTGCCGGTGACGCTGGCCGCCTATGAGGCGACCAAGGCCTCGGGGTTTTATGAGCAGAATCCGGCCCGCGAAACGCCGGTGCTGCAATTGATGGGCAAGGCGCCGACCGAAAACTCCAAGGGCGTGCGGGCGCCGAACCTGCCGCAGCTGCGCGACATCCAGAACGAGGAATACGAAAAGATGCTGGCTGGACAGCAGGATGCCGCGACGGCGCTGAAGAATGCCGTCGAACGCGGCAATGCCGCGATCAAGGAAGCCGTCGGCGGCTGAGGAGATACCGGGGGCGCCCCCTGGCGGGCGCCCTCTGGATTCGGGGGACGGATGCGACGCACGGTATTTCCGCACAAGTTGCTGCCCTGGCTGCTGCTGGCGCCGCAACTTGCCATCACGCTGGTGTTCTTCTACTGGCCGGCAGCGCAGGCATTTCGCCAGTCGCTGCTGAGGGAAGATGCCTTTGGCCTGAACAGCAGCTTTGTCGGCCTGGCCAATTTCCGCAAGGTCCTGTCGGATCCCAATTACCTGAACGCGGTTCAGGTGACGGTGATATTCTCGGCCCTGGTCGCCTGTCTGGCGATGGCCATTGCCCTGTTTCTGGCGGTTCAGGCCGAAAAGATCATTCGCGGCAAGGGTTTTTACCGCACGCTGATGATCTGGCCCTATGCGGTGGCGCCGGCAATCGCCGGGATGCTGTGGCTGTTCATGTTCAACCCCGGCTTCGGCACCCTGGCCTGGCCGCTGCGGCAGATGGGCATCGCCTGGAATCCGTTGCTGGATGGGGATCAGGCGATGGCGCTGGTGGTGGCGGCTGCGACCTGGAAACAGATCAGCTACAATTTCCTGTTTTTTATGGCCGGCCTTCAGGCCATTCCGCGTTCGCTGATCGAGGCGGCGGCGATCGACGGCGCCTCGCGCCGCCATACCTTCTGGACCATCGTCTTTCCGCTGCTGGCGCCCACCAGTTTCTTTCTGCTGGTCGTCAATACCGTCTATGCGCTGTTCGACACTTTCGGCATCATCCATGCGGTCACCGGCGGCGGGCCGGGCAAGGCCACCGAAACCCTGGTCTACAAGGTCTATAACGACGGTTTCGTCAATCTGATCATGGGCGATTCCGCCGCGCAATCGGTCATCCTGATGCTGATCGTGATCGCCCTGACGGCGTTTCAGTTCCGCTTCATCGAAAGGCGGGTGCATTATGGCTGAGCCGCCTCCGCTGGCGCCGCGCGGGGCGGGGCGCGTGGTCGCGCATCTGTGGATGATCCTGGGGGTCATCATAGTCGCCTTCCCGGTCTATTACGTGGTTATCGCCTCGACCCATTCAACCGCAACGATCCTGCGGCCGCCGCTGCCACTGCTGCCCGGCCCGCATGCCGCCGAAAACTATGCCGAGGCTTTCGCTGGCGGCGTCAGTCGCATCGGCGGCGTCAGCCTGTGGCGGCTGCTGGCCAATACCACGCTGGTGGCGCTGGGGATCGCACTGGGCAAGATCGCGATCTCCATGGCCTCGGCCTATGCCATCGTGTTCTTTCGCTTTCCGCTGCGCATGGCCTGTTTCTGGCTGATCTTCATCACGCTGATGCTGCCGGTCGAGGTGCGCATCCAGCCGACCTACAAGGTCATGGTCGATCTGGGCCTGATCGATACCTATGCCGGGCTGATCCTGCCGCTGATCGCCTCGGCCACGGCGACGCTGCTGTTTCGGCAATTCTTCATGACCATCCCCGACGAACTGCTCGAGGCGGCACGGGTGGACGGTGCGGGGCCCTGGCGGTTTTTCCGCGACATCCTGTGGCCGCTGTCGCTGACCAATGTGGCCGCGATCTTCGTGATCCAGTTCATCTATGGCTGGACGCAATATCTGTGGCCGCTGCTGGTCACTAATTCCAACGAAATGAACACCATCGTCATCGCGCTGAAAAAGATGATCTCTTTCGCCGATGCCGATACGCCCTGGAACCTGGTGATGGTGACCAGTGTGCTGGCGATCCTGCCGCCGATCCTGGTGGTGGTGCTGATGCAGCGCTGGTTCGTCAAGGGCCTGGTCGAGACGGAGAAGTGAATGGCGCAGATCCGGTTGAAGGATGTCCGCAAAAGCTATGCCGGCAATCAGGTGATCCACGGCATCACCATGGATATTGCCGATGGCGAATTCGTGGTGATCGTCGGGCCCTCGGGCTGCGGCAAATCAACGTTGCTGCGCATGGTGGCGGGGCTTGAGGCGATCACCTCGGGCACGGTTCAGATCGGCGAGCGCGTGGTCAACGACCTGGAACCGCGCGAACGCGATATTGCCATGGTGTTCCAGAACTATGCGCTTTATCCGCATATGTCGGTGCGCGAGAACATGGCCTATGGGCTGAAGATCGCGCGTATTCCGGCGGCCGAGATCGACCGGCGCGTGGCCGATGCCGCCCGGATGCTGGAGCTGGAACCCTATCTGGACCGCAAGCCGCGCGCCCTGTCAGGTGGCCAACGCCAGCGCGTGGCGATGGGGCGGGCGCTGGTGCGCAACCCGGCCGCCTTTCTGCTGGACGAGCCGCTGTCGAACCTTGATGCCAAGCTGCGGGTGCAGATGCGCCTGCAGATCAAGGAAATGCACCTGCGCACCGGGCAGACATCGCTATACGTCACCCATGACCAGGTCGAGGCGATGACCCTGGCCGACCGGCTGATCGTGATGAACAAGGGCGTGGCCGAACAGATTGCCACCCCGCTCGAGGTCTATGCCCGCCCGGCCAGCGAATTCGTTGCCGGCTTCATCGGTTCGCCGGCGATGAACATTCTGGACGTGCAGGTGCAGGCGGGGCAGGTCATCCTGCCCGGGGGTCAGCAATTGGCCTTGCCGCTGCCGGCGGGTCGCTGGCGGCTGGGGTTGCGCCCCGAACATCTGCGCCCTGCGCGATCCGATGAGCCGGCGATGGCGGTGGATCTGCGTTCGGTCGAGCGGCTGGGGGCGGATGCCTTTGGCTATGGCATGCTGGCCGACAGCGACGTTCCGATCACGCTGCGGCTTTCGGGCACGACCGCGGCACAGCGCGGCGACCGGCTGCGGGTGGTGCCCGATCCCGCGCATCTGCATCTGTTCGATCCGACCACCGGCCGGCGCGCGGGCGAAGGGCCGGCTTACAGCTCGTCATAGGCGGCCAAGGGCCTTGGCGGCATAGACGGTGCCGGGCCCGCCCGACATTTCGATGGCGACGGCCAGCACCTCGAGCAACTCCTCGCGGCTGGCGCCGTGCGCCTTGGCCTCGCTGGTGTGAAAGATCACGCAATCCTCGCAGCCGCGACCGATGGCAACCGCGAGGGCGATCAGCTCCTTCATTGCCACGCTGATCGTGCCCGGCTGCATCGCGCTGCGCATCAGCCCGCGAAATGCGCCCATCGTGCGGCTGTCTGCGCGGAAAAGCGCGGCGGCGCGGGCATTCATGGCATCCAGCTTGTCGCGCGATGCGGTCATGGTGTTTCCTTTCTAGCTGTCCTGCAGGGTTTCGATCCAGTTCCGAAAGGCGTTCAGCGGCGCATGGTCGCGCCGGCTTGCCGGCCAGGCCAGCCAATAGGCGCCGGTGCCCTCTACCGCGGGCCGCAGCAAGGGGCGCAGCCGGCCCTCGGCGATTTCGACGCGGGCAAGGTAATCGGGCAGCAAGGCCACCCCCAGCCCGGCAATCGCCGCCTGGATCATCATGGAAAACTGATCCATCACCATCCGGCTTGGCGCCGCTGGCGGCTGCGCACCCTGGCCGCGAAACCATGCCGCCCAGGCATCAGGGCGCGTGGGCAGTTGCAGCAGCGTCAGCCCCGCCATGTCGCCCGGGTCGCGAACCGGATGCTGCGCCAGCAACCCGGCCGAGGCGCAGGCCGTCAGCCTTTCGTCAAACAGCCGCAGATGTTCGGCCCCCGGCCAATCGTCCTGCCCGAAGAAGATGACGGCATCGAAAGGTTCGGCCTCGAAGCTGAAACGGGTAAATCGGGTGGCCAGGTTGATCGATACACCGGGATGCGCCGACAGGAACTGTGGCAGGCGCGGCGCCAGCCAGCGGGTGCCAAAGGTCGGCAGCACCGCCAGGTCCAGGGTGCCGCCTTCGGGGTTGGCGATCAGCGCCATGCTGGCGCGCTGGATCAGGTCCAGCGCCGCCTGGATGTCGCGGGAATAGCGGCTTGCCGCCTCGGTCGGGATCAGGCGCTTGCGGTGGCGGATGAACAGCTGCAGCCCCAGCTGCTGTTCCAGGGTCTGGATCAACCGGCTGATGGTGCTTTGGGTCAGGCCGATATCCTCGGCGGCGCGCGTGACCGAACCCATGCGCATCACCGCATCAAAGGCCAACAGCAGGCTGAGGTTGGGCAGAAAACGCCTTGGTCGCAAGAACATTCATCCCATACATGATATTATGAGGATTATCCGTTTCTTGCGAATCCGGCAAAGGTATAATGCATGAACTGCCGGCATCGAGCGCGGCGGCACAGCAGCAGGGAGCACTGGCATGGCGGTAAAATCTCACAAGGGCGCGGCATTCACCTGGTCCGACCCGTTTCTTCTGGACGATCAGCTGACCGAAGAAGAGCGCATGATCCGCGACAGCGCCGCCGCCTTTGCTGCCGACCGGCTGCTGCCGCGGGTCGAGGACGCCTATCTGAACGAACATACCGACCCTGAAATCTTTCGCGAGATGGGCGCGGCCGGTCTGCTGGGCGTCACCGTGGACGAGGCTTACGGAGGGGTAGGCGCCTCTTACGTCGCCTATGGCCTGGTGGCGCGCGAAATCGAACGCGTCGATTCCGGCTACCGCAGCATGGCCTCGGTGCAAAGTTCGCTGGTGATGTTCCCGATCGAGGCCTATGGCAGCGAAGAGCAGAAGCAGAAATACCTGCCCAAGCTGGCGACCGGCGAGTTCATCGGCTGTTTCGGTCTGACCGAGCCCGAAGCCGGTTCCGACCCTGCCGGCATGAAAACGCGCGCCACCAAGGTCGATGGCGGCTATGTGCTGAACGGCGCAAAGATGTGGATTTCCAACGCGCCCATCGCCGATGTCTTTGTGGTCTGGGCCAAATCCGATGCGCATGGCGGCAAGGTGCGCGGCTTTGTGCTGGAAAAGGGGATGAAGGGACTGTCGGCGCCCAAGATCGAAGGCAAGCTCAGTCTGCGCGCCTCGATCACCGGGGAAATCGTGATGGAAAACGTCGAGGTCGGCGAGGACGCGCTGCTGCCCGGGATCGAGGGCATGGGCGGCCCCTTTGGCTGTCTGAACCGCGCCCGCTATGGCATTTCCTGGGGGGCCATGGGTGCGGCCGAGGATTGCTGGTTCCGCGCCCGTCAATACGGCCTGGATCGCCAGCAGTTCAAGCGGCCGCTGGCGGCGACCCAGCTGTATCAGAAGAAACTGGCCGACATGCAGACCGAAATCGCCCTGGGCCTGCAAGCCAGCCTGCGCGTCGGCCGGCTGTTCGATGAAGGCAAGTTTGCCCCGGAAATGATTTCCATCGTCAAGCGCAACAACTGCGGCAAGGCGCTGGAGATCGCCCGCATCGCCCGCGACATGCACGGCGGCAACGGCATCCAGATCGGCTATCATGTGATGCGCCACGCACAGAACCTGGAAACCGTGAACACCTATGAGGGCACCCATGACGTGCACGCGCTGATCCTTGGCCGTGCGCAGACCGGGCTGCAGGCCTTTGGCTGATGGGCAGCGCACCGCTGCGGGGCCTCAAGGTCGTCGAACTGGCGCGCATTCTGGCCGGCCCCTGGATCGGCCAGACCCTTGCCGATCTGGGCGCCCAGGTCATCAAGGTCGAGGCGCCCGAGGGCGATGACACCCGCCGATGGGGGCCGCCCTTCATCGACCGGTTGCGCGCGGATGGCACGACCGAACGGGTGGCCGCCTATTTCCACGCCGCCAATCGGGGCAAGACCTCGGTCATCTGCGACTTCAACGACCCCGCCGACCTGGCGCGTCTGCGCGAACTGATCGCCGAGGCCGATGTGGTGATCGAGAACTTCAAATGCGGCGGGTTGCGCCGTTTCGGCCTGGATTACGACAGCCTTTCGGTCGCCAATCCGGGGTTGGTCTATGCCTCGATCACCGGCTTTGGCCAGACCGGGCCGCGGGCGACGCAGCCGGGCTATGATTTCCTGATTCAGGGCATGTGCGGCATCATGGACCTGACCGGAGAGCCGGGGGGCGAGCCGCAAAAGGTCGGGGTGGCCTGGATCGACATTTTTACCGGGCTTTACGGGGTGATCGCGGTGCAGGCGGCATTGGCCGAACGGGCGCGCTCGGGACTGGGCCAGCATCTGGACCTGTCGCTGCTTGACTGCGGTATTGCGGTGCTGGCCAATCAGGCGACCAATTATCTGCTGGGCGGGCAAGTGCCGCATCGGTTGGGCAACGCGCATCCCAATATCGTGCCCTATCAGCTGTTCCCAGCCGCCGATGGACATGTGATCATCGCCTGCGGCAACGATCGCCAGTTCCAGGCCCTGTGCCGGGCTCTGCATCTGCCCGATCTGGCGGAAGATCCGGATTATGCCACCAATCCCGGCCGGGTTGCGAATCGCGAACGCCTGGTGCCGCTGCTGGCGCAGGCGACGCGGCAGCTGGAACGGGGCGAACTGATCGGTGCGCTCGAGGCGGTGGGCGTGCCGGCGGGGCCGGTCAACGATCTGGCCGAAGGTCTTGCCGATCCGCAGGTGGTCGCCCGGGGACTGCACATCGCCCCCGAAGGCATCCCCGGACTGCGCAGCCCGATGGTGTTCTCGCGCAGCGAACTGGACACCCGGCGCGCTGCCCCCGCTTTGGGCGAGGGCCAATGGCACTTCGCGCCCGAGGAATGACCGTGCCGGCCGGGCACCGCGCCCGGCCGGCACCATCGCGTCCTAGCGTTCCGGCACCAAGCCGCGCGGGGCAAAGCGCAACACCAGCAGCAACAACAACCCCAGCGCGATGAAGCGCATATGCGGCGCGCCGCCCAGCAGATGATCGCGCAGCGCGCCTTCGGGCAGCGGCATGGTCACCAGCCGCATCAATTCGGGGCCCCAGACCTCGGCCTTGATCCACAGGAACCAGATCAGGATCGCGCCCAGCACAGCGCCCCAGTTGTTGCCCGAACCGCCGACCACCACCATCACCCAGATCAGGAAGGTATAGCGCAACGGGTTGAAGCTGTTGGGTGCCAGCAACCCGTCCAGCGTCGTCATCATCGCGCCAGCCAGGCCGATCACCGCGCTGCCGATGATGAAGATCTGCAGATGCCGCCGGGTGACATGCTTGCCCATCGCCTCGGCAGCGGTCTCATTGTCGCGGATCGCGCGCATCATCCGACCCCAGGGCGATTTCAGCGCCAGTTCCGCCATCAGGATCAGCACCAGCAGCACGGCCCCGAACAGGCCCGCATACAGCAGCTTGACCCAGATGCCCGAGGCGGTCGCAGGGTCCAGACCCCATTCCGCCGCCCGCGCGACAAAGCCCGGATCGCTTTGGAGGTCCAGCTCATATGGAACGGGCCGCGGAATGCCCGACACGTTCTTGACGCCGCGCGACAGCCATTCCTCGTTGCGCATCACGGCGACGATGATTTCGCCGATGCCCAGCGTGGCGATCGCCAGATAGTCCGACCGCAGGCCAAGGGCCACCTTGCCGATGCCCCAGGCGGCTGCGGCGGCAAACAGCGCCCCCACCGGCCAGGACAGCAGCACCGGCAGGCCCAGGCCGCCGATATTGCCGGCCGCGGCGGCATTGTTCGCCTCGATCGCCATGACGGCCGGGTCGAAGAGGCGACGATAGATCACAAAGCCCACGATCAGCACTGCCAGCATGGCCAGCAGACGCAGGGGCCCGGTCATGCGCCGCCAGACCTGTGCGGCCAGCACCAGCGTGCCCAGCCCCACCAGAAGGGCCAGCAGCACCCGTGGGCCGCCCGCGGTCCAGGCGCCTTGCACTGGCGGCAGCGACACCAGCACAGGTGCCAGGCTGCCCAGGGCCAGGAAGCCCACGACACCGGCGTTGAACAGCCCCGCATAGCCCCATTGCATGTTCACGCCCAGTGCCATGATCGCCGAAATCAGCCCCATGTTCAGGATGGCCAGCGCGGTGTTCCAGCTGCCCGAGAACATGGCGTTGCGAAAGCTGCCTTCGGCCAGGAACAGCGCGATCAGGATGATCAGCAGGATCGGCGCGCGCCAGGGGCTGCTTGCCTCGGCCTGACGAGAGTTCGACATGAATAAACCTCCTCAGACGGATTTGCCGCGGAACAGGCCGGTGGGCCGGAACAGCAGGACGACGATCAGGATGACGAAGCTGACGGCGAACTTGTATTCGGTCGACAGCAGTTGCAGCATGCCCTGCGGCTCGAACCCCAGATAGGTTGCGATCTTTTTCCAGGGGTAGGTCACGGCCACCTCGGAAAAGGCGACGATGAAGCCCCCGGCGACCGCGCCCAGCGGGCTGCCCAGCCCGCCGACGATGGCGGCGGCAAAGATCGGCAGCAGGATCTGGAAATAGTTGAAGGCCTTGAAGCTCTTGTCGAGGCCATAGAGCGTACCCGCAGTGACCGCCAGCGCGGTGGCGATGATCCAGGTCAGGCGGACAACCCGCTCGGGATCGATCCCCGACAAGAGCGCCAGATCCTCGTTGTCGGAATAGGCGCGCATTGCCTTGCCCGACCGCGAGCGGCTGAGGAAACGGAACAGTGCCCAGCAGGCCAGCGCCGTCACCACCAGCGTCAGCGCCTGGCTGACACGTAGCGAAAGACCTTCGGCCAGACCGGTCCAGGCGCGAAAATCCTGAACCGAAATCAGAAAGCGCGCGCCGTCGTCAAAGCGGATTTCATCCACGCCGATGATCAGCCGCGTCAGGCCGTTCATGATGAACATGACCCCGACCGAGGCCATCACCAGGATGATCGGTTCTGACCGTTTCTTGCGATAGAAGCGATAGACTACCCGGTCGGTGCCCAGCACGAAGAGCGAGGTCAGCGCAATGCCGATCGGCAGGGCCAGCAAGGCGGTTGGCAGCGGCGTCAGGCTGATGCCCATTGCCTGCAACCCCCAGGTCACCAGGATGACCAGCGCCGTTCCCAGTGCCATGGTGTCGCCATGGGCAAAGTTGGAAAACCGCAGGATGCCATAGATCAGCGTCACCCCCAGCGCCCCCAGCGCCAGTTGTGCCCCGTAGGCGGCTGCGGGGATGACCACGAAATTCAGAATGGCGACAATCGCGTTCAGAATGTCCATATCAGCCCCCCAGGAAGGTTCGGCGGACCTCGGGGTCGGCCATCAGGGCCTTGCCGCTGTCGGTGTAACGATTGGCGCCCTGCACAAGCACATAGCCGATGTCGGCGATTTCCAGCGCCTGGCGGGCGTTCTGTTCGACCATCAGGATCGAGATGCCGGTGCGCGCGACCTCGATGATGCGGTCGAACAGCTCGTCCATCACGATGGGGCTGACACCGGCGGTCGGTTCGTCCAGCATCAGCAGGCTGGGCCGGGTCATCAGCGCCCGGCCCACGGCCACCTGCTGGCGCTGGCCCCCCGACAGTTCGCCCGCGTTCTGCTTGCGCTTGTCGGCGACGGCGGGAAACAGTTCATAGACCTGGGCCATGGTGTCGCGATAATCGTCGTCGCGGATGAAGGCGCCCATCTCCAGGTTTTCCTCGACCGTCATGGTCGGGAAGATGTTGTGGGTCTGGGGAACGAACCCCATGCCCTTGTGCACGCGCTGTTGCGGGTTCAGGTGGGTGATGTCCTCACCGCCCAGCGTGACCGAACCCTCGCGCAGTTTCAGCATGCCGAATACGGCCTTCATCGCCGTCGACTTGCCGGCGCCGTTGGGGCCGACGATGACCGCGATCTGGCCCTTGTCCACCGTCAGGGTGCAGCCGTTCAGGATGTCGGCCTTGCCATAGCCGCCGCGCATGCCGGTGGCGGAAAGATAGGCGTTGCTCATCGAATATCCCCCGCCGGCTTGCCATCGCCCCCATGCCCCGCCTCGGCCCCCATGCCCGGCTGGGCACCATGGCTTTCGCCAAATGCGGTTTCCTCGGCGATTTCGGCGGCGACCTTGTTCTTCAGCCCGGTGCCCAGATAGGCCTCGATCACGGCTTCGTTCTTCATGATGCTGTCGGCCGAACCCTGCGCAAGGACATTGCCGGCGGCCATCACGATCACCGGATCGCAAAGCCGGCCGATGAAATCCATGTCGTGCTCGATCACACAAAAGGTATAGCCGCGTTCCTTGTTCAGCCGCACGATGGCATCGCCGATGGTGCCCAGCAGTGTCCGGTTCACGCCGGCGCCCACTTCGTCCAGGAACACGATCTTGGCGTCAACCATCATGGTGCGACCCAGTTCCAGCAGCTTCTTCTGGCCGCCCGACAGGTTGCCGGCCTTTTCATCGGCGACATGAGAAATGGTCAAAAATTCAAGAACTTCATCCGCCTTCTTGCGCAGGGCGCGCTCTTCCTCGCGGATGCGACCGCGGCGGAACCAGGTGTTGATCAGGGTTTCCCCTGCCTGGCCTGCCGGCACCATCATCAGATTCTCGCGCACCGTCATCGAGGAAAACTCGTGCGCCAGCTGGAATGTGCGCAGCAGCCCCTTGTGGAACAGCTCGTGCGGCGGCAGGCCGGTTATGTCCTCGCCATCCATGGTGACGCGCCCCGAGGTGGGTTTCAGCACACCGGCGATGACGTTGAACAGGGTTGACTTTCCGGCCCCGTTCGGACCGATCAGGCCCGTGATCGAGCCTTTCTCGATCGTCAGGCTGGCACCGTTTACGGCGCGGAAGCCGCCAAAGTGGCGGTGCAGGTCTTGGACCTGGATCATGACGCTCCCCACTTCATGCGTTGCATGAAGAACTTCCCTTGCGGGATTGTTTTTATTTACAGAAGGGGTCCGAAAATATCGGACCCCTTCCAGGTTTCATATCAACGGAAGCCGACGACGTTCAGCTTGCCGCCCTTGAAGTCGACTTCGCGGTATACGCCAGCGCTTTCGCCCGGCTCGACCAGTTCGACCGAGGTGGCGCCCACATAATCGATGTCGGTGCCTGCGGCGAGCAGTTCCAGCGCCTTGCCAAGTTCGCCGGGGTTGATCTTTTCACCCGGAGCGTTGGCAACTTCCATGATCTTGTCCTTGTAGACCTTGGGGTCCGAGGACTTGGCGGCCTGCATCGCCAGCAGCATCAGCGCGGCTGCGTCGTAGGATTCGCCCGCATAGGCCGAGGTTCCGTCAAAACCGGCAGCCTTGGCCAGCTCCTGGAACTTGGTCTGCCCATCGCCCTCGGCCGAGGGGTTCTGTCCGAACGAGGTTTCAAGCTGGGTGCCGAACTTGTCGACCAGCGTCTGGTTCACCATGCCGTCGGGCAGCACGAAGGTCGAGAAGGCGCCGGTGTCCAGCGCGCCCTGGATCACGCCCGAGCCGCCCTGGTCGGAATAGCCTGCCACCACCAGCGCGTCGCCGCCGGCCGCGGCCAGCGCGGCGACCTCTGCCGAATAGTCGGCCTTGCCGTCGTCATGGGCAGAGACAACGGTGACGGTGCCGCCCTTGGCCTTGTAGGCATTGGCAAAGCTGTCGGCCAGGCCCTTGCCGTAGTCGTTGTTGGTATAGGTCACGGCCACCGACTTGATGCCGCGTTCCAGCACCAGATCGGCCATGACTTCGCCCTGGCGCGCGTCAGAGGGCGAGGTGCGGAAGAAGAAGCCCTTGTCGTCGATGGTCGACAGCGCCGGCGAGGTGGCCGAGGGCGAAATCATCACCACACCGTTCGGCACGCCAACCTTTTCCAGAGAGGCAATGGTTTCGCCCGAGCACATGCCACCCATGATGCCGCTGACCTTTTCGGCCGTGACCAGACGTTCCACGGCGGCCACCGAGGCAGCTGCATCGGCGCAGGTATTGTCGGCAACAACTGCCGTCACGGTCGAACCATCCAGCAGCTTGCCGCTGTCGGATACTTCCTTGATCGCCAGTTCGGCGCCCTTCTGCATGTTCGGGGCGATCGATTCTAGCGGCCCCGTCAGGCCCAGCGAAATGCCCAGCTTGATATCCTCGGCGCTGGCTGCGCCCGCGAACATGGCACCGGCGACGCTGGCCAGAAGAAGCTTTTTCATTCTTTCTCTCCCTGAGTGGATCGTTGTCCTGTCTGACAGGTTATAAGCGCGCCGCTGAAAAGAAAAGCGGCTTGGCGTCCCGAAACATCGCCAATTCGTCAACATTCTTGCCCTGAATCGCCGTTCAGGCGCGAATTCCTTGCATGCCGCGCTGACGATAGGGTGTGCTGCCATAAGTCGCGCGATAGCATTTGGAAAAATGCGCTGCCGAGGCAAATCCGCAGGCCAGCGAGATTTCCATGACGCTCATTTCCGTCTGGCCAAGCAGATTGCGCGCGCGTTCCAGACGCAGCTCCATGTAATAGCGCTTGGGCGAGCGGCCAAGGTAGCGGGCGAAAAGCCGTTCGAGCTGACGCGGCGACATGCCTGCCTCGGCAGCCAGTCGCGCCGGGCTGATCGGATCTTCGATATTTGCCTCCATCCGCGCGATGACCTGGGCCAGACGTGGGTGGCGCGCGCCGATGCGGGTGGGAATCGACAGGCGCTGGTGGTCATCCTCGGACCGGATCGAGGTGTGGATCATCTGGTCGGCCACACGGCTGGCCAGTTCCGGGCCGTGATCCCGGGCGATCTGGCGCAGCATCATGTCGATGGCCGCGGTGCCGCCGGCTGCAGTCAGCAGGTTGCGATCCTCGACAAAAACGGTGCGGATCAGGATGACGTCCGGAAACTCTTCGGCAAACCCGTCCTGGTTTTCCCAGTGAATCGTGGCCTTTCGGCCGTCCAGCAGCCCTGCCTCGGCCAGTACCCAGGCGCCGGTGCACAAGGCGCCGATGCGCGTGCCGCGCCGGGCCTCGCGCCGCAGCCAGGCCAGGATGCCGCGGCTGGCTGCCTGGCTCACATCCAGGCCGCCGCAGACCAGGATGGTGTCATCGCGCCCGGTCTCGCCCAGGCCGCCGTCCAGCATCAGCCGTGACCCGTTCGAGCAGGTGACGGCATCGCCCGGTTCGCCGATCAGGCGCCAATCATAAAGTGTGCGGCCAGCGATGCGATTGGCCAGCCGCAAGGGTTCGATCGCGGCCGCAAAGGAAATCATGGTGAACCGG
Source organism: Paracoccus sp. SMMA_5_TC (assembly GCF_009696685.2). Taxonomy (NCBI): domain Bacteria; kingdom Pseudomonadati; phylum Pseudomonadota; class Alphaproteobacteria; order Rhodobacterales; family Paracoccaceae; genus Paracoccus; species Paracoccus sp. SMMA_5_TC. The sequence goes on from NZ_CP102355.1 coordinate 1,746,143, forward strand.
TCCAGCAACAGGAAATGATAGCGCTGGGGGCGGGCAGAGGTTGAAGGCTGGCGAGAGGGTGATTCGGGCAGGCTGGTCGTCATGGCTGGCGCGCGTCTCGGGACGGTGCAGATGAACAGCAGGCCGCAGTCGACGCAAGGCTTTTCCTTGGGTGCCGCAGGCCTTATATGGCAGGCACCACAATGTGAAGGATAGGATCATGGCACAGACGAACCCCGGTTCCGCGACCAAGGCGCAGGCATGGGACAAACGCGGCTGGCGCACCTATCCGCGCATCCAGATGCCCGACTATCCCGATCAGGCGTCCCTGAATGCTGTCGAAGCGCAACTTGCCAAGTTCCCACCCTTGGTGTTCGCCGGCGAGGCGCGGCGGCTGAAGGCATCGCTGGCCCAGGTGGCGGCGGGCCGCGCCTTTCTGTTGCAGGGGGGCGACTGTGCCGAAAGCTTTGCCGAATTTTCCGCCGACAACATCCGCGACACCTTCAAGGTGATGCTGCAGATGGCGGTGGTGCTGACTTGGGGGGCGCAGTTGCCCGTGGTCAAGGTCGGGCGCATGGCCGGCCAGTTCGCCAAGCCGCGTTCGGCGCCGACCGAGACCCTGAATGGCCAGGAACTGCCCAGCTATCGCGGCGACATCATCAATGGCTTCGATTTCACCCCCGAGGCGCGGGTGCCCGATCCGCAACGGATGCTGTGGGCCTATACCCAGGCGGCGGCCTCGCTGAACCTGCTGCGTGCCTTTTCGACCGGGGGCTATGCCGACATGCATCGCGTCCAGAGCTGGATCAGCGATTTCACCGGCGGTGACGAGGCCGCGCGCTATCGCGACATCGCCGACCGGATCAGCGACGCCATGGCCTTCATGGCGGCGGCGGGCGTCACCTCGGAAACCGCGCATGATCTGGGCAAGGTCGATTTCTACACCAGCCACGAGGCGCTGCTGCTGGAATACGAGGAAGCACTGGCGCGTATCGATTCGACCACCGGCCTGCCGGTGGCCGGGTCCGGGCATATGCTGTGGATCGGCGACCGCACCCGCCAGGTCGATGGGGCGCATGTGGAATTCTGCCGGGGTGTGCAGAACCCCATCGGGCTGAAATGCGGCCCCTCGATCAGCGACAGCGACTTGAAGGCGCTGATGGCGCGGCTGAACCCGGAAAACGAACCGGGCCGGCTGACACTGATTGCCCGCTTTGGTGCCGGCAGCGTGGGCGACCACCTGCCGCGTCTGATCAAGGCAGTTCAGGAAGAGGGGGCGAATGTCGTGTGGTCCTGTGACCCGATGCACGGCAACACCATCAAGTCGGCATCGGGCTACAAGACTCGGCCCTTCGATTCCGTCCTGCGCGAGGTGCGCGAATTCTTTGCCGTGCATCGCGCCGAAGGCACCATTCCCGGCGGCGTGCATTTCGAGATGACGGGCAAGGATGTCACCGAATGCACCGGCGGCGTGCGTGCTGTCACGGACGAGGATCTGTCCGACCGTTACCACACCGCCTGCGATCCGCGCCTGAATGCCAGCCAGTCGCTGGAACTGGCCTTCCTGGTGGCCGAGGAATTGCGCCAGCGCCGCGAAACCGGCGTTGCCCGGGCCAAGGCCAGCTAATACGCGGCCCCGCGCCATCGCGGCCGCCCGCAGGGGCGGCCGTTTTCATGCCACGTCAGGTTTTGCGGTCGCGCGGGTCGCTGGATTTGGCGCCGGGGATGACCCGAAAACTCGCGCGCCGCTGTTCGGGGCTGGTCTCGGCCGGGGCGCTGGGCGGGGCAGGGCGCTTTTCCGGCAGCCATGGGGTCGGTCCCTCGGCAAAGCCGGGGGCCGATGGCGACGGCTCCAGCACCTTGGCGCCGGGGATGACCGGGAATTGCGCATCGGCGACCAGGTCGAAGCGGCGCGGGGGCTGTCCGATCTCGCCCTCGGCCACCAGGCAGCCCAGGGCGCGGGTCACATCCCCCAGATCGGACCGCAACGGCATCACCAGCATCTTGCCGGCCAAGCCCGGGCGGCCGTAGCCGGCGGGCGAATCCAGCGTGATTTCGGCGATCTGGGGGCCGCGAAACACGCTTTCCAGCACATCCGAAAGCCGACCGCGTGAACTGGTGTTCAGGAATGCACATAGCGGCATGCCGCGCACCTCCATTCCCATCAGGTCGACCAGATGCCGACCCGCCAGACGAAATCGCGCGGCACCGGGGGCGATGCGTTCCAGGATAAAGGCGTAATCCAGGGCGCGACGGATGCCGCGGGGTTCGACATCGGCGCGGGCCGGGATGGCGCGCCCCTGACGCAGGCCTTCCCAATAGCCGCGCAACTCACCGATGATGCGATCGATCTGCACCGGCTCATAGTCTGCCAGGCGCAAAATATTTGGCCTGCCCGCGCGATCGCGCGGCAATACCCTGTCCGAGGGGACGTCCCCATCCGCGTCGTGATCGTTCGCCATGTGACTCGGCCCGGCCCAGATACTGATTAAAAACCACTTGCTGCGCCAAATCTAAAGCTTTCGTTTACCGGTTCCGAGTGTTTTCTTGGCCAATGGTTAAAATGGCCACGCTCTGGCAGGGGCGGCCCTTGACCCCGCGGGCGGCCAGCGCCATTCAGGCGCCAGGTTGGCCTGGGACGGACAAGAAGATGGAAATGATGCGCAGCGGCCTGTTGGTGATCCTGTCCTCGCCCTCGGGAGCGGGCAAGTCGACGCTGGCGCGGCGGCTGATGGAATGGGATCCCAGCCTGCGGTTTTCGGTTTCGGCCACAACCCGCGCGCCCCGTCCCGGCGAGATCGAGGGCGAGCACTACTATTTCCGCAGCATTGCCGAGTTCCATGCCATGGTGGCGGCGGGCGAGATGCTGGAACATGCCGAGGTGTTCGGCAATTTCTACGGCACCCCGCGTGCGCCGGTGGAACAGGCGATGCAGGCCGGGCGCGATACGCTGTTCGACGTGGATTGGCAGGGCGGACAGCAGATCCGGGCCTCGAGCCTCGGAGGGCATGTGGTGTCGATCTTTGTGCTGCCGCCCAGCCTGGCCGAACTGGAGCGGCGCCTGATCGCCCGCCAGCAGGACGCGCCCGAGGTGATTGCCGCGCGCATGCGCAAAAGCCGTGATGAAATCAGCCATTGGGCCGAATATGATTACGTGATCGTAAACGACGATCTCGAGGCCAGCACGCAGGCACTCAAGACCATCCTGACGGCGGAACGCCTGCGGCGCAGCCGGCAGGTCGGTCTGGGCCCCTTTGTCCGCGAACTGATGCAGGAGGAAAGCGCATGAACTGGCAACTGGACGGTATTGCGCCGCAGATCGCCCCCGACGCCTGGGTGGCGCCGGATGCGCAGCTGATGGGGCGGGTCGTGATCGAGGCTGCGGCCAGCGTCTGGTTCGGCGCCGTGCTGCGCGGCGACAACGAGGAAATTCGTCTGGGCGCCGGCTCGAACATTCAGGATCTGTGTGTCTGCCACACAGACCCCGGTTGTCCGCTGGTGATCGGGCGCGACTGCACCATCGGGCACCGCGCCATCCTGCATGGCTGCACCATCGGGGATGGCGCGCTGATCGGCATGGGGGCGATCGTGCTGAACCGGGCCGTGATCGGGCCGGGGGCACTGATCGGCGCCGGCGCGCTGGTGGCCGAAGGCAAGGAAATCCCGGCCGGCGCGCTGGTCATGGGGACGCCGGGGCGCGTGGTCCGTATTCTGGACGATGCGGCCCAGGCCGAATTGCGGGAATCGGCACGGCGTTATCAGGCGAATGCGCGCCGCTTCCATGGCGGTCTCAAGGCAGCGGCCGAACCATGACCGGCGACGGCCTGCATCAGATCCTGCGCGGGGTTCCGATCGCCATTCTGGCCGTGGATGCCGAAGGCAGGGTCATGGGGGCCAACGAAGCTGCCGAGGCTCTGCTGGGGCATATTCCGGGCGGACGTCCCTTTGTGAACGTTCTGCGCCAACCCGAGGTGATCAGCGCGCTGGATTCGGTGCTGGCCGGGCAGGATCGTGCGCAGCTGAGCGCCGCCCTTGGCTCGGCCGAAAGGCGGGTGCTATGCGAAGTGACCGTCACGGCCTTGCGCGCGCCGCCCTGGACAGGGGCGCTGATCGCCATCGAGGACCGTTCCCGCGAGCAAGCGACGGGCCAGATGCGGCGCGATTTCGTCGCCAATGTCAGCCATGAATTGCGCACCCCGCTGACGGCACTGCTGGGATTCATCGAAACGCTGCGCGGGCCAGCCAGGAATGATGCCGTCGCACGCGAGCGATTTCTGGACATCATGGCGCGCGAGGCAGGACGGATGAACCGCCTGGTATCGGACCTGCTGTCCCTGAGCCGGGTCGAGCAGGACGAAAGGCGACGCCCGCTGCAATCGGTGGATCTTGCGGCGCTGTTGCGCAGCACGGTCGCCACGCTGACCCCGGCTGCGCGCGATGCCAAGGTCAGGTTGGAGCTGGAGGGCGCCCAATCTGAGGTGTTGGTGCCGGGAGATGCGGATCAACTGGTGCAGGTATTTCACAATCTGATCGAGAATGGCGTGAAATACGGCGGTGGCGGCGGCGTGGTAACGGTGCGCCTGACGCATCTGACGCATGAACCTGTCCTGCGTGGTCCGGCATGGATGGTGGCGGTGAGCGATCAGGGCGATGGCATCGAGTCGCAGCATCTGCCGCGGTTGACCGAAAGGTTCTATCGCGTCGACAGCCACCGCTCGCGCGAAAAGGGAGGCACCGGCTTGGGGCTGGCCATCGTCAAGCATATTGTCAACCGCCACCGTGGCCGCTTGCAGATCGAAAGCCGACTGGGTGAAGGCAGCTGCTTCACGGTTATCCTGCCCGAGAGGATCGGCAGGGTCTGAGCCTGCAAAAGCCAAGGCCGGCGGGGGGATCGACCCCCCGCCGGCCTTGCGGCTTGCCAGCCGCCGGGCGCCGCGCCTATTCGGCGGCGTGGCCGGTGACGGTCGGATGCGCAGGTTTGTCCGGCGATTTCATGCGGAAGCCGCGTTCCAGCTGATCGAAGGGCGCCACCGGATATTCGCCCGAAAAGCAGGCGTCGCAATATTGCGGGCAGGACTTGTCGCGGCCCTTGGCCTCGCCCACGGCGCGGTAAAGCCCGTCCAGCGACACGAAGGCGAGGCTGTCGACGCCGATCCATTCGCGCATTTCATCCTCGGTCATCTGGGCGGCAAGCAGCTTTTCGCGATCAGGTGTATCGACGCCATAAAAGCACGGCCAAGCCGTCGGCGGCGAGGCGATGCGGAAATGCACTTCGGCCGCGCCGGCGTCCAGGATCATGTCCTTGATCTTGCGCGATGTGGTGCCGCGCACCACCGAGTCGTCGACCAGCACCACGCGCTTGCCGGCCACCAGCGCCCGGTTCACGTTCAGCTTCAGCCGCACACCCATGTTGCGGATCTGTTCGGTCGGTTCGATGAAGGTGCGGCCCATGTATTGGTTGCGGATGATGCCCATGCCGAAGGGGATGCCGCTTTCATGGGCATAGCCGATGGCGGCGGGGGTGCCGCTGTCGGGCACCGGGCAGACCAGATCGGCCTCGACCGGGGCCTCGCGCGCCAGTTCCACCCCGATCTGGCGGCGGGTTTCATAGACCGAACGCCCGCCGATGATCGAATCGGGCCGCGAGAAATAGACATGTTCAAAGATGCAGAACCGCCCCTTTGACGGGCCGAAGGGGCGCGAGCTTTCCACCTCTCCCTTCGAGATGACGACCATCTCGCCCGGTTCGATCTCGCGGATGAACTCGGCGCCGATGATGTCGAGCGCGCAGGTTTCCGAGGACAGGACAAAGCCTTCCTCGCCGATCCGTCCCAGAACCAGCGGCCGCACGCCCAATGGATCACGCACGCCGATCAGCTTGGTGCGGGTCATGGCGATGACCGAGAACGCCCCTTCGATGCGGCGCAGGGCATCCTTCATCCGTTCAGGGATGTTGCGCTGGATCGAGCGCGCCATCAGGTGGATAATGCATTCGGAATCGGAGCTGGACTGGAAGATCGAGCCCCGCTCGATCAGTTCCCGGCGCAGGGCCATGGCATTGGTGATGTTGCCGTTATGGGCGACGGCGCACCCGCCCATGGCGAATTCGCCGAAGAACGGCTGCACATCCCGGATGGCGGTCGCGGCCTTGGTGCCGGCGGTGGAATAGCGGACATGGCCGATCGCCAGCGAGCCGGGCAGGGTTTCCATCAGGCTCTGTTTGGTGAAATTGTCGCGCACATAGCCGAAACGATGGGCGCTGTTGAATCCCTGTTCGGCATCATGGCTGATGATGCCGCCCGCCTCTTGACCGCGGTGCTGCAGCGCGTGCAGGCCCAGGGCAACGAAGTTGGCGGCATCCGACACCCCGATCACGCCGAACACCCCGCATTCCTCGTGCAGGCGGTCGTCATCGAAGGGATGGGCAAGGAAAGGCTGCATCATCACCGAACTCTTGTGGCTATCCCGGGCTTGGGGCTTTCAGGCTTTGCCCAATCTAGGGCTTTGGGCGGTCAGAGTCACGCCCCGGGTCGCGGGGCGTGGAACAATCTCAACTTTGCCGCGCTGCGGTCAGTTGCCGGCCGGCGGAGCGGACGGGCTGACCGGCTCGGCCGGCGGAGCGGACGGGCTGACCGGCTGGGCCGGCGCCATGCAGCCGCGCACCAGCTGCTCATAGCGGCTGACCACCCAACCGGGCGCGTCCTGGGGGATCTGCTGGTCCATCTGACCGCGCATCCGCTCGAACACCTGTGCCGAACGCGAGTTTTCCACCATCGGCACCGGCTGGGCCGCCATCACCCGATCATAGACGATGAAAGCCACCGCGACCAGCAGGATGCCGCGCGCGACGCCGAACAGGAACCCCATGCCCTGATCGACCCCGCCCAGTGCCGAGCGCTGCACGACAGATGAAAACAGCGGCGTGATGATGGAAAACACCACCAGCGCCAAGGCAAAGACCACCGCAAAGGCGGCAATCGTGGCCAGTTCGCAGCTGTCGGCCAGAAACTTGTTCAGCCCCGGAACCTGCGACACCATCGGTCGCACGGTCGGGGCAAAGATGAATGCCAGCACAGCCGCGCCGATCCAGCCCAGGATCGCCAGCGATTCGCGCACGAAGCCGCGCGCATAGGCCAGGATCGCCGACAGGATGATGACCGCCGCGACGATACCGTCGATGATGGTGAAACCGTCCATAATCACGCCCTTTCGCGGTCTTGGCCGCGCTTTTGGGGAAGTTCATCCGGCACCGAATGTCTCGCCCACGAAACTCGTCAGATCCGGAACGCGGTCCATCTGCATCCCGGTCATGCCTTCGACCTTGGCGGCCGCGGGCAGGATCGCACGTGAAAAACCAAGTTTCTGCGCCTCTTTCAACCTGTTTTCGGCCTGTGCCACCGGCCGCAGCGCCCCCGACAGGCTGATTTCGCCGAAAAGCACGCAATCGGCGGGCAGCGCCACATCCTCGCGCGCGCTCAGCAAGGCTGCGGCGATGGCCAGATCGGCGGCGGGTTCGTTCACCCGCATCCCGCCGGCGACATTCAGGAAAACGTCCAGCCCGGCGAAGGGAATGGCGCAGCGCGCCTCGAGCACGGCAAGAATGGTCGAGACCCGTCCCGAATCAAGCCCCACCACCGTGCGGCGCGGGCTGGCCAGGGTCGAGGGCGCGACCAGTGCCTGCACCTCGGTCAGGACCGGGCGCGTGCCCTCGATGCCGGCGAAAACGGCCGAGCCGGGGCTTGGTTCGCCGCGTTCGGACAGGAAAAGCGCCGAGGGGTTGGCGACCTCGGCCAAGCCGCCGCCGGTCATCTCGAACACGCCGATTTCGTCGGCCGGCCCGAAGCGGTTCTTGTGGGCGCGCAGGATGCGGAACTGATGGCCGCGCTCGCCCTCGAAATACAGCACCGTGTCGACCATGTGCTCGACCACGCGCGGGCCGGCGATCTGGCCCTCCTTGGTGACATGGCCGACCAGGATGACGGCGGTGCCGCGCCGCTTGGCAAAGGTGGTCAGTTCGTGGGCGGCGGCGCGCACCTGGCTGACCGATCCGGGCGCGGCCTCGATCTGGTCCGACCACAGGGTCTGGATCGAATCGATTACCGCCACATCGGGACCTTCCGCGTCCAGCGTGGTCAGGATGTCGCGCAGCGCCGTTTCCGCGCCCAGCCGCACCGGCGCGTCGCCCAACCCAAGCCGCTGCGCCCGCATGCGCACCTGGGCGCTGGCCTCTTCGCCGGAAATGTAGATCGCGCTGGTGCCGTTGCGGGCAAAGGCGGCCGCGGCCTGCAGCAGCAGCGTGGACTTGCCGATGCCGGGATCGCCCCCGACCAGCACCGCCGAGCCGGGGACCAGCCCGCCCCCCAGCACCCGGTCCAGTTCCGCCATGCCCGAGACGGCCCGCGGGGGTGGGGTTTCCTGCGTTGCCAGATCGCTCAGCGCGACGCGCTTGCCCTTCAGCGTGCCCAGGCCGCGGCCAGGGCCCTGGGACAGGGGCGCTTCCTCGATGATGGTGTTCCAGGCACCGCAGGCGTCGCAGCGGCCGGCCCATTTGCGATGGGCGGCGCCGCAGGCGGTGCAGGTGAATGCGGTGATCGCTTTGGCCATGCCGCCTTGTGGCAGATTGCGCGCGGCGATGCCATGCCCCCCGTTGGACGCCGGGGCGGGTCAGGCCATGCCCAGCCCCGCCCGCATCAGCAGCCGCCGGACCGGCGCGGCGGCATAAAGGCCGCCCAGGGCGGCGGCGCGCAGGTCGCGCAGCGGCCGGGCCGACATCATGCTGGCGCGGTTCAGCGCGTCGATGCCCAGCAATCGGGCCAGCGCCTCGGGGCGACGGCGGCGGTCATAGCGCTGCAGGGAGGCCGCCTCGCCCGGACGGTCCGCGGACAGCTCCAGCAGGCAGGCCAGATCCGCCAGGCTCATGTTCAGCCCTTGCGCGCCGATGGGCGGCACCACATGCGCTGCCTCGGCGATCAGGGCGCAGCGCGGGCCGCTGAAACGGTCGGCGATCTGGCTGATGATCGGCCATTCGGTCAGCCGCGTCGCCAGGGTCAGATGCCCCAGCACCCCGGCCGAGCGGCGGTTCAATTCGGCCTCGAACTCGGGGGCGGGCAGGGCGCGCAGGCGCGCGGTTTCGGCGCCGCGTTCCATCCACACCACGGCCGAGGAAGGCCGCCCGTCACGGTCGGGCAGCGGCACCAGCGTGAACGGGCCGCCGCTGCGATGGATTTCGGTCGAGACATTGTCATGCGGGCGGTCGTGGGTGACGGCAAAGGCCAGCGCCTTCTGGCCATAGCGAAGCGTGCGGGTGCCGATCCCCAGCGCCTGGCGCACGGCCGAGTTGCGCCCGTCGGCCCCGATCACCAGCCGGGCGCTGATGCGGCTGCCATCGGTCAGACTGACCAGGGCCTCCGAATCGCGCGCCAGCAACGTGGCGGTGCCGGTGCCGGGCAGGAAGCGGACATTCTGCAACGATTGCAGCCGCGCGGTGATTTCGCGCTTCAACAGCCAGTTCGGCAGGTTCCAGCCAAAGGGCTGATCCGAAATCTCGGATGCGTCGAAATCGCGTGTCAGCCGTGCCTGGGGTTGTCGCCCGCCGGCATCGATGATGCGCATGATCTGCAAGGGGGTGGCATGGGGCGCCAGACGGTCCCACAGCCCTGCCGAGGCCAGCACCGCGATGGACGGGTGCAGGAAGGCGGTGCTGCGCAGGTCCGAGCCCTCGGCCGCTTCATCGGTGACAGGCGGCGCAGGGTCCACGCAGATCACGCTGTGGCCGGCGCTGCCGAAGGCAGCCGCGGCAATCAGCCCGGCGATGCCGCCGCCGGAAACCAGGACATCCGTTTCGTCCGTCTGCATCGGCTAGAAGCCGGCCGCATAGGCCGCCAGCATCCCGAACACCAGCACGGTGGCAGCCAATCCCAGGATGGCCAGCCCCGGCAGCCCCCAAAGCACAACCGCAACCACGGCAAGAACGATCACCAGCAGCGCGAACATGAACAGGTTGCGGGCGGTGCGGGCCTCGCTGCGGGCCTGGGCAGAGTTCTCGGCGGCTTGGGCCATCGGCGCGATCCTTCTGAGCGGTGGGTGGCTAAGGTTTTTCGGATCAGATTGTAGCGCCCCGCGCATTTCCGGCAAGATCGCGCAGAAAGGCGGTCAGGTCGGCTGTGCGATGATGGACATGCGGGCCGTGGGCGTGGTCCTGGGCCAGAACATCGGGCCCATGCCGACCGGCCCCGACAAGAATCGTTGTCATTCCAAGGCGATAGGGTTCGACCAGATTGCGCGGATCATCCTCGAACATGGCGGCGGTCGCCGGGTCGAAGCCTTCGGCCGCCAGGACTGCGGCATAAGCGCGCGGGTCGGGCTTGGGGTGGAAACCCAGGCTGTCGATGCCGTGGATGCTGTCGAACACCATCAGCCCGCGGTGGCGCAGCACTTGCGCGGCATAGGCGCAGTCGCCGTTGGTGTGGATGATCTTGCGTCCGGGCAGCGCAGCGATCAGCGCCGCCAGTTCCGGGTCCGGGGTCAGCGCGGAAAAGTCGATGTCATGGACATCGCGCAGATAGGGCATCGGATCGACGCCATGTTCCTGCATCAAGCCTGACAGGGTGGTGCCGTGCTGGCGCCAGTAGTGCTGGCGCAGATGCCGCGCCTCGTCCGCGCTGACGCCAAGTTCGCGCATCACATAGTCGGTCATGCGCTGTTCGATCTGGGCAAACAGGCGCACCTCGGGCGGGTAAAGCGTGTTGTCCAGATCGAAGATCCAGGTGGTGACGCGCGAGAAATCCATGCGGTTTCCTAAACCGCCTCGCCGCCCCTTGCAATCGCCGCCGCAACTGCGGATCGTGCGGCGCATGAAAGACGCATATTCGCTGATCCTGTCCGCCATCGACAACGGCATCTATCGCCCCGGCGACCGTCTGGTCGAATCCGAACTGGCCGAACGTTTCGGCGTTTCGCGCACCCCCGTGCGCGAGGCGCTGCAACGGCTGGAAACCCAGTCGATGCTCAAGCGCGACGGTCGCAGCCTGATCGTGGCCACCCTGGATCACAACCAGCTGGCCGAGCTTTACACCGTGCGCGCCGAGCTCGAGGCGCTGGCCGCGCGCCTGGCCGCCCTGCACGCGACGCCCGAAGAGGTGCGGGTGCTGGCGGGCATGGTTGCGGACGACCGCGCCATGCTGGGCGATCCGCAGGCGCTGGCGCGCGCCAATCGCCGCTTTCACCATCAGATCCACCTGGCGTCGCACAACAGATATCTTGTGCAACAGCTTGATCTTGTTCATCGCAGCATGGCGCTTATGGCGCGCACGACCCTGGCTGCCAAGGGGCGTGACGCGGTCACCCTGGACGAACATCAGGCGATTGTTGATGCGATTGCTGCGCGCGATGGCGCCGCGGCCGAACAGGCACTGCGTCATCACATCTCGATGGCGTTTGAGACGCGGCTCAAGGAAGAAGCCCGGATCGCCGACGAAAGCCAACGCTGATGAGACTGATCGTCACCCCGCAGGACATCGAGCAAGGGGCGGCGCATCTGATCGAGGTCTGTCCCGTCTGGGCGCGCGAACTGCCAGCGCTGATGCCCTTGCCGTTGCGACGCTGGCAACCTGGTTTTGCTGCCCTGCGCGATGCCGTGATCTCGCAACAGATTTCGGTGCAGGCGGCGGCTGCGATCTTGTCGCGGCTGACCGCGGCCGGGCTGGATACCGAGGAGGGGCTTGTGGCCGCAGACGACGATGCCTTGCGCGCCGCCGGTCTGTCGCGTCCCAAACAGCGCTATCTTCGGGCAATAGCGGCCGCCGGAGTGGACTGGCAGGGGCTGGAGCGGCTGCCTGACGACGAGGTTGTCGCTCAGCTGACCGCGCTTCCCGGGATCGGGCGCTGGACTGCGGAAATTTATCTGAAATTCGCGCTGGGTCGCGCAGATGCCTTTGCTGCGGGCGATCTGGCGCTGGCCGAGGCCGCGCGGTTGCTTTACGGCCTGCCGCATCGGCCGGACCCGACGGAACTGACGGCGCTGGCCGAGCCCTGGCGACCCTGGCGTGCCGTTGCGGCGCGGGCGCTGTGGGCCTATTACCGGGTGGCAAAAGGGCGCGAGGGCGTCCGCTAAGGGGAGATTCATGCTGCGCAAACTGACTTCCGCTCGAAAAGGGCCTGCCAAGGCCGATTCCGTCGTCATCTTTCTGCATGGATACGGCGCTGACGGCGCTGACCTTCTGGGACTGGCCGATCCGCTGGCACCGCACCTGCCCAATACCGCCTTCCACGCGCCCAATGCGCCTGAACCCTGTGTGAACAACCCGATGGGTTATCAATGGTTTCCGATCCCATGGATGGACGGATCCAGCGAGGAACAGGCCCGGGCCTCGGCCAGTCAATCCTTTGCCGACATCAATGCCTTTGTTGACGACGTTCTTGAAAAGGAAGGCGTTGCGCCGCGCAGGTTGGTGCTGGTGGGATTTTCGCAAGGCACCATGATGGCGCTGGCCGTCGCACCCCAGCGGCCCGAGGAAATCGGCGGCGTCGTCGGCTTTTCGGGTCGATTGCTGGATCCAGACGCTGTGGGCCAGGTGCGCAGCAAGCCGCCGGTGCTGTTGATTCACGGCGATCAGGATCCGGTGGTGCCCTTTGAAAGCATGGACATCGCGGGCAAGGCCCTGCAGCAGGCCGGCTTTACCGTCTATGGCCATGTGATGAAGGGCACCGGTCACGGCATTTCCCCCGATGGCCTGTCCGTTGCGCTGGCCTTTCTCAAGGACCGGTTGGCCTGAACACAGCGAATTGCCGCCGGGTCACTGGCATGGCGGCAATTTCGACCTTGAAGCTGCCGCGCCAGCCCTTACCTTGTAGGGTAGAGACGAGGAGAAAGATCATGACGCTGCTGTTCACAAGTGCCATCGCCCTGATTCCCGTCAGCCTGTTTGCCATGCGGCTCAGCAGGATGCAGCGTCAGGCGGTTCCGGTGCGGGTGCGCGCGCGGCGCTGAGCTGATCAGTCCCAGATCGCCGGATCGGCGATCTCGATCGAATTTCCAGCCGGGTCGCGAAAGTAGATCGACCTGCCGCCTTGGGGCCAGGTGAAATCGGCCTCGATCTCGATACCGCAGGATTGCAGATGATCGCGCCAGGCCGGCAGGCTGGCCGGATCGGCGGCCATGCAGAAATGGCCCGGGCCTTTGGCCCCGTGCGGCGGCACCGGCAGGCGGCTGTCGGGTCTTGGTGGTTGCCGGGTCGCCTGCGCACAGAACACCAGCAGCACCTGCGCGCCGCAGCGAAAGAACACGTGTCGCCCGGGCACATGCGCGATCTGTTCCAGCCCGATCACATTTCTCCAGAAATCTGCGGCGGCCTGCAGGTCGCTGGCGTAAAGGGCTGATTCCAGGGTGCCGATGACAGGGGGTGGTTGCCGCATGGCAACCATCCTGCCACCTATCCGCGCCAACGGCCAGCTTTCCTTGACCCTCGCCGGGGTTGAGGCCAGCCTGTGCCCACAAGGAAAGGAGCGTTGAGCATGGCGTGGGTCTATCTGGGTCTGGCGGGGTTGCTTGAGGTCATATGGGCATTTGCCATGAAGCAGTCGGCCGGGTTCACCCGCCCGCTGGCGACCACGGTGACCATCATCGGCATGGTCGCCAGCGTCTGGTTCCTGTCCTTGTCGATGAAGGTGCTGCCACTGGGCACGGCCTATGTGATCTGGACCGGTATCGGCGCGGTGGGGGCCTTTGTGCTGGGCATCATGTTTCTTGGCGAATCGGCAGACATGCTGCGTCTGCTTGCGGCGGCGCTGATCATCGTCGGGCTGGTGCTGATGAAGATCGCTTCGCCGCATTGATTGTCACCGCGCTGTCACGGCGGGCTGCTATCGGGGGCATATATTCGGGGACTTGTCAGACAATGACCGCGATATATAGTCACAGTCAGCCCGATGCGGGCGACGACAAGACGGGGCGACCGGCCTATGCTTGACGAACACGGCGATTTCAGAACCCAATTCGTGCGCGAGCCCTCGGCCCTGCGCCATCACCCGGCCTTGGTGCTGAACGCTGATTTTCGCCCGCTGAGCTATTTCCCGCTGTCGCTTTGGCCCTGGCAAGAGGCGATCAAGGCGGTGTTCCTGGAGCGGGTGCAGATCATCGCCGAATACGACGAAAGGGTGCACAGTCAAAGGCACAGCATGCGCATCCCTTCGGTCGTGGTGCTGAAGGATTACGTAAAACCCCAGAAGCGCGTGGCCTTCACGCGCTTCAATCTTTTTCTGCGGGACGAATTCTGCTGCCAGTATTGCGGCGCCCGTGGCGACCTGACCTTCGATCACGTGGTGCCGCGATCGCGTGGCGGGGTGACCAGCTGGGAAAACGTGGTCGCAGCCTGTTCGCCCTGCAACCTGAAAAAGGCCAACAAGTCGCTGCGCGCCTCTGGCATGCATCTGCGCAGATCCCCTCGACGCCCCACACCCGCCGAGATGCACGCTGTCGGCCGGCGCTTTCCCCCCAACTATCTGCACGAAAGCTGGATGGATTTCCTGTATTGGGACACCGAGCTGAGCGCCGACTGACGGGCCAGCATGTCGCGGTGGGCAAGGCAATCCCCCTGCCTTGGCGTGGGTGGATAGCCCGTGTTTCATGGACGATTGCGGGGCGGTCACCCTGGCAGGCGCGGCCTGCCACATCTGGCTACGGCGATGAGTCCGCGCAAGCGACCCGACCTGCCTGAAGAACCAGGGTTTACCGGCGCCAACTGCGGCCTGCGCACAGACCGCGAGCAGACCACGGCGGCGGACAGATGCGGTTGCTTCCGGTCCGGCAAGTTCACGAGGAACATGGGCAAGGCGTCGCGTCTGTGCTGACGCCGATGCACAGATCGATGGGGCGGTTATCGGCGGCGTCGGCTTTCAAATGTTCATGTAATGTTCTAAGCTGTCCGCATGACCGACCTGCATCGCGACCCCGACGAAATTCTGCGCGCGCGTGGCGCCGATTCGCGACCGGCAGCCCGGTTCGAGCCGCTGACCCGCGCGCGCGAGTCTGACGGCTGGGACATGGTCGAGGACGGCCGTCTTGTGCAGACCGAGATCGCCCGCGAACAGGCGCGCTCGATCATCAGTCGCAACGATTCCCCCGACATCCCATTCGACCGTTCCGTCAATCCCTATCGCGGCTGCGAGCACGGTTGCATCTATTGCTTTGCCCGTCCCAGCCACGCCTATCTGGGCCTGTCGCCGGGGCTGGATTTTGAAACCCGTATCATCGCCAAGCCGAATGCGGCAGAGCTGCTGGCGCGCGAAATCGGCCGGCGCGGCTATGCGGTCGCGCCCATCGCCTTCGGCACCAATACCGACCCCTATCAACCGGCGGAATCGCGGCTGGGCATCATGCGCGCCTGTCTTGAGGTGCTGCGCGACTGGAACCATCCGCTGAGCCTTGTGACCCGTGGCGCCACCGTCATGCGTGATGTCGATATCCTCGGCCAGATGGCGGCGCGCTCGCAGGTGACCGTGGGCATCTCGATCACCACGCTGGACAGCGATCTTGCCCGCGCAATGGAGCCGCGCGCCCCGACCCCCGCGACACGGCTGCGCATGATCGCCGTGTTGGCCCGGGCGGGCGTGCCGGTGCGGGTGATGGTCGCGCCGATGATCCCGGTGCTGACGGCCCATGAACTTGAACGGATCATGCAGGCGGCTGCCGATGCCGGCGCCCGCAGCGCCAGCATGATCCCCCTGCGCCTGCCGCTGGAGGTAGCGCCGCTGTTTCGGGACTGGCTGGAACGCCATCACCCCGGCAAGGCTGCGCATGTGATGGCACAGATCCAGGCAATTCGCGGCGGCCGCGACAACGATCCCCGCTTCGGCAGCCGGATGCGGGGCGAGGGGCCGCATGCAGACCTGCTGCATCAGCGCTTTCGCCTGGCGCGTCGGCGTCTGGGGCTCGACGCCCCGGCCGAGGTGCTGGATTGCAGCCGCTTTGGCCCGCCGCCGCGGAGCGGCGACCAGCTGTCGCTATTCTGATGGATCGGCCGCGGCCATGGCCTGGGCGATGCGGGTCGAAATCGTTTCGGTCGTGGGGCGGGGCGCGCGGGGCGTGGCCAGCATGGCCTCGCGCATGGCGGCAAGATGCGCCGGCGTGGTGCCGCAGCAGCCGCCGATGATCCGCACCCCCATGTCCCGCGCCAGCACCGCGAACTCGGCCATCACCGCCGGGGTCGCGTCATAGATCAGCCCCCCATCCTGATATCGCGGCACCCCGGCATTGGGCTTGGCGATCAACGGTCGTTCGTTGCCTGATGCGGCAAAGCCTGTCAGCGCCAGCAGCAGCTCTGCCGGCCCGGTGCCGCAATTGGCGCCATAGGCAAGCGGCGGATTGGGCAGACGGTCCACGAAAGCCGCCAGTTGCGGCGGCGTGACACCCATCATGCTGCGACCACCAGGCTCGAAGCTCATCATCCCGCACCAGGGCATCTGCACGGCCTGGGCGGCGCGGGCGGCGGCACGCAGTTCCTCGAGCGCGCTTATCGTCTCGATCCACAACAGATCGGCGCCGCCGTCCTTCAGTGCCTGCGCCTGTTCGACAAACATTGCGGTTGCCTCGGCCTCGGTCAGCCGGCCGACCGGGGTCATGATTTCGCCGATGGGGCCGACAGAGCCCGCAACCACGACCGCGCGACCGGATTCGGCCGCCGCCTCGCGGGCCA
The DNA here is from genome assembly GCF_009696685.2 of Paracoccus sp. SMMA_5_TC. Lineage (NCBI taxonomy): Bacteria > Pseudomonadati > Pseudomonadota > Alphaproteobacteria > Rhodobacterales > Paracoccaceae > Paracoccus > Paracoccus sp. SMMA_5_TC. Next base: position 1,762,813 of record NZ_CP102355.1, read on the forward strand.
GGCGGGCGGCGGCGCGGTTCAGGTCGGCCACGCGCCCCTCGGCCCGGGCCAGACGCAAGCGGCTGGCATTGGCGCCGAAGCTGTTGGTCAGGATCAGGTCGGCGCCTGCGGCGATCATCTGGCGATGCAATTCGCGCACCCGCTCGGGGTGGGATTCGCACCACAGGTCGGGGGGCTGGCCCGGCGCCAGACCCATGTTGTAAAGATTGGTGCCGGTCGCGCCATCGGCCAGAAGCCAGGGGCGCTCGCCAAGCATCCGCGAAAGCTGGTCAGGCATGATCGTTCCCGTTCCGAAGCCGGCCGCCGGGGCTGTCTGCTGCCCCAGCCTAGCATGTTTGCGCTGCTGCGTCCGCGCCTAGCGTGAGCGGATCATCCCCATGATTTCCTTGGTGCGCTCGACGATAGGGGCGGCGATGGCCTGGGCCTGATCGGCGCCGCGCCCAAGGATACGGTCGATTTCGGCCGGATCGGCCATGAATTCGTTCATCCGTCGGGTGATCGGGGCCAGGCTGGCGACCGCGACCTCGGCCAGCGCGGGTTTGAAGCTGGCAAAGCCCTGTCCCTCGAAACGGGCAAGAACCTGATCGGCGGTCATGCCGGCCAGCGCGGCATAGATATTGACCAGATTTCGCGCCTCGGGGCGGTCCTTGAGGCCCTCCATGCTGCCGGGCAGCGGATCGGCGTCGGTGCGCGCCTTGCGGATCTTTTGCGCAATGGCGTCGGCGTCGTCGGTCAGGTTGATGCGGCTGGCATCCGAGGGGTCGGATTTCGACATCTTCTTCGAGCCGTCGCGCAGCGACATCACCCGCGTCGCGGTGCCCTCGATCAGCGGCTCGGTGATCGGGAAGAAGTCCTGGCCGTAATCATGGTTGAACTTGGCCGCGATGTCGCGGGTCAGTTCCAGGTGCTGCTTCTGGTCCTCGCCCACCGGCACGGCGGTGGCATGATAGGCCAGGATGTCGGCGGCCATCAGCGACGGATAGGCCAGCAGCCCCAGCGAGGAGTTTTCGCTGTTCTTGCCGGCCTTGTCCTTGAACTGGGTCATCCGATACATCCAGCCGACCCGCGCCACGGTATTGAACAACCACGCCAGTTCGGCATGTTGGCTGACCTGGCTTTGATTGAACAGGATCGATACTTCGGGATCCACGCCGGCGGCCATGAAGGCTGCGGTGACCTCGCGCGTGTTGTGGCGCAGCTTTTCCGGGTCTTGCCAGACGGTGATCGCATGCAGGTCGACGACGCAATAAATCGTTTCAGCGCCGGTGCCCTGATAGTCGGCAAAGCGTTTCAGGGCGCCCAGATAGTTGCCCAGCGTCAACCCGCCCGAGGGCTGGATGCCGGAAAAGATACGCTTGGCGAAGCTCGTGGTCATGGCACTACCTGCTTGGAAAATCCCGGTCGCTGGCTTACCCCTTGGCCCGTCCGGGCGCAACCGCCCAACCAGCAAAGGAGGAAAGATGCGACCCGGTTTCGATGAATCGCCGCTGAACCCGTTGCCCGCCGTCATCTGGGCATTGGCCTTGCCCATGATCGCGACCGAAGCGGTGTTCGGACTGGGCCAGCTGGGCTTTGTCGGCGGGGGTGGCGGGCAGGGGGCGGGGCTGGCGATGCGCCAGATCGCGGTGGAACGTACCGCCTATTTCCCCGAACTGCTGCTGCGTCTGTGGCAGATGGGGGCGCTGGTCCTGGACCAGAGCTGGCGCATCCTCACCTACTCCTTCGTGCATCTGTCGCTGACCCATGCGCTGTTCGTGATCGTGTTCACCCTGGCGCTGGGCAACCTGATTGCGCAGCAGTTCCGGCCCTGGGCGGTGGTGGCGCTGTTTCTGGGTTCGGCGATCGGGGGCGCGTTGATCTATACACTGGTGGCGGGATTGCTGCCGCAATTCCGGTTCCAGCCGCTGATCGGCGGCTATCCGGCGGTTTACGGCTTTGTCGGCGCCTTTACCTTCCTGCTGTGGGCGCGGCTGGGGCAGCAGAACGCCAATCGCCTGCGCGCCTTCAGCCTGATCGGCATGCTTCTGGCCTTTCAACTGGTGTTCGGCATCCTGTTTCAGGACGGCAGCCTGACCTGGATCGCCGAGGTGGCGGGCTTTGGCTGCGGGTTTCTGCTATCGTTCGTGCTGGTGCCGGGCGGGATCGGCCGCGTCATGCGTCAGATCCGTCAACGCTGACGGCGCAGGCCGCTGCGCAGATCCTGGCGGTTGATGGCGCCCAGCAGGATGGCGGCCAGTCCGTAACTGGCCATGCCGCCCAGAACCAGCGCCGTCAGCGCCAGATAGCGCAGCCCCGGTTGCTGCAGCGCGTCGGACAGCACCAGCTTCAGCCCCAGGATCACCACCCCCATCACCACGGATGCCGCGACGATGCGCGGCAGCCGGCGACGCAATCGGGCATCCAGCGCCGCCGCCTCGCCATAGGCGCGGGTGCCGTGCCAAAGCTGTGCGGCCATGGTCCAGCCGGCGATGGTGGTGCCCCAGGCCGCGGCGGAAAAGCCGATCAGCGGTGACAGCCCCAGGGCCACCACGGCATTCACCACCATCGACCACAGCGCAAAGCGGAACGGCTGGCGGGTATCCTCGCGCGCGAAATACAGCGGTTGCAGCACCTTTTGCAGCACGAATGCCGGCAACCCCAGCCCATAGATCGCCAGCGCCAGCGCCGTCGGGCCGACATCGGATTCCAGAAATGCCCCGCGCCGGAACAGCACCGAAATAAGCGGATAGGAGGCCACCATCAGCGCCACCGCCGCCGGCACGGTCAGAAACAGCGCAAATTCCGCCGCCCGGTTATAGGCGTGCCGTCCACCGTCGGTGTCGCCCGCCTTCAGCCGGCGCGAGATGTCGGGCAGCAACACGATGCCGATGGCGATGCCGACCACGCCGAGGGGCAGCTGGTAAAGCCGGTCGGCGTTGGTCAGCCAGGCGATGGCGCCGTCGAAGAAGGATCCGACCTGCCGGCCCACCAGCAGGTTCACCTGCACCACACCGCCCGCCAGCACCGCCGGCGCCGCCACCGCCAGCAGCCGGCGCATGTCGGGCGACAGCCGGGGGCGGCGCAGGCGCAGGGGAAAGCCCATGCGCTTGGCCGCCCACCAGACCGTGGCGAACTGGGCGATGCCGGAAATCGGCGTCGACCAGGCCATGGCCAGACCCATGTCCCAGCCCAGCCAGTCTGCCAGCAGCATCGCCGCGATCAGGATGAAGTTCATCAGCACCGGCGCGGCAGCAGAGGCGACAAAGCGCCCCCCCGCGTTCAGCAGCCCCGACAGCAGCGCCGTCAGCGAGATGAACAGGATATAGGGAAAACAGATGCGGCCATAGATCACCGCCAGGTCAAAGCGTTCGTCACCGCGAAAGCCGGCCGCCATTGCCAGCACCAGCCAGGGCATGGCCAGATGCGCGATCAGCGACACCACCAGCACCACGCTGAACAACCCGGCAAAGGCCTCTTCGGCGAAGCCGCGCGGGTTCTCGCCCGATTCCAGCCGCTTGGAAAACATCGGCACGAAAGCGGTGTTGAAGGCGCCCTCGGCAAAGAAGCGGCGGAACATGTTGGGCAGGGTGAAGGCCACGATATAGGCTTGCGCCACCGGGCCGGTGCCCAGATAGGCGGCGATCATCACGTCGCGGACAAAGCCGACGATGCGGCTGGCCAAAGTCCAGGCCCCGACCGAGAGGAAGCCCCGGATTAAGCGGATGGGTTGCATGTATGGTCCTGTCTGTCCCTCAGAACGTCACGCCGCGCGGGCGTTCGGCCTTTTCGGCGCGTTCGAATCCGTCCTTGATCGCCTGTCGCAGCTTCTTTTCCAAGGCCTCGCGGCGTGCGGGCTGGTGCAGCTTCAGACCGAACATGTCCTTGACATAGAAGGTATCGACGACCTGCGCGCCAAAGGTGGCGATGACCGCACTGGCGATCTGGATGTGATTGTCGGCCAGGGTGCGCGTCAAATCGTAAAGCAGGCCGGGCCGGTCGCGGGTGTCGACCTCGATCACGGTGTAGACGTCGGAACCTTCGTTGTCGAAGGTGATATGGGTGGGAAAGCGAAACGCCGCATCGCGCTTGCGTGGTTTGTCGCGGTCGGCCAGCGCGTCGCGGGCCACGATTTCGCCCTTGAGCGTGCGTTCGATCATCTTGCGCAGACGCGGCAGGCGTTCGACGTCATAGGGGTGGCCGTCGGCGTCCTGAAGCCAGAACACCGCCGTGGCGAAGCCGTCCTTGGTGGTATAGGTGCGGGCATCGACGATGTTTGCCCCCACCAGCGCCAGCGCCCCGGCCAGGCGCGAAAAGATGCCGGGGTGATCGGCCAGCACGAAGGCCGCGCGCGTCGCGTCGCGGTCGGTGTCGGGATGCAGGTCGATGCGGATTTCGTCATCGCCCAGCCCGGCCAGCATTTCGGCAAAGACATATTGCGTTTCTGTGGGCAGCCCCGGCCAGTAGGCGTCGTAATGGCGCGCCAGCTCTGCCTTGATGGCGCGGGCTTCCCATTTCTTGGCGCTCAGCAGATGGCGCAGCGATCGCTTGGCCTCGCCGATGCGTTTTTCGCGGTTCAGTTCCTCAAGCCCGTTGCTGAGCGCCAGCTTGGTTTCCTGGTGCAGCTTGCGCAGCAACATCGCCTTCCAGTTGTTCCAGGTGCCGGGACCGACGCCGCGAATGTCGCAGACGGTCAGCACCAGCAACATGTCCAGCCGCCGCGTCGTCTTGACCGCCTTGGCAAAGTCGCGCAGCGTCCGCGGATCGGCGATGTCGCGCTTCTGCGCCACGTCTGACATCAGCAGATGATTGCGGATCAGCCATTCGATGGTTTCGATCTCGTCCGCAGGCAGACCGAAGCGGGTGCAGATCCGCCGCGCCAGCCGCGCCCCAAGGATCGAATGATCCTCGCTGCGGCCCTTGCCGATATCATGCAGCAGCACTGCCAGGTAGATCACCCGACGGTTCACCTTGCCCTTCATGATCTTGCTGACCACGGGCAGGTCTTCGGCATCGTCCCCGCGTTCGATGGCCGCAAGGGCGGCCACGCATTGGATCAGGTGCTCGTCGACGGTGTAATGATGATAGACGTTGAACTGCATCATCGCCACCACCGGCGCGAATTCCGGGATGAAGGCGGCCAGCACTCCCAGTTCGTTCATGCGCCGCAGCGAGCGCTCGGGATTTCCGTGCTTCAGCAGCAGGTCCAGAAAGATGCGCACCGCCTCGGGGTCGGATCGCACCCGGTCGTCGATCATCCTGAGGTTTGCCGCCACGGCGCGCATGGCGTCGGGATGGATCAGGATGCCGGTGCGCAACGCCTCTTCGAACAGGCGCAGGATGTTCAGCGGATCGGACAGGAACGCGGTTTCGTCGGCATAGTTCAGCCGGCCGCGATCGACGCGAAAGCCCGCGCGCACCCGGCGGCGCCGCTGGAACAGGATGTTCATGATCGGCGCCTTGTAGAGGTGCCGCGCCTCGAGTGCGACCAAGAACACCCGCGTCAGTTCCCCCACGCGGGTGGCGTGCAGGAAATAGTCCTGCATGAAGATCTCGACCGCCCGCCGCCCGCCCTGATCGCGATAATTCATGCGCTGGGCGACCTCGACCTGCATGTCGAAGGTCAGCTGGTCCATCGGCCGGCCCGCGATCAGGTGCAGATGGCAACGCACGGCCCACAGGAAATCCTCGGCCTGCCAGAAGGTCAGGTGTTCTTCTCGGGTAAAGAAACCCAGGTCCACCAGTTCCACCGCCCGGTCAACGCGATGGATGTATTTGGCGATCCAGTAGAGCGTCTGCAGGTCGCGCAGCCCGCCCTTGCCTTCCTTGACATTGGGTTCCAGAACATAGCGCTGGCCGCCCTGGCGGCGGTGACGTTCGGCCCGCTCGGCCAGCTTGGCCTCGATGAATTCCGGCACGGTATGGTCGAAAAGCTCGCTCCACAGCCGGTCGCGCAGGGTTTCAGCGGTGGCGGCATGGCCGCAGATCAGCCGATGTTCCAGCAGGCTGGTGCGGATGGTGATGTCGCCCGCGCCCAGCCGCAGGCAGTCATCGACCGAACGCGTGGCCTGGCCCACCTTAAGCTTCAGATCCCACAACATGTAGAGCATGGATTCGATGACGCTTTCGGCCCAGCCGCTGACCTTCCACGGGGTCAGGAACAGCAGGTCGACATCCGAATGCGGTGCCATTTCCGCCCGGCCGTAGCCGCCGATGGCCAGAACTGCCAGCCGCTCGGCGTCGGTGGGCGTGGTCTGGCGGTGCAGGATGGTGGTCGCGACGTGATGGATCGCCCCGACCGTGGCATCGGTCAGGCTGGCCACGGCGCGCACGGTTTCGCGGGCCGCGCGCGGGTGGCTCATGAAGCCTGCGGCCAGATCGGCCATGGCCTCGGCCCGCGCCCTGGACAGGATTTCCACGGTGCGGGCACGAATGGCGCGGTGGTCGCTCAGCCCCGTCAGGGCCTGTTCCAATCCCGGCAGAAAGCTGTCCAGCGAAAACAGCGCATTGGCCCCGGGCAGGGCCGGGGCGCTCTGCGGCAGCGGGTCTGGGGCGGGATTCGTCAAGTCCTAGAACCCGAAACCGCCGAAGCTGCGCGGCGCGGGATCGACAATCACCACCTGATTGTTGCGCACCGTCGCCACGGCCAGGGCGCGTTCGTTGGTGCCGTCGCGGTTCAGCCGGAAAGCGCCGTTGACGCCGGCAAAGCCCGCGCGCTGGGTCAGGCCGGTGGTGGTCAGCGCATTGCGCTTGCCCGCGCGGACCAATGCGGCGATGGCGGCCACCCCGTCATAGGCCAGCGGGCCCAGATCGTGCGGCGTTTCGCCATAGGCCGAGCGGTAGCGCTGATCGAACTGCCCACGCAGCGCCGTGTCCGGAAGGGCAAACCACCCGCCCTGCACACCCCGCAGCTGCAACCGGGCAGCCGGCTGGTCCCAGCGCGTCAGTCCCATCATCTGCACCCGCGCCGAGGTCACGCCCGCGTCAGCCAACTTGTCGGTCAGATAGGGCAGCACCGCGCCCTGGTTGGCGGTCATGAACACGGCATCGACATTGCCCGACAAAGCCGCTTGCGCAACATTGGGCACCACGCCGTCGATGCCGGTTTTCGACACCGGATGAACGGCGCTTCCCGCCAGGGTCGCGCCATTGGCTGCGATCGCGCGCTGGATGGCACGCGCGCCCACCTGCCCGGCGGTATCATCCTCGGCCACGGTCAGGATCCGCCGCTTGCCGTTCTGGACCGCATATCGCACCAGGCGGTTTGCCACATTGTCGAATGTGTTACCCAGCACAAAGACATTGCCGCCGGCGATGTCGGGGTTGTTGGAAAACGACAGCACGTTGATGCCACGCGGTGCCATGGCGTTGCCGACGGCATTTGCACTGTCGGCAAACAGCGGCCCCAGGATGATCTTGGCGCCCTCATCCGCAGCAAGATTGGCCTGGGCGACCGCGACGCCGGGGTCTGAGCCCGCATTATAGACCCGCAGGTCGATGCGGGCGCCCTGAGCGTCAGCGGCGGCCATGCGGGCGGAATTGGTCAGCGACCGTGCCAGCCAGTCCAGGTCGGAATTGCCACCCGGCACGAGCAGGGCGACCGGCACCGGCTGGGCGGGGTCGATCACCTGCCCGGTCTGCGGGCCCGACGCGCCCATCTCGACCGGTTCGCAGGCGGCAAGCGTCAGTGCGGCGACGACGGCTCCGATTCGCGCGAAGGGGCGGCGCAGACCGAAGGCGCCGAGGATCGTTTTCTGGACGGTCATGGCGTGATTCCCTGTGGATCGAGGCTGGGGGTTGGTCCGGGCAGGTTATTGGCATATTCCGGGCGTGGCAACGAGGGCAGCACAGGAAAGGCGATCATGGATCACAGCGAGATTTCCCCCGCCCGCCCGCTGTCCATGCGCGTCGAGGCAGAGCGCATCGAGCCGGCCCTGTATCTGGTCGCCACCCCCATCGGCGCAGCCCGCGACATCACCCTGCGGGCGCTGGACGTGCTGAATACTGCCGATCTGCTGGCGGCCGAGGACACGCGCACCCTGCGCCATCTGATGGATATTCACGGCATTCCGCTGCGCGGCAGGCGCATCGTCGCCTATCACGATCACAACGCCGACCGTCAACGCCCGCTGATCCTGAACGCACTGGCAGAAGGCGGCGCCGTGGCCTATGCCTCGGATGCCGGCACGCCGCTGGTGGCCGATCCCGGCTATCGTCTTGCACGCGACGCGGCAGAGGCAGGGTTTGCGGTGCGGGCGCTGCCCGGCGCATCGGCGGCACTGGCGGCGCTGTCGGTTTCAGGCCTGCCCAGCGATCGCTTCCTGTTCGTGGGTTTTCCGCCGACCGCCGCCGGCGCCCGCCGCAGCTGGATCGACAGCTGGCGCAAGACCGACGCCACGGTGATCGTATTCGAAAGTCCCCGCCGCGTTAAGCAACTGTTGGAAAATATCTGCGAAACTGAGCCGAATCGCCCTACGGTGATTTGTCGGGAACTGACCAAGAAATTCGAAGAGGTGCGGCGGGGAACTGCGGCAGAACTGATGGACACGATCCCAGAGGCGGGGCTGAGGGGCGAGGTTGTGGTGCTGTTCGGTCATCCTCAGGCCGAAATCATCAGCGACGACATGCTGCGCGCGGATCTGGCCGATCTGCTGGCCCGCATGCCGGTCAAGGCGGCGGCTGCCGAACTTGCCAACCGCCACGGATTGCCCAGGCGCGACATCTATGCCCTGGCCTTGAGCATGCGGAAGGATGAGCATTGAAACATCAGCGCATCGATCATGGTTTGCCGGTCGGGCCTGGCGCGTCGGAGATCTGGCGCGGCAGCATCGCCAATTCCGCCGGCCGCATGGCCGAAGAATCCGTCGCCCGCCATTATGCCAGCCTGGGCTACCGCGTGGTTGCCGAACGCTGGCGGGGTCAGGCGGGCGAAATCGACCTGATCGTGCAACGCGGCGGCGAATATGTCTTTGTCGAGGTCAAGAAGGCGCGGCGTCACGATTTGGCCGCCCTGCGCCTGGGACACGCACAAATGCGGCGGATCTGTGCGGCTGCGCAGGAATATTGCGGCTGCCTGCCCCAAGGCTTGGCCACGCCGATGCGCCTGGACGCTGCACTGGTCGATGACCTGGGGCGCGTCGAGGTGATCGAGAATGCATTCGGCGGCTGCTAGGTCGCGACGCTTGCAATATCCCCCCTGCGGTGAAAAAACGAACCGGATCTAGCCCGGAGCAAGCTGCATGAGCCTGAACGTCGCCCTTCAGATGGATCCGATCGAACATGTTTCGATCACCGGTGACAGCACCTTTCGCATCGGGCTGGAGGCCCAGTCGCGGGGCCATCGGCTTTTCCAGTATACGCCCGACCGGCTGAGTTATCGCGAAGGCCGCCTGATTGCCGTTGGCCGATCCGTCACCCTGCGCCGCGAACAGGGCAATCACGTCAGCTTCGGGGATTGGGAGGAGCGCGACCTGGCCTCGTTCGACGTGGTCTGGCTGCGCCAGGATCCGCCCTTTGACATGGGATATATCACCAACACCCACCTGCTAGAACGGGTGCATCCGGAAACGCTGGTGGTCAATGACCCGTTCTGGGTGCGCAATTGCCCTGAAAAGCTGCTGGTGCTGGATTTCCCCGATCTGACCCCGGCCACGCTGATCACGCGCGACATCGCCCAGATCCGCGACTTTCGCCAGCGTCACGGCGACATCATCGTCAAGCCGCTTTACGGCAACGGCGGCGCGGGTGTGTTCCACCTGCGCCCCGACGATCCCAACCTGTCGTCGTTGCTGGAAACCTTTCTCGGCTTCAGCAACGAGCCGGTCATCGTGCAGAAATACCTGCCTGCGGTGGTCAAGGGCGACAAGCGCATCATCCTGGTCGATGGCGAACCGGTCGGGGCGATCAACCGCGTGCCTGCCCAGGGCGAGGCGCGGTCGAACATGCATGTGGGCGGGCGGGCCGAAAAGATCGGCCTGACCGAGCGCGAGCGTGAAATCTGTGCCCGCCTGGCCCCGACGCTGAAGGAAAAGGGTCTGCTGTTTACCGGCATAGACGTCATTGACGGCTGGCTGACGGAAATCAACGTCACTTCGCCCACCGGCATCCAGGAGCTGGAACGGTTTGACGGCACCAACGCCGCCGAGCTGATCTGGCAGGCGATCGAGACGCGCCGCGGCCAACGCAGCTGATCATTCCATCCGTGCGGCCGTGATCCGGAACGAAATCGCCTCGGCCAGATGGGGTTGGCGAATTTGGTCAGACCCATCCAGATCGGCGATGGTGCGCGCGGCCCGCAGGATCCGGTGATAGCCGCGCGGCGTCAGCCCCAACCGGTCGGAAACCCGGGCCAGCAGTGCCTGACATTCGCCGTCAAGCGGCGCGATTTCGTCGAGCAGGCGGCCGGTGGCTTCGGCGTTCACCCGCACCCGGGGATGATCCGCAAAGCGGCGCGTCTGGATGTTGCGGGCGGCCTGCACGCGCGCTGCCACCTCGGCCGAGGTTTCGCCGCGGGCGGGCATCTGCATTTCCTCAAGGCTGATCTGCGGCACCTCGATGCGCATGTCGAAGCGGTCCATCATCGGTCCCGAAATGCGACCCATGTAATCGGCGCCGCAGACCGGCGCCTTGGAGCAGGCCCTTGCCGGATCGATCAGATAGCCGCAGCGACAGGGGTTGGCGGCCGCGACCAGCAGGAAGCGGGCGGGATAGCGCACATGGGCATTGGCGCGCGAAACGTGGATTTCGCCGGTTTCGATGGGCTCGCGCAGGGCATCGATCACGCGCCGCTCGAACTCGGGCAATTCGTCCAGAAACAACACGCCATTATGCGCCAGGCTGACCAGTCCCGGGCGTGCGTTGCGGCCACCACCGATGATCGCGGCGGGGGAAGCGCTGTGATGGGGCTGGCAAAACGGTGCCTGACGCGAAATGCTGCCATTCTTCAGCTGTCCGGCGACCGAGTGGATGACCGATGTTTCCAGCGCCTCTTGCGGCGTCAATTGCGGCAGGATGCCGGGCAGGCGGCGGGCCAGCATGGTCTTGGTGGCGCCGGGTGGGCCGACCATCAGCAGGTGGTGGCGTCCGGCCGCAGCGATCTCGATAGCGCGGCGGGCGCGTTCCTGGCCCTTGACCTCGGCCAGATCCTCGAATCCTTCGGTGACTTCGGCTGCACCGGGCGTGGCGCGGGGCAGGGGTGCGCGGTCGGTCAGATGATCGATGGCGGCGCGCAGACTGCGTGGCGCAAAGACGGGTGTAGCCTCGACCCATGCGGCCTCGGGGCCGCAGGCGTAAGGCACCATCAGGGCCCGTTCCTCGGCCGCGGCTGTCAGTGCGGCGGGCAGCGCCCCCGGCACAGGCGCCAGACGCCCGTCCAGTGCCAGCTCGCCCAGGGCGACCACACCGTCAACCGCGTCGGCCGGGACGATGTCCAATGCTGCCAGGATGGCCAAGGCGATCGGCAGGTCGAAATGCGAGCCCTCTTTGGGCAGATCGGCCGGCGCAAGATTGATGGTGATGCGGCGCGCCGGCATGGCGATGGCCAGCGCGGCGAAGGCGGCCTTGATGCGTTCGCGCGCTTCGCTGACCGCCTTGTCCGGCAGTCCGACGATGCCGAAACCCGGAAGGCCCGGCGCAACCGAGCATTGCACCTCGACCAGCCGAGCCTCGACCCCCTCGAAGGCCACGCTATGGGCGATTGCGGCCATGGTCTCCTCATGCTTGTCGCGAACTGGTTAACGACGCAGGCTTAAGGAAAGGTTAACGCCGCAGCCTTGCTTGTTCCGGGACGCGGTTCGGCCTATGTCGGGAACAGGATCCGGCCAGGGGGTGCGACAATGCTGGGCAGCCGCATATTGTTGATCGTTGGGGGGGGTATTGCCGCCTTCAAGGTGCCGGAGCTGATCCGCATGCTGCGTCGCGAAGGCGCCAGCGTTGTCCCGGTTCTGACCGAGGCGGGGGCGCAGTTCGTCACGCCGCTGACCCTGTCTGCCCTGGCCGAGGCGCCCTGTCACAGCGCGCTGTTCGATCTGACGCGCGAATCGGAAATGGGGCATATCCAGCTGTCACGCGCGGCCGATCTGGTGGTTGTGGCACCGGCAACTGCCGATCTGATGGCGCGGATGGCGGCGGGTATGGCGAACGATCTGGCCTCGACCCTGCTGCTGGCCACCGACAAGCCGGTATTGATCGCGCCTGCGATGAACGTGCGCATGTGGCAGCACCCGGCCACGCAGCGCAATCTGGAATTGCTCGAGGCCGATGGCATCAGCCTGGTCGGCCCGGATGAAGGCGACATGGCCTGTGGGGAATACGGGCCCGGACGCATGGCAGAACCCGATGTCATCCTGCAGGCGATCCGCGCGGCCCTGGGCAAGACAGGGCCGCTGCGCCTGCCGCCCGAGGCGGCCGTGCTGCCGCCCAGACGGCTGAGCGGACGCCACGTCATCGTCACCTCGGGGCCGACGCACGAGCCGATCGACCCCGTCCGCTACATCGCCAATCGGTCCAGCGGGGCACAGGGCACCGCAATCGCCGAGGCGCTTCGTGATCTTGGCGCGCAGGTGACCTTTGTCACCGGCCCGGCCGAGGTGCCACCCCCGACAGGCGTCGATGTGGTGGCCGTGGAAACCGCGCGCCAGATGCATGAAGCGGTCGAACGCGCCCTGCCGGCGGATGCGGCGGTCATGGCCGCGGCGGTGGCCGATTGGCATGTCGCCAATGCGCGCAGCGGCAAGATCAAGAAGGACGGGCACGGCAGCCTGCCGCAGCTGCAATTTGCCGAAAATCCCGACATCCTGGCCTGGATCAGCCAGCTGGATCACGGCCGGCCCGACCTGGTGGTGGGGTTTGCTGCCGAAACCGATGACGTGATCGCCAATGCCACGCGCAAAAGGCTGCGCAAGGGCTGCGATTGGATCGTGGCCAATGATGTCAGCCCGGCGACCGGCATTATGGGCGGGTCCGAAAATGCGATCACGCTGATCACCCCCGACGGCAGCGAAAGCTGGCCACGGCTGGGCAAATCCGAGGTGGCGCGGCGTCTGGCCGACCGGATCGCCCAGGCCCTGGCCCCCGGGGACGAGGATGACGCATGAGCCGGGTCTATCTGGACTGGAACGCCACCGCCCCCCTGCGCCCCGAGGCCCGCGCAGCGATGCTGGATGCCAGCGACATCGTCGGCAACCCTTCCTCGATCCACGCCGAGGGCCGCGCCGCCAAGGCCGCGCTTGAGCGCGCGCGCGAGCAGATCGCATCGGCGCTGGGCGCCGAAGGCGCAGACGTGATCTTCACCTCGGGTGCGACCGAGGCCGCCGCACTGGCCTTGCAGGAACGGGGTCTGGCCTGTTCGGGCGTGGAACATCCCGCCGTGCTGGCATGGTGTGCGACCGCGTTGCCAACGGATGCGCAGGGCCAGGTCGCGGTGCCTGAGCCTGCCGCGGCCACGCTGCAACTGGCAAATTCCGAAACCGGCGTCCTGCAAGATCTGCCGCAAGGTCTGGCGGTCAGCGACCTGACCCAGGCATTCGGAAAGATTCCGTTTTCCTTCAACTGGCTGGGTGTGGACGCCGGATTTGTGTCCGCCCACAAGCTGGGCGGCCCGCGCGGCGTTGGGGCGCTGATCCTGCGGCGCGGAACCGAGATCGAGGCACGGCTGAAAGGCGGCGGCCAGGAACAGGGCCGCCGGGCCGGAACCGAGAATTTGATCGGCATCATGGGCTTTGCCGCCGCCGCGCAGGCGGCCCAGAATGATCTGGATCAAGAAATCTGGGAAAAAGTATCGGAAATTCGCGATTCGCTGATGCGAACACTGGAATCCGGGACGGAAATGGTTACATTCCCGGGGCGCGAATCCCGCCGCCTGCCCAATACGCTGTGCATCCTGACCCCGGGATGGCGTGGCGAGACGCAGGTGATGCAGATGGATCTGGCCGGCTTTGCGATTTCGGCAGGCTCGGCCTGCTCGTCCGGCAAGGTAAGGCCAAGTTCGGTGCTGACGGCCATGGGAATCGCGGCGGAAAGGGCGGGCGATGCGATCCGCGTCTCGATCGGTCCGACAACGGACCCTCGGGACGTTGCGCGTTTTGCCGATGCCTGGCTGGCGGCCCATCACCGCTGGCGGCAACGGAACGATCAGCGGGCGACCGCAGGAAGGGTTTGAGATGGCTGAACAGATCAGCGAAGCAATCGAGGTCCGCGAAGGCGTCGACCGCGAAACCGTCGAAACCGTCCAGAACATGGGGGCCTACAAATACGGCTGGGATACCGACATCGAAATGGAATACGCCCCCAAGGGCGTGAACGAGGATATTGTTCGTCTGATCTCGGCCAAGAACGATGAGCCCGAATGGATGACGGAATGGCGGCTGCAGGCCTTTCGCCGCTGGCAGACGATGTCCGAACCGAAATGGGCAATGCTCCATTATCCGGAAATCGACTATCAGCAGCAATATTACTATGCCCGCCCTAAAAGCATGCAGGTCAAGCCAAAGTCGCTGGACCAGGTCGATCCCAAGCTGCTGGCCACCTATGAAAAGCTGGGAATCCCGCTGAAGGAACAGATGATCCTGGCGGGGGTCGAGGGGGCCGAGGGCAGCCCCGCCGAAGGTCGCAAGGTCGCGGTGGATGCGGTTTTCGACAGCGTGTCGGTCGGCACAACCTTCAAGGATGAGCTGGCCAAGGCCGGCGTCATCTTCTGTTCGATCAGCGAGGCGATCCGCGAACATCCCGAGCTTGTGCGCAAGTATCTGGGCTCGGTCGTGCCGCAATCGGACAATTTCTTCGCCACGCTGAACAGCGCGGTGTTCTCGGATGGATCATTCGTCTATGTGCCGCCGGGCGTGCGCTGCCCGATGGAACTGTCTACCTATTTCCGCATCAATGCCGAGAATACCGGCCAGTTCGAGCGCACGCTGATTATCGCCGACAAGGGATCCTACGTCAGCTATCTGGAAGGCTGCACCGCGCCCAAGCGGGACACCGCCCAGCTGCACGCGGCCGTTGTCGAGATCGTGGTCCTGGAAGATGCCGAGGTGAAATATTCCACGGTTCAGAACTGGTTTCCCGGTGACGAAGAGGGCAAGGGCGGCATCTACAACTTCGTCACCAAGCGCGCCGATTGCCGAGAAGCGCGCGCCAAGGTGATGTGGACGCAGGTCGAAACCGGGTCGGCGATCACCTGGAAATATCCGTCCTGCATCCTGCGTGGCGAGGCGTCGCAGGGCGAATTCTATTCGATCGCCATTGCCAACAATCATCAGCAGGCAGATACCGGCACCAAGATGATCCATCTTGGCAAGAATACCCGCTCACGCATTGTTTCCAAAGGTATTTCTGCCGGGCGCGCGCAGAATACCTATCGCGGCCTGGTGTCGATGCACCCACGTGCGACCAACAGCCGCAACTATACGCAATGCGACAGCCTGCTGATCGGCGACAAATGCGGCGCCCATACCGTGCCGTATATCGAAGTCAAGAATACGTCCTCGCGGGTCGAACACGAAGCGACGACCTCCAAGGTGGACGAGGACCAGCTGTTCTATTGCCGCGCGCGGGGCATGGACGAGGAAGAGGCCGTTGCCTTGGTAGTCAATGGCTTCTGCCGCGAGGTCTTGCAGGCGTTGCCGATGGAATTCGCGCTCGAGGCGCAGTCGCTGGTCGCCATCTCGCTTGAGGGGTCGGTCGGATGATCGTCACCACCACACCGGGGATCGAGGGGCGCAGGATCAGCGCCTATCATGACGTCGTGACCGGCGAAACCATCATTGGCGCCAACATCTTTCGCGACATCTTTGCCGGGATTCGCGATATTGTGGGCGGCCGCTCCGGCGCCTATGAATCGGCGCTGGCATCGGCGCGCGAGACCGCCCTGGCCGAGATGCAGGACCGCGCGCGCGCCCTGGGCGGCAATGCGGTGGTCGGTGTCGATCTTGACTATGAAGTCATCAACAACATGCTCATGGTGTCCGCTTCGGGCACTGCCGTGACCGTCGAACAGGAATGAAAACCATGCTGGAAATCAAGAATTTGCATGTCAAACTTGAGGATGAGGACAAGCAGATCCTCAAGGGCGTGGATCTGGTGGTCCCGGCGGGTGAGGTGCACGCCATCATGGGACCGAACGGTTCGGGCAAATCCACCCTGTCCTATGTGCTTGCCGGTCGCGACGGCTATGAGGTAACGGACGGCGCCGCCAGCCTGAACGGCGAAAGCCTGCTAGACATGGAACCCGAAGAACGCGCCGCCGCCGGCCTGTTCCTGGCCTTCCAGTATCCGGTCGAGATCCCGGGCGTCGGCAACATGACCTTTCTTCGCACGGCGGTGAACGCCCAGCGCAAGGCCCGCGGCGAAGAGGAACTGAGCGCCGGCGACTTTCTGAAGATCGTCCGCGAAAAGGCCCGGACGCTGAAGATCGACGCCGAGATGCTGAAGCGTTCGGTCAATGTCGGCTTTTCGGGCGGCGAGAAGAAGCGCAACGAGATCCTGCAGATGGCGCTGCTGGAGCCGCGGATGTGCATTCTCGACGAAACCGATTCCGGGCTGGATGTCGATGCCATGCGTCTGGTGGCCGATGGGGTGAATGCTCTGCGTTCGCCGGATCGCGCCTTTCTGGTCATCACCCATTACCAGCGCCTGCTGGATCATATCCGGCCCGATGTCGTGCACATCATGGCGAATGGCCGCATCGTCAAGACGGGCGGGCCCGACCTGGCGCTGGAGGTCGAACAGAACGGCTATGGCGATCTGCTGGCGGAGGTCGATTGATGTCGGATACCGCAGTTCTGGCCGTGCAGGCCCCGGCGGTCGAAGGCAAGGCCCGTCCTGGTGCGGCGGCGCTGGCCGCGCGGCTGGCGACGCTTGATCTGCCCGCCCCCGGCTTTGGGTCCGCCCGGGCCGAGGCTGCCCAGCGTCTGGATGTCATGGGCCTGCCCGGAGCGCGCGACGAATACTGGCGCTATACCGATCCGGCACCGTTCAACGCAGCCCGCCCGGCCGCGACCAATGTGCCGGCGCGTGAAGCCAACCTGTTTGCCGATGTGGACCGCTTGCGCCTGGTGTTTGTCGATGGCGTCTTCGATCCGCAGGCTTCGGATGCGCTGGAGGGCGAGGGGCTTGAAATCGCGATGCTGTCCGACGCCCACGCGCCCGACTGGGCCGAGGCGCTGTATGGTCGGCTCGAAGCGGCAGGCCAGGTGCCGGTGAAGCGTCCCTTCGCGGCGCTGAATACGCTGGCTGCCCGTCACGGTGCGCTGATCCGCGTTACCGGCAAACCGTCGCGTCCGGTGCATCTGTTCCATTGCCGTTCCGAAGGCGGGGCGGATGTGATGCTGCATCATCTGGTGCGCCTGGAACCCGGGGCCGAGCTGACCTTGCTGGAAACCGGTGGTATCGGCGCGCGCTCGAATACGGTGATCGAGGTCGATCTGGCCGATGGCGCGCGGTTTCATCACATCGCCAGCAAACGCGCCGACGACCCCAAGCTGGGCATCGGCCATATCTTTGCCCGGCTGGGGCGGCAGGCGCTGTTCAAGTCCTTTGCGCTGTCGGTCAATGGCCTGATGATGCGCAACGAGGCGGTGATCTCGATCGAAGGCAACGATTCTGTTGCCCATATCGCGGCGGCCGTGCTGGGCGACGGCGAGGAAGGCCCCTTCCACCACGATGACACGGTGTTCATCACCCATGCCGCCGAGCGTTGCGAAAGCCGGCAGGTGTTCAAGAAAGTTTTGAAAAACGGCGCCCAGGGCGTGTTCCAGGGCAAGATTCTGGTCAAGCCTGGCGCGCAAAAGACCGACGGCTATCAGATCAGTCAGGGCCTGCTGCTGGATGAAGGCAGCCAGTTCCTGGCCAAACCGGAACTGGAAATCTATGCGGATGACGTGAAATGTTCGCATGGTTCGACCACCGGTGCGCTGGACGAAACCGCGCTGTTCTACCTGCGCTCGCGCGGGGTGCCCAGGGCGCAGGCCGTGGTGTTGCTGGTGCTGTCCTTCCTGGCCGATGCGCTGGACGAGATCGAGGATGAGTCGCTGCGCGATCAGATCCTGGGCCGTCTGGACGAATGGCTGCTCAGCCGGGCGACCGCCTGAAAGATGTCTCGGTCGGGCATCCTGCCGCGCATCCTGCAAAGCTGGTGGTCGCCTGGACAGGTGGTCGTCTCGTTGCGCGGGGTGCCGGATCGCGGGCTGGTGGTGGTGCTGATGGCGGCCATGCTGATCTTTCTGATCGCGCAGGCGCCCGTGCATCAGCGCGCCGCGTATCTGGATCCCTCGGTGCCGTTTCAGGCGCGGATGGGCGGGGCGCTGCTGGCGGTGATGTTCATCATGCCGCTGCTGGCCTATGCGCTGGCAGCGCTGGTCTCGGTCCTGTCAAGGCTGACGCCATGGCCGGTCGCGCCGCGCGATTCCAGGCTGGCGCTGTTCTGGGCATTGCTGGCGGTGGCGCCGGCGATGCTGCTGTCGGGGCTGACGGCGGGGCTGATCGGTCCGGGACCGGCGCTAAGCCTGACGCAGGCCGCGGCCGGCATCGGTTTTCTGGTAATCTGGGCGGCGGGGCTGCGCGCCACCGCGCAGCCGCAAAGACGGTGACGACATGACCTTGCGTGAGTTGGCCGATCTGGTGGTCCTGACCTTTCGCGACCCGGCGGCGGCGCTGGCGGTTCTGCGACGGCTGGACCTGCCCATGTCGGCGCGCTGGATGGCGCTGTTGCTGGCGGTGACCTTGTCGGCGCTGCTGGGGCGGCTGTCGCTGGCGCTGTTCCCGATCGAAAGCGACAATCCGCTGTCGCAGCTTTTGTCCAATCCGATGTCGATGGCCGGCTTGCAGTTGATCATCATCGCCTTGGCGGCGCTGGTGGTGACACAGATGGGGCGCGCATTTGGTGGCCATGGCACCTTTGCCGATGCGCTTCTGGTGGTCGCCTGGATCGAGCTGGTGCTTCTGGGCGTGCAGGCCATGCAGCTGGTGGTGACGCTGCTGTTTCCCACCGGCGGGGCCATGTTGTCGGCGCTGTCCTTTGGCCTGTTCATCTATCTGGCCGTGACCATGACCAAGGCGCTGCACGGGTTCAAAAGCACGTTCCTGGTGGCACTTGGCTTTGTCGCCGGCGCGTTTCTGCTGGGTTTCCTGCTGTCGCTGCTGGCGGCGGCTCTAGGCATATTTCCCGAGGTGGCAGCATGAGCTTTGACGTCGATTCCGTCCGGGCGGATTTCCCGATCCTGGGCACGCAGGTCAACGGCCGGCCGCTGGTCTATCTGGACAGCGGCGCCAGCGCGCAGAAGCCGCAGGTGGTGATCGATGCCGTGACCCGCGCCTATCAGGCCGAATATGCCAATGTTCATCGCGGCCTGCATTACCTGTCGAACCTGGCGACCGAAAATTACGAACGTGTGCGCGGCATTATCGCCCGCTTTCTGAATGCCCCGCGCGAGGATGAGGTGATCTTTACCTCGGGTGCGACCGAGGGCATCAACCTGGTTTCCTATGCCTGGGCGGCGCCGCGATTTCAGCCGGGCGACGAGATCGTGCTGTCGGTGCTTGAGCACCACGCCAATATCGTGCCCTGGCATTTCCTGCGCGAACGCCAGGGGGTGGTGCTGAAATGGGTCGAACCAGAGGCCGACGGTTCCCTGCCGCCGGAAAAGGTGCTGGCGGCGGTGGGGCCACGCACCCGGCTGATCGCCGTTACCCATATGTCGAATGTGACCGGCACCATCGTCGACATTGCCGCCATTGCCCGTGGCACCGATGTGCCGGTGCTGGCCGATGGCAGTCAGGCGGCGGTGCATCTGCCCGTCGATGTCGCCGCACTGGGGGTCGATTTCTATGCGATCACCGGGCACAAGCTTTATGGGCCCTCGGGTTCGGGCGCAATCTGGATCCGTGCCGAACGCCAGGCCGAGATGCGGCCATTCCTGGGCGGCGGCGACATGATCCGCACCGTCACCCGCGAGGCTGTCGATTACGCCGATCCGCCGCTGCGATTCGAGGCGGGAACCCCCGGCATTGTCAATCAGATCGGGCTGGGCGCGGCGCTGGAATATCTGATGGGCCTCGGGATGGACAAGATCGCGGCCCATGAACGCGACCTGCGCGATTACGCGCGCGAGCGGCTGCGCAAGCTGAACTGGCTGTCGATCCAGGGCGATGCCCCCGACAAGGGCGCGATCTTTTCGATGACCATGCAGGGTGCGCATGCGCACGATCTGTCCACGATCCTCGACAAGCGGGGAATCGCCGTGCGGGCGGGCACCCATTGCGCCATGCCGCTGATGGAATTCTATGGCGTCACTGCCAGCGCCCGCGCCAGCTTTGCCATGTATAACACCCGCGCCGATGTCGACGCTCTGGTGGACGGGCTGATCTTTTGTCGCGAGCTTTTTGCCTGATGCCCATTGCAGCGCCGGGCATTTGCCGTTAATCAGCAAGAGCGCCGCAACCGCGGCCTTGCTGCTTCGGGCTTTCCGGCGGTGAGCGCGGTGAGGTGCAGGGAAATACCGACTTGCGCAAGACGCAGGACAACGGTCGCATAGCTCAGCTGGATAGAGTACTACCCTCCGAAGGTAGGGGTCACAGGTTCGAATCCTGTTGCGACCGCCATTTCCCCGCGCATTCATGTGCTGCCTTTGTTTTCCACTGAATCATCAGTATGATAAAGGCAGGTTGCAGAAATCTCTGCTGACGCCGCCTTGCCATGATCTGGTAATCCTGCCGTTCTGGGATCGCCGTGCTCGCAGAACATCGTCTGACATAGCCAACCGCTCGGGCCGCGGATCGTTTCAGGTTCGGCCCCAGGGAAATCCTGCGCTGTCAGGTGCGTTTGCTTGCAGATATTCGGGGCCCGACGGTGCATCCACAAGCGATCCGATGCGGTGTATGCACGGCACAGGATACGAGCGCAGGGCGCTTAGCGCCCGCACCATGCGGCGCTCTGGGATCCAGGAGCCCGGACGGCGGCCATGGTATTCACGCGAGAAAACTTCCAGAGGTCAGTATCAGGGATACACCCCGCCGGGCCTGGCGTTTTCGGCCCGGCGATCAGGTTAAGCCGAAAGATCCAAGCCGGCTGTTCCGCGATCCTTCGTCTGCGCGGCCCCTGTCACGCCTGCGGACGGCTGCATCCCGAGCCTCTGGTGCCGGCCTGGTCCGGTTTTCCATGAAACAGCCTTCGAGGTCACAGAATCTTTACGCGAACTATGACTGAAACCTTGCATGTCGGGCATCCTTGGAGCCAGGCGCGGCCCGTGCCGGGCGCGCACAAAATTTCAAGATGCTGCAAGGAATGGGATCACATTCTGCACGCGTCGCGACAGGAAGATTGGGCCTTTGCGGCACCAGAAGCAACTAAGCTGAATGAGGAAATGGAAATGGTGCCCGGAGGCGGATTCGAACCACCGACACGCGGATTTTCAGTCCGCTGCTCTACCAACTGAGCTATCCGGGCACCGGAGCCTTGCTTCGGTAGGCGGGTTATTAGGCCAGCCCGCCACCGGTGTCCAGAGCGAAAAGTGAAAACTTCACTCGGTTTTATCGTCCGTATTCACGGGTTCAGCAGGGATGCGGTAATCCCCTCGCAGCCAATGGGCCAAATCGATATCGGCGCAACGACGAGAGCAAAACGGGCGATAGCGTGCCACGGCGGGTTTGCCGCAGATGGGGCAGGTCAAGGCCGTGTCTCCTGCGCCAGGCGGGCCAGAGGCACCCGGTCGCGCTTGCGGTTGATTTCAAAAAGGCCCATGGCGGTCCAGCCGATCAACACCGTTTCTGCCGCCTCGCTGCGAAAGGCTGCGCGCAAGGTCTGCTCGACGGTGCCACGGTCACGCTTGGGCATCGGTGCGAAATCGACCACGATCTGTCCGCCCAGACCGCGCAGGCGCAATTGACGTGGCAGATCGCGGGCCATGGCAATATTGGCCTTCAGCCCGGCTGCAGGGCTGTGGTCGCTGCCGGTATTCACATCGATTGCAACCAGCGCCCGCAGTGATTCGATTTCTGCCCATGCACCGTGGCCCAGATCCACGCGCGGCGACAACAGCGTGCGAACGGCATCGGCTGCGCCCGTTTGCTCGAAGGCGTCGGCGCTATCGGTTACAAGATCGGGTGCAGGGTCTGTCCAGTCCTGCCATGCGGCTTCGGATGGCATGGGGGCATCCAGCAGCAGTTCAGGCTGACCATCGGCATCGCGCAGAACGGCGGTGGCGACTTGCAGCAGTGCTTCCAGCTCGTCGCCAATTTCGCAATCGTCTGTCTGGGCGGCCATGCTGCGAAAGACGATGCCGATATCTGCTTCCCTGCCGTTCAATGCCGCCTGGCCGAGCGCGGACAGCTGGTTTCGCCGATCGGGATCCTTCAGACGACGCGAGATGTTGACCCCCGGTGCGCCGGGCGTGACGATGACGTGGCGCCCCCGGAAATGCAGTCGTGCCGACACCGGTATGGCCTTGCCGGGTTCGGCGCAACCGCTCACCTGCACCAGCAGCGACTGCCCCTCGCGCAGACCCGAACGGTCGCGCAGAAAGCCGCGTGCGCCATCGGGCAGGCGCAAAAACACGCCGCCCTGGCCCTTTACGAGCCGATCGACGCGGCTGCGACAGATGGCGCCCGGAACAAGAGGTGTAGCCCCCGCCGGATCAATCCGCAGATCCTCAAGGCGACCATCCACCATCAGGGCTGCGGCTTCGCGGCCGAAGATTTCCCCAAGCACGACCTGACGACCTTTCATGGCGCGCACTCCCCTATTCCGATGGCCGCCAAAAGCGTCGATACTTCGGCGAGCGGCAAGCCGACCACGGCGCTGTAAGAACCCTGTATCCACAAAACAAACGCGCCGGCGCGGCCCTGGATCGCATAAGCCCCCGCCTTGTCCTGCCATTCGCCGCTGTCCAGATACGCCTGGATCTGGGCCTTGTCCAAAGGACGGAAGCGGATCGTGGTCTGAACCAGTCTTTCGCGTAACCGGCCATCGTGCATCAAGGCAATCCCTGTCATCACCCGATGACGTCGCCCCGACAGCAGATGCAGGTATTCACGCGCCTGATCCCTGTCGGCGGGCTTGCCCAGGATCCGGCGTCCGACCACAACCGCCGTATCGGCGCAAAGGATGGCGCCCGCCACCTGCTTCGACAGTGCCTGGGACTTTTCTCGCGCCATGCGCCGCACGTAATCTCGCGGACCTTCGCCCGCGGCGGGCAGTTCGTCGATATCCGCGGGCATGACGCGATCAGGACGCACCCCGATCTGGGCCAGCAATTCCAACCGGCGTGGGCTGGCAGAGCCCAGAATCAGCTGTGGGCGCCGGGGCGCGCAATCATCGCGGGTGCCGCTCACTTGAAGCGATAGTTGATCCGGCCCTTGGTCAGATCGTAGGTGTTCATTTCCACCTGAACGCGGTCGCCGGCCAGAACGCGGATGCGGTTCTTGCGCATCTTGCCTGCCATATGTGCGATGATCTCATGGCCGTTTTCTAGCTCGACCCGGAATGTCGCATTGGGCAGGAGTTCCTTCACGACGCCGGGAAATTCGAGCATTTCTTCCTTGGCCATGTCTTCTCCTGAAAGGGTGGTCCCGCATCTGGGCGGGCGCAAGCTACATGCGTCCGCTCGTGCAGATTTTCAAGCATAATTTCGCCACCAGGGCACTGTCAGGGCGATCAAGGGCGCTTTCTGCGGCGATTCCGGCACGATTCCTGGCCAGTTTTGAATTCAGGTGCCGTGTGCGTGCAGGGTGTTATCGGATGTCTCTGCCTGTCGGCGGAACGGGTCGGCCTGCGCCAGGTCGTCGAGAGGTGGCTCGGTCAGCGGGGCAGGCGGCTTTTGGTCCTGCGTCTGGCGATCACGAACGCCCTGGGGGTGACGCAGGCGGAGGGCGTGATAGCCCTCGGCCTCTCCCAGCCGGCCCACGGCCAGCAATTGTCCATGCATTGTTTCGACGCGCGCATTTTCCAGGGTATTTAGCGGCAGGGGCAGCAGCGAACCCGGACCCAGGCCGCGCAGCGCACCCAGGCTGATGCGCCGTCGGCACAGGATGCCGCGCAGTCTGACCGGTGCGCCTTGGACCGCCTCGACCATGGCGCGGCTGCTGTCGCCAGTGTCCGGCGAAAGGGGCGCGGGCGCCGCAATGGCGGTGGTCTCGGTCCTGGCGGGAATCGTTCCGGCGCCCGAACTGGGCAGGGCGACCACTACATGACCTGCGCGCTGCGCCCCATGGCCCATTCGGAAATGCAATGACAGGTGCAACATCTGAGCGTCCTCCAGCATCAACATCAGCGGGCGCGGATCGTCCAGATAGGTTGCATAGCGATATGTTTCGGGGGCGTCTGTCAGCTCAAGTCCCAATACCTGCTCACGCGCAAGTTCCGACAGCAGCAGATCGACGAATTCAGAGCAGATGACCGCATCCGTGCGGGTGGGGCGCCGAGGAGAGGCCGGCTTGGCGGCGATCCTGCCCAATGCCTGCATTTCGATCAGTGATGCCAGGGTTTGTGAACACAGGGCCACCACACCCAGACTGTCGCTTGCGCCGCTGACCACGCAAAACAGCGCACGTTCGGGCAAAAGTTCGGACAGTTCGGACGTGGTTATGACCGATCGGTCCACCCGTTCCAGCGTCAGCGGCAGCCGCGAATGGCGCTCTGCTGCGCGCCCCAGGGCTATCCCGGCCGCGCGCTGTGGGTCAGGGATTGCGCGCCCGATCTTTCCGCAGATTGAAGGAGCGCTGGAAGCCGCGATCATGCGCAGCAGCACTGATGCACCTTGCGCGCGGCTGCCGCCACCGCCGTCATTCTGCAGCCCGTTGCCGTTTGCAGTTGTCATCGCCCAACCGAATCACCCAATTCCTGGCCCATGATTGCATCGCGTCATTGCCAAAGACTTAATCGCCGGCGGCCTTGTCCGAGGCCAAGCTCTCGGCCACTGGCCTTGGAGGGCGTGGTGGCAACATGATGCGAAAGCATGCGCCGCCCTGACCCGGCAGATAGGTGATATCGCCGCCAAGGAAAGCCATGATTTCCTTGCAGATGGCCAGCCCCAGACCGGCACCCCCCGCGTGCGACGGGTCGTTCAGCCGTGCGAATTTCTCGAAGATCAGGGCGCGGTTTTCCGGTGCGATGCCGCTGCCGTTGTCGGCGATGTCGATTTCCGTCTGTCCCATGGCATTGCGCCGTGTTTCGATCCGCAGCACGGGCTGGGCGGCATCGCAGTATTTCCGTGCATTGGCGATGACGTTGATAAGAACCTGCAGCAATCGATCTGTATCGGTGATCACCATCAGATGTTCGGAAACCGGATTGCGTTCGATCACGAAATCGCGGGCAGGGGCAGTGGCACCGGCAGCAGTCAGCGCCCGTTCGATCAGATCGTGCAGGTTGCAAAGCTGGGGGTTCAGGCGCGCGCGCCCCGCCTCAAGCACCGAGATATCCAGCAGATCGTCCAACAAGCGCGTCATGCGACCCGCCTCGTCCTGGATGATGCTGGCGAAACGGGCGCGTTCGTCCTCTGGCAGGTCCGGCTCCATCAGGATTTCGGAAAATGCCCGGATCGAGGTCATGGGCGTGCGCAGTTCGTGGCTTATCTGACCCAGAAAGGCGTCCTTCTGCGCCGAAAGCGCGGTCAGCTTTTCGTTGCTTTCGCGCAGCATGGCGGCAGTGCGGGCCAGTTCCGCCGAGGTTGCCTCGAGCCGGCGATTATCCTCGCGCGCACGGCTGGCTTCGCGCGCCACCTCCATCAGGTCGGCGACGGTAACGCCGCCACGACCGCCCACCCGTGTCAGCAAGGCCGCTGCGGTGGCGGCGCCGACCGTCCCGGCAAGGCGACGCTCGAAATCGGCCAGGAAACGTGGGGTCAGATCGGGCAGATAGCCGCTTTTGCCCTGTTTGCTCGCTTCGTGTCGAAAGAGCTCCAGCGCCGGTTCATTGCCCCAGATGCGCCCGGCCAGTGTCAGCAACGCCTCGGCCCGGGGGGCGGGGGCGGGCTCGCCCCCGGCCGCACCGGGCGCGATCGCGTGCACGAACGAAAGACCTTGCAAACGCTCGATCGGATCGGGGAAGTCCAGAAGCGACACCCCGATCAGCAACAGTGTATTGACTGTCAGGGCCAACAGCACCGATCCGGCGAATGCATCGATCTGTGCCGGCCAAGCAGGCGCGGCGATCAGACCCAATGATGGCAGGAATACCGTCCCAAGCCAGATCAGGGCGCCCCCCAGGATGCCCGTCATGGCACCCCGCCGCGTGGCGCCGCGCCAGATCATGCCCGCGATCATTGCCGGCAGCACCTGAGCCATGCCGGAAAAGGCAACCGTGCCCATTGCTGCCAGGGCCGTGGTGCCGCCCGAAAGCCGGTGGTAAGACCATCCTGCCACCAGGACCACCGCGATGGCCACCCGGCGTGCATTCAGCATGACCGCGCCCAGATCGTCACGCGCGCGCGGCGGTCCCGACAGGGCGGCATCGCGCAGCCGCAGCCAAAGGGGCATGAGCCAGTGGTTGGCCATCATGGTGGACAGTGCGATGGCGCTGACCACCACCATCGACATGGCCGAAGAGAACCCGCCGATGAACACCAGCGCCGCCAGTCCGACGCGGCCTTGCGACAGCGGCAGGTCAAGGACGAACAGGTCGGGATTCGAGCCCTTGGGCAGAACCTCCATCCCCACAACGGCGATCGGCAGCACCAGGAACGACATGGCCGCCAGATAGGCTGGAAAGGCCCAGCCCGCCTAGCGCAGGCGATCCTCGTCGCTGGCCTCGACCACCAGGACATGGAACATGCGCGGCAGCACCACCACGGCGGCCCCCGACAACAGCACCAGCGTGACCCAGCGCTCGGGCTGGATCAGCCAGCCCTCGCCAGCGGGTAACAGCGCCATGCGGTCGATGCGCGCCAGCACATCCGCGGGCCCTTCGGCGATGCCCCAAAGAACGAACACCCCCACGGCGACAAAAGCCGCCAGCTTCACCACGGCCTCGACGGCGATGGCCATGACGACCCCGTGGTGACGTTCATCGGCGGCCAGATTACGGGTGCCGAACAGGATCGCAAAGGCGGCAAGCACGCCCGCGACCCAGGCCGAGACGTCATGCGGCAATTCATGGCCGTCGCTGGCAAATGCCGACAAAGCCATCGAGACGGACTGAAGCTGCAGGGCGATATAGGGCGTCGCCGCCATGAAACCGATCAGCGTGACCAGCCCTGCAAGGCCCGGCGACTTTCCAAACCGGCTCGAGATCAGGTCGGCGATGGAGGTGATGCGGTGCATCCGCGCCACCCGGACCAGCCGTCGCAACCCCCACCAGGCGCCGGCAAAGACAATTCCCGGCCCCAGGTATATCGTCAGAAACTCGAGCCCAGAGCGTGTTGCATAGCCAACGGCGCCATAAAAGGTCCAGGCCGAGCAATAGACCGAAAGGGACAAGGTATAGACAAGCGGGCTGTCCATCCATTGCCAGCGCCCGCGCGCGGCGGCCCGGTCTGCCGCATGGGCCAGCAGGAACATCAGCCCAACATACAGAATTGCCGCGCCGCCAAGGGCCTCAGGCGTCATCCTCATCCTCCGTGGGCGAGGTTCCTGCCAAGGCGCGATGCAGCAGGGCCGTCGCCACTATGGTGATGGTCCATGCGATTGCCAGCCAGATGGCGCCGCGGGCATAGCTGAAATGCTGCGGAAACCAGATCGGAGGCACCAGTGCCGACATGGCGAACAGAATCGGCACGATGCGCGTCGCATCTGCCACGCGCCGACGGCGGTAGGCGCTGCGTCCCAGAAACAGGCGACGCACCCTCTCTTTCATGTCGGAGCCAACAGTTCGCGCACCGCCTGGCGCAGTTCGTCATTGGCAAAGGGTTTGGTCAGCGTTCGATCCGCACCCGTTGGCAGGTTGGCCAGGCCGCGTGCGCTCAGCAGCAGCACGGGCAGGCTTGCCAGATGCTTGTCCGCGCGCAGATCCGCCAGGATTTCCCCGCCGCTGCGGCCCGGCAGCATCACATCCAGAATGACCAGGCGGGGCTGCAACAGGCGGATCCGTTCCATGGCGCCGCGACCCTCGGGCCATTCCGAGCAGCGCCACCCCTCGCGCGACAGAATGAAGCCCACCGCCTGGGCGATGCTGGGTTCATCCTCGATCAGCAGCACGTCAACGGCAGTGGTCACGGCTTCCCCATTGGTTTTCGAGATCATGCGCGGCGAAGGGCGAGCTGTCAAAGCTCAGTCCGGGGCAAGGATCGATGGTTCGTGCCGTGCGGGGCAACCTCGGCGTGGGCAGATGCGGCAGGACGGCCCGACCGGCCATGCCGCGCGCGGATCGTTTTCGGGTGCCGGCAAGAGCAGCATCTGCGCCCGCACCAGCGTCGGTCCATCGATGCCCAGAGGCAACTGCCGCTCAGCCACTGCCCAGGATTGAAACCGCAGACCGCCCACCGTTTCGATCAGACGTGCCACGGGCAGATGCGGTTGCGCCAATGCCTCGAACAAGGGCCAGAGAGCGCAGCCCTCGCCGGGTCGCGGCAGTTCGAAGCCAGGGGGCGGATGGCGATAGATTGAAGCGCCGGTTCCGTTGCAGACGATCAACCCCGCCCGCGCCCATGGCTGCGGTCGCAGCATCCCCAAGCGACGCAGCACGACCGGCAGGGGTCTGTCCAGGCGCAAGGCCAGGCTGGCGGGGTCGGTATCCTCTACCCCCTCGGCCAGAACCGCCTCCAATACGCTATCGGGCAGGATGCTGCGGTCGGATTCCTGAATGCGCAAAACCTCATCTGCAAGGGTGCGCGCCGCATCCGAAACCAGTTCGCCCGCCTGCTGGATCGCGGGCTGGCCAGCAGCAACCCAGGCCTCGAGTTCATCCTGGGGGGTCATAGGGGCAGCTTCATTCTCGAAACTGTCCAGATAGGCGACCAGGGATTGCGCGGTGCGAGACAGGCGCTGGCTGTCGCTGTCGATATTGGCGTGAAATCGCGCCCGCCATTCGGGTTCGATTTCGGGCGTCTCGGCCAATATCGAGGCCGTCGAGCGCAGCGCGGTCACGGCCGATTGCACCTCGTGCAGGGTCGTCAACAGATAGGGGTCGCGGGTCATGCGATCCGACAGCACGATCAGTCGCTGTTCCAGCGCCTCGGCCCGCTGGGCTGTGGCGGCCAGGGTGGCGGCCCAGCCAGGATAGCGCGCGGCAAACTCGCTGATCTGGTCCAGTTCGGCGCCGGGGGGCGCGACAGTGCCCGGATCGGCATTCGGGTGAGCGGCCGCGCGGCGCAGGGCTGCGATCAACGCCTCTTCCCGGTCCGAGACCAGGTCGTCGGCCTGGATTTCCAGCGCCGCGGCCAGTCGGTGCAGCAGCGCCGGACCGACCGGGCGGCGGTTGTGTTCGATCAGGTTCAGATAGGCGGCCGAGATTTCGGCGCGCTGTGCGATCTCGGCCTGGCGGCGGCCCAGGGACAGCCGCCGTTCACGGATGCGGCTGCCGATCAGCGGACGCGGTGAGGCTGCACGCGGCGCGGCGGCGCGGGTCATCGCAAGCCGTTCTGTCAGGCTGTCCGCGGGGACTCTGTCCGGCAGCTGCGCATGTTCTCCCTCCATCTTCCGCGCATCTTCGCGGCCTCCCCCCGCAAGATTAGGCCGGGCCTCGAGGCGCGGCAAGCATCCGTCGCGTCAACCGCGAGCCGGGCTTGCCTGCGCCTTGTCCGTCCTGCCCAGCGCACGGCGCACCAATACGAAGAACAGTGGCACGAACAGCACGCCCAGGACAGTGGCAGAGATCGTTCCGCCCAGCACCGTGGCCCCGATGGTGTTGCGGCCGTTTGCGCCTGCACCGGTGGAAAGCACCAGCGGCAGCACGCCCAGCGAGAATGCGACCGAAGTCATGACGATGGGACGGAAGCGCTGGCGCGCGGCCTCGACCACGGCCTGGAACAGGGGCTTGCCATGCTGTTCGACCTGTTCGCGGGCAAATTCGACGATCAGGATGGCGTTCTTGCCGGTCAGGCCGATCACCGTCAGCAGCCCGACCTGGAAGAACACCCCGTTGTCGTAGCCGCCCAGCCAGGCGCCGACCAATGCGCCAAGCACCCCGATCGGCATGGCCAGCATCACCGCGAATGGAATCGACCAGCTTTCATAAAGCGCCGCCAGGCACAGGAAGATCACCGCCAGTGACAATCCGTAAAGCAGCAGCGTCTGGTTGCCGGCCTGCTGTTCCTCCAGCGACAGACCGGTCCATGCCACGGCAAATCCGGGCGGCAGCTGCGCGGCCAGCTCCTCGATCGCGGCCATGCCCTGGCCCGAGGACACACCCGGCGCCGGGCTGCCCTGGATCTGCATGGCGGGAACGCCGTTATAGCGGTCGAGACCCTGCGGGCCATAGGTCCAGTAGCCTTCGGCAAAGTTGGAAAACGGCACCAGCCCGCCCATGCTGTTGCGCACGCGCCACTTGTCGATGTCGGTGGGCACCGCGCGGCTGTCCGATTCGCCCTGGACATAGACGCGCTTGATCCGGCCGCGGTCGATGAAGTCGTTCACATAGCGTCCGGCCCAGGCTACCGACAGCAGACTGCCGACATCGGTGGCAGAAACTCCCATCGCGCCGGCCTTGCGCCAGTCGATGTTCAGCCGGAACTGCGCGGCGTCCTCCAACCCGTTCGGACGGGCCGAGGCGATGCGGCCATCCTGTCCCGTCATGCCCAGCAACTGGTTGCGCGCATCCAGCAACTGTTCATGCGTCTGTCCGCCGCGCGCCTGCAGGTAGAAATCGAAGCCCGAGACATTGCCCAGTTCGATCACCGAAGGCGGCACGATGGGAAAGGCCATGGCATCGCGTATCCCCATCAGCGCGGGAAACGCCCGTCCGGCGATGGCCTGAACGGACTGCGCGGGCGATGGGCGCTGGTCCCAGTCCTTCAGGCGCAGAAACGCCAACCCCATGTTCTGCCCGGCACCGGCGAAGCTGAAGCCCGAGACGCCGAAGAAGCTTTCGACATTGTCGGATTCGTTCTGCGCGAAATAGGTCTGGATCTGGTCGATCACGGCGTCGGTGCGTTCGATGGTCGCGCCAGTCGGACCCTGGACCAGCACGAACATGATGCCCTGATCCTCGTCGGGCAGGAACCCGGTCGGCGTGCGCAGGAACAGCATCACCATGGCCGCGCCGATGCACAGATAGATCAGCATCATGCGCAGCGGCCGCCGGATCAGCCAGTTCACCGCCTTGCCATAACCGCCCATGGTGCGGTCGAAGCCGCGGTTGAACAGCCCGAACAGGCCGCGGGTCTTGTGGCCGTGTTCATTGCGCAGCAGCGTGGCGCACAGCGCCGGCGTCAGCGTCAGCGCCACCAGCACCGACAAACCCATGGCAGAGGCGATGGTGATGGCGAACTGCTTGTAGATCACCCCGGTCGAGCCGCCAAAGAAGGCCATCGGCACGAACACCGCCGACAGCACCAGCGCGATGCCGATCAGCGCGCCGGTGATCTGGTCCATGCTCTTGCGCGTCGCCTCGCGCGGCTCAAGGTTCTCCTCTTCCATGATACGCTCGACATTCTCGACGACGACGATGGCGTCGTCGACCAGCAGGCCGATGGCCAGCACCATGGCCAGCATGGTCAGGGTGTTGATGGTAAACCCCAGCGCCGCCAGCACCCCGAACGTCCCCAGCAGCACCACCGGAACCGCCAGCGTCGGGATCAGCGTCGCCCGCCAGTTCTGCAGGAACAGCAGCATGACGAAGAACACCAGCACGATGGCTTCGATCAGCGTCTTGACCACCTCTTCGATCGAGATCAGCACGAAGGGCGTGGTGTCAAAGGGGATGACGTATTCCATGCCCTCGGGGAAGAAGCGGGCGAATTCCTCCATCCGCGCCTTGACCCGTTCGGCCGTGTCCAGTGCGTTCGCGCCTGATGCCAGGCTGATCGCCAGCCCCGATGCCGGTTGCCCGTTGTAGCGGGCATTGGTCATGTAATCCTCGGCGCCGATCTCGACCCGCGCCACGTCCTTGAGCAGGATCAGCCCGCCGTCCTGTTCGGCGCGCAGCACGATCTGCTCGAAATCCTCGGGCGTGGACAGCAGCGATTGCGCGGTGATGGTGGCGTTCAGCATCTGCCCCTTGGGCGCGGGCTGGCTGCCGAAGGAACCCGCCGAAATCTGCGCGTTCTCGGCCGAGACGGCGGCGACCACGTCGCCGGGCGTCAGCTCGTAGGCGGCCAGTTTCGACGGGTCCAGCCAGATGCGCATCGCATATTGCGCGCCGAACACCTGCACCGAACCCACGCCCTCGACCCGGCTGAGGTCGTTGACGATGTTCGAGATCAGGTAATCCGACAGGTCAACCTGTTCATATTGCCCGTTGCTGGACGTCAGGCCGATCACCATCAGAAAGCCCGAGGCCGATTTCTCGACCGTCAGCCCCTGGCGCTGGACGGGTTCGGGCAGCAGGGCGGTGGCCTGCGACAGCTTGTTCTGCACCTGCACCTGGGCGATGTCGGGATCGGTGCCGGTCTCGAAGGTCAGGGTGGTCGTCGACATCCCCGCCGAAGTCGAGCTGGAGGAGAAATAGCGCAGGCCGTCCAGCCCGGTCATCTGCTGTTCGATGACCTGCGTCACCGTATTGGCGACAGTTTCGGCCGAGGCGCCCGGATAGATCGCCCGCACCGTGACCGAAGGCGGCGCAATCTGCGGATATTGCGCAACCGGCAGCGTCAGGATCGACAGTAGCCCCAATCCCATGATGAGGATCGAGATCACCCAGGCAAAGACCGGACGGTCGATGAAAAAGCGCGCCATGTTGCGTTCCTGTCCTGTGACTTGACGGCAGGTTAGTTGGCTGCCGGTTCGGCCGGCGCTGCGGCCTTGTCCTTCGTGTCGCTTTCGCCATCAGGCTGATCGGGCGCGGCCCGGCCAGCGGCCTGATCGTCGGGCTGCTGGCGGTCCCCTGCTGCGGCGGGCTGGCGTTCCTCGGGCGCGACGGTCATGCCGGGGCCGATCTTTTGCAGCCCTTCGACCACCAGGCGGTCGCCGTCCTTCAGCCCGGCGCTGACGATCCAGTCGTTGCCCAAATCCTGCAGGATGGTCAGCTGCCGCGCCTCGACCTGATTCTGTTCATTGACGACCAGCGCGGTCGGCTGGCCGCGGCGGTCGCGCGTCACGCCCTCTTGCGGGGCCAAGACGACATCGCGCGCGGTTGCCTGCTGCACCACTGCCTGCACATACATTCCCGGCAGCAGCACGCGGTCCGGGTTGGGGATCGAGAGGCGCAGCGTGACCACGCCGGTGGTTTCGTTCACAAAGGGCTCGGCCGCGGTCAACAGGCCGGTCTGGTCGAACTCGCTGCCATCGGCCAGACGCAGCGTCACCCGGCGGCTGGGCAGCGCGTCCCCCGATTCTTCGGCCATCTCGCGCCGCAGGCGGATGATTTCGGCCGCCGACTGCGTGACATCCACATAGACCGGATCCAGCTTGCGGATCACCGCCAGCGGGGCGGGCTGGCTTGCGGTCACCAATGCCCCCTGGCTGGTCTGCGCCAGGCCGATTTCGCCGTCCAGTTCCGCGCGGATGGTGGTGCGTTCCAGTTCGATGCGCGCGGTCTGCAATTGCGCCTCGGCCACCTTCAGCGCGGCCTCGGCGGCGTCGCGCGCGGCAATGGCGTTGTCGGTGCTGCTTTCGCTGGCCACGCGGCGGTCGCGCAACGCGCCCACGCGCTCGGCCTCGCGGCGGGCATTCTCGGCCTGGGCGCGGGCCTGGGCCACGCCGGCCTCGGCCTGCGCAACGGCAGCCTCATAGGTGGTGGCGTCGATGCGGAACAGCGGATCGCCGACCTTGACGCGGCTGCCTTCGCGGAACAGGCGTTCGGTGACGATGCCGTTGACCTGCGGGCGCACCTCGGCCTCGGCCGAGGCGGCGACGCGGCCGGGCAGGGTGGTGGTCAGCACCACGTCCTGACTATGCAACGTTACCACCGTCACCGCAGGCGGCGGCATCTGCGCGGGATCCTGCGCCAGGGCCGACCGAACACCCGGGCCCAGGGCAAGCGGCAGCATCAGGAAAATCGCCATCTGGCGCGAAAGCGCGGACATCGTCTTGCTCCGGGCAGTTTGCTGACTTGCTGCATAACGAACAGGTTACTGCGGCGGATTCAATCCCCAATTGCCCGCGGCATGGCGCAAGGTCGCGCCGCGCGGCCCACCGGGCGCAAAATGCCCTTGCAGCAAACGGCGCCAGCCGCTAATCAAACGCCAGCGCGCGGGTGTAGCTCAATGGTAGAGCCGCAGCTTCCCAAGCTGAAGACGAGGGTTCGATTCCCTTCACCCGCTCCATTCCCTTGGCAGTTGCAGAAACACCGGAACGGTTACTGCGAGCTCAGCGCAGGCCCATTTCCGCCAGGGCGCGCGCGATTTCGGGCGGCAAAGGCGTTTCCTCCTCGCGTCCGGCGGGCAGGTCGGGCGGCGCATCGGTCGTGGTCAGATAGCGCCAGCCCTGGAACGGCCGGCGCGGCACCGCGGCCACGCGCACCATTTCCGGCGCCAGGATCAGTGCGCAGCGGCGGATGCCGTCGGCGCCCTCGACCTCTTCAAGGCCGATCAGGCGCTGACGCGCCTGCATCATGCCCTTGAACACCCAGTAGATCGACCCACCCGCCAGCAGTTCGGCCTCGCGCTTGGGCCACATTCTTGTGATGTGTCGTGCGGGACCGCCGCGAAAATGCTGCGCCTGCCAGCGCTGCAATTCCGCCGGATCATCGCAGCCGACGCAGAGTTTCATCAGGTTGAGGGTCGCGGTCATGGGCCAGATATAGCCAGCGCGCAGGCAGGTTCAACGCCCCCGGTGGTGGCAACCGATCGCGCCGCCCGGTCTTGCGATACCCGACCCGCGGGGGTAGTCCGGGGCATCACTGTGGAAAATCGTCATGTTCAATCCAGCCATGCGGCAGTCGGGCGGTCAGCCCCTGCCCGAATTCATCGCGATGCAGGCGCTGATTTTTGCCGTCATCGCCTTTTCCATCGACTCGATGTTGCCCGCGCTGCCCGAGATCGCTGCGGCCTTGACCCCGGACAACGTCAACCGCGCGCAACTGGTGCTGACAGCCTTTGTGGCCGGGTTGGGGGCGGGGTTGCTGTTTTCCGGCCCGCTGTCGGACGCCTTGGGCCGCAAGCCCGTGATCACGGCCGGCTTCGTCTTGTATGCTGCTGCTGCGGTGGCGGCCATGTTCGCCGAAAGCCTGGAAAGCCTGCTGCTGGCGCGCTTTGTGCAGGGGTTGGGTGCCGCCGCGCCGCGCATCGTCGCCCTGGCCATGGTGCGCGATCTTTATCAGGGCCGCGAAATGGCGCGGATCACCAGTTTCGTGATGATGATCTTTATCCTGGTGCCGGCGGTCGCGCCGTCGCTGGGCGCGGTCATCATCCATCTGGTCGGCTGGCGTGGCGTGTTCGGCAGCTTTGTGCTGATGGCGCTGATCGGGAGCCTGTGGTTGAACCTGCGCCGTCCCGAAACCCTGCCGCCGCCGGCGCGCCGACCGCTGAAGCTGAAGACGCTGCTGGGATCGGCCCGCGAGGTGCTGGGGGATCGCCAGGTGCAGCTGGTCACGCTGGTCATCACTTTGGGCTTTGGTCAGATGTTTGCGTTGCTGAGTTCTGCCCAGCAGCTGTTCGTGGATACCTATGACAAGGGGGATCAGTTCCCGCTGTGGTTCGCGGGGATGGCGCTGCTGTCCGGCACGGGGACGGTGCTGAACGCGCGTTACGTGGTGCGGCTGGGGATGCGGCGGATCGTCACCTGGGCCTATCTGATGCAGGTGGTGGTGTCGGGCGTCATGAGCGTGCTGGTCTTTGCCGATCTGCTGCCTGCGGCGCTGCGCTTTCCGCTGTTCTTCGCCTGGGCGGTAAGCGTGTTCTTCATGGCGGGTGTCACCTTCGGCAACCTGAATGCCATGGCGCTGCAACGCATGGGCCATATTGCCGGCATGGCGGCATCGGTGGTCGGGGCAGTTTCCACCCTCGGCGCAGTGGTCATTGCGGCGCCGGTCGGCCAGCTTTACGACGGCACCGCGCGACCGATCATCCTGGCAACCCTGGTCTGCTCGGCGCTGGCCTTGTGGATCATGCGCAGCGTGAATGAGGCATGAGGATGGCGGGCCCGGTACCTTGCCGGGCCCCGACCATTCCTAGAGCCCCTTCGAGCGATAGGTGCTGGCCACCCTTTCGATGGCGACGATATAGGCCGCCACGCGCAGATCGGTTACGTCGTTTCGGCTGTGCCACAACTCGCGCATCGATTGATAGGCGATGCGCATGGTGTCATCGAGCCCCGAACGCACCAGCGCCAGTTCGTCCGAGCCGGTCAGGAACTTTTCCTTGAAGTTCGGCTTCAACTCCCAGCCCAGGCCGCGGTCGGCCGACAGACGTTCCAGTTCGGCCACCAGCAGCCGCGACCGCGCTTCTTCTGCGCGACGCTGCATCCGGCCGAAACGAATGTGCGACAGGTTCTTGACCCATTCGAAATAACTTACCGTGACGCCGCCGGCGTTGGCATACATGTCGGGAATGATCAGCACCCCCTTGTTGCGCAGGATTTCATCTGCGCCGAAGGTGACCGGGCCGTTTGCGGCCTCGATAATCAGTTTTGTCTTGATCCTGGGGGCGTTTTCGCGATGGATCACCCCCTCCATTGCGGCCGGTATCAGGATATCGCAAGGATGTTCCAGGACACTGGCGCCGTTCTCGACAAACTTGGCGTTGGGAAAACCCTTTACGCCGCCATGCTGGCCGATCCAGGACCGCAGCGCCTCGATGTCCAGGCCCTTGTCGTCGATGACGGCGCCGTCGCGCTCGATCACCGCGATGATGCGCACGCCATCCTCTTCCGACAGGAACTTGGCGGCGTGATAGCCCACATTGCCCAGACCCTGCACCACGGCGGTCTTGCCCTCTAGCGTGCCATCCAGCCCGGCCAGGGTCACGTCCTCCTTGTGGCGGAAGAATTCGTGCAGCGCGTATTGCACGCCGCGCCCGGTGGCCTCGACCCGGCCGCGGATCCCGCCCGAGTTCAGCGGCTTGCCGGTGACGCAGGCCTTCGCGTTGATGTCGGTGGTGTTCATCCGCGCATATTGATCGACGATCCAGGCCATCTCGCGCTCGCCCGTGCCCATGTCGGGGGCGGGCACGTTCTGCGCGGGGTTGATCAGGTCGCGCTTGATCAGCTCATAGGCAAATCGGCGGGTGATCTGTTCCAGCTCGTGTTCTTCCCACTGCCGGGGATCGATGCACAGACCGCCCTTCGAGCCGCCAAACGGGGTTTCGACCAGTGCGCATTTATAGGTCATCAGCGCCGCCAGCGCCTCGACCTCGTCCTGGTTGACCGACAGCGCATAGCGGATGCCGCCCTTGACTGGCTCCATATGTTCGGAGTGGACCGAGCGATAGCCGGTAAAGGTCTCGATCTTGCCGCGCAGCCGCACACCGAAGCGGACGGTATAGGTCGAGTTGCAGACGCGGATCTTTTCGGCCAGACCCGGCGACAGATCCATCAACGCTGCCGCGCGCTGAAACATCAGATCGACGGATTCACGAAAGCTGGGCTCATTGGGGGCAGACAAGGCTTCTCTCCTTCGTGCAGGAACGTGAGGGCCGCAGCATGTGCCGATGGCATCGCCGTGACCTTGGGCCAGCTTCGTCCAGACAGAGGCGTTTGTCGAGTTTTCCGCATCGCCGGCAGTTGCCGCGACCTGGCGGGCAGGATGGCAGCCCGTAGGGGAGTCGAACCCCTCTTTTCAGGTTGAAAACCTGACGTCCTAACCGATAGACGAACGGGCCAGCCTTGTTGTCGCTTTGCTGCGACAGGCAGGCGTTTACTTCAGGCACCGGCACGCCGCAAGAGGTGAAGTCGGAATTTTTTGCAGCCGACAGCGGATGATCGCATCTGACAATGGCGACGCCGATGTTCAATATATTGAGCATCAATGATTGATAATCTGTGCAATACCGACTAAGCAACCTGCGCGTTCATGCGAATTCAGGGGGGATCATGGCCTATCGCGACACGCAGCTTCTGATCGATGGCCGGTGGCAGGCAGCCGGTGATGGGCGCAGGATCGAGGTCATCGATCCTGCGACTGGCCAGGTGATCGGCCATGTGGCCCATGCTGGCCGATCCGACATGGACGCCGCCCTGATGGCCGCCGATCGGGCCTTTGCGGCCTGGCGCCACACGTCTCCGCTGCATAGATCCGACCTGTTGCGCAAGGCGGCTGCGCTGCTGCGCGAAAGGGCTGAGACCATTGCGGCGCTGATGGTTGCCGAACAGGGCAAGCCCCTGGCACAGGCCAGGCTCGAAACCCTGGCAGGGGCCGAAATCCTCGAATGGTTCGCAGAAGAGGCTCGCCGCACCTACGGCCAGGTCATCCCGCCTCGCCAGCCCGGCGTCACACAGTTGACCTTGCGCGAGCCGCTGGGGCCGGTCGCGGCGTTTACGCCCTGGAACTTTCCGATCAATCAGGCAGTGCGCAAGCTGTCGGCGGCCCTGGCGGCGGGATGCACGATCATCGTCAAGGCCCCAGAGGAAACGCCTGCCTCGCCTGCCGAGTTGATCCGCTGTCTGGTCGATGCAGGGATTCCGGCGGGGGTGGTGAATCTGCTGTATGGCGATCCGGCCGAAATCTCGTCCTATCTGATCCCGCATCCGGTGATCCGCAAGGTTTCCTTTACCGGCTCGACTGCCGTGGGAAAGGAACTGGCAGCGTTGGCTGGCCGACACATGAAGCCCGCCACAATGGAACTGGGTGGCCATGCGCCGGTCCTGATCTTTGATGATGCCGATGTCGATGCCGCGGTTGCGGC
Source organism: Paracoccus sp. SMMA_5_TC (assembly GCF_009696685.2). Lineage (NCBI taxonomy): Bacteria > Pseudomonadati > Pseudomonadota > Alphaproteobacteria > Rhodobacterales > Paracoccaceae > Paracoccus > Paracoccus sp. SMMA_5_TC. The sequence goes on from NZ_CP102355.1 coordinate 1,801,590, forward strand.
CATGGTTCCGGCCAAGCTGCGCAACGCGGGTCAGGTCTGCATATCACCGACCAGATTTCTGGTGCAGGATGGCGTGGCCGATCGCTTCACCATGAAATTCACCCAAGCCATGGCTGCGGCGCGTGTGGGGCCCGGCATGTCGCCTGACAGCGACATGGGGCCACTGGCGAACGTGCGCCGCATCCCTGCCATCGAGCGGCTCATCCGCGATGCGCTGGATCGCGGGGCGCGACTTGCAACCGGTGGTGCGCGCATCGGCAACGAAGGCTGGTTCTTTGCGCCCACCGTGCTGACGGATGTCCCTGGCGATGCCGCAGTGATGAACGAAGAGCCGTTCGGGCCGATTGCCGTGGTCAATCGCTTCGGTCACGATGATGAGGCGTTTGCCGAGGCCAACAGATTGCCCTATGGGCTTGCGGCCTATGCCTGGACGCGCAGTTCGGCAAGGGTGCAGCGGTTGCAGGACGAAATCCAGGCCGGAATGCTGACGATCAACCACATTGGCCTGTCCTTGCCGGAACTGCCCTTTGGCGGCCTTCGCGATTCGGGAATGGGCACGGAAGGCGGTTCCGAAGCGATCGGCGCCTATCTTCAGACCCGTTTCGTGACCCGCAAGGGCTAAAGATAGGGCGGGGTGCAGGCCGAGACGACGATGGCCTCGCGGTCGGAAAGATTGCGAAAACGATGCGGCTGGTTCGAGGCGAACAGATAGCTGTCGCCTGCCTTGAGCAGGCGGCAGTGTTCGCCCACGGTCAGCTCGATCTCTCCGGCAATCACGATCCCGCCCTCGCTTCCGTGATGGGCCAGCATGGTTTCGCCGGTATCTGCGCCGGGTTCATAACGCTCGTGCAGGATCTGAAGATTGTGCAACCGCGCGTCACCCACCTGCCGCAGGGTGATGCGGCCCATCGTGTCCTGCGCCGTCGAATACAGGCGGGATGTCAGATCGCGCAGTTCGGTCGGGGTGAAAAAGGGCTGCGGGCTTTGCGATGCGTCGGGCTCGAAGAACTCGGCCATGGTTATCCCCATGCCGCCAAGGATCTTGCGCAGCGATGCTACCGATGGGCTGGATCGCCCGGTTTCGATCATTGAAATCTGCCCATGCGGCACGCCCGAGGCTTCGGCAAGCTGCCGTTGCGACATGCCGGCCGCAGTGCGCAGCTCCTTCAATCTGGCCCCGACGTCGAAATCGCTCATCTGCAATTCTTCCTTTCCGGGGCAGCTTATCAGGGCAGGGTCTTGCGCACCAGCTTGGACCGCCTGCGGAAATCCGAAAATCTGTTGCTCAAAATATTGAGCATGATATACCCGCTCTGCGCAAGCGTGGAGGAGAGTGCATGGAATCGGAACATTTGATCGCCCGTCGTCAGGCAGCTGTCGCGCGCGGGGTAGCCACCCGCGACATCTATGCCGTTCGGGCCGAGAACGCGCAGCTATGGACTGCGGACGGTCGTCGGATGCTTGATTTTGCCGCGGGCATAGCCGTCAACAATACCGGCCATCGCCACCCTCGCGTCATGGATGCGGTGCATCAGCAGATGCAGGCATTCAGCCATACCTGCTTTCACGTGGCGCCGTATGAATCCTACATCGCCCTGGCAGAGGCGCTGAACGAGCTGACCCCGGGCGATTTCCCCAAAAAGACCATGTTTGCCACCACTGGCGCGGAAGCAGTGGAAAATGCGGTCAAGATGGCGCGGGCGTATACGGGACGTTCGGGCGTGATCGCCTTCAGCGGGGCCTTTCACGGACGCACGCTCATGGGCATGGCTCTGACCGGCAAGACTGCACCCTACAAGGCCGGTTTCGGAGCCATGCCGGCCGAGGTTCACCACGGGCTGTTCCCAAATCCGATGACCGGGATCACCACAGATCAGGCCATCGCGCATCTGCAGACGATGCTGGCTTCGTCCATCGATCCGCAGCGTGTCGCCGCGATCATCGTCGAGCCGGTGCAGGGTGAGGGAGGGTTCAACATCGCGCCGCCCGAGTTCCTGTCTGCCTTGCGCGATATCTGCGACAGTCATGGTATCGTGCTGATCGGCGACGAAATCCAGGCCGGCATGGCCCGCACCGGGCGGATGTTCGGCTTCGATCACGCCGGCGTGGCGCCCGATCTGGTCACCATGGCCAAGGGCCTTGCCGGTGGTTTTCCGCTGTCTGCGGTGACCGGTCGCGCCGAGATCGTCGATGCGCCTGCGCCGGGTGGGCTGGGCGGCACCTACGCCGGAAATCCGCTGGCCATTGCCGCCGCACGCGCGGTCCTGGAGATCATCGTCGACGAGGATCTTTGCGCCCGTGCCGAGGAAATCGGCCTGGCTATCCGGTCGCGGTTGCAAAAGCTGGCCGAACGCTTTCCCGCTATTGGCGACGTGCGCGGGTTGGGGGCGATGAATGCCTTTGAACTTGTCAGGATCGCAGATCGCAGCCAGCCTGATCCCCAGCTGACCGCTGCCATCGTTGCCCAGGCGCAGGCACGGGGGCTGATCCTGCTGTCCTGTGGCACGCGCTACAACGTCATCCGGCTTCTGCCGCCGCTGACCATACCCGACGATCATCTGGCCGAGGCGTTGGACATTCTTGAATCCGCCGTTTCGGCAGCGATGATCCCGGCATGAGAGGGGCGGCTATAGCCGCCCCCCACCTTGCCTTTCGGTGCGACAGGCGGCGCGAAAGCTGCTGGGCGTCTGGCCGAACAGGGCGCGGAAAAGCCGCGAGAATTGTGCCTGGTCGCTGAAGCCGAAGCGATAGGCGATATCTGCAAGCGACAGGTCGTGGCGCATTGCCAAGAGGTCACGGGCAGCCTGCAAGCGCGCATGACGAATGAACTGCGCGGCGGTCATGTCGCTGTCCTCGAACAGGTTGTGCAGATACCGCCTTGATATGCCGCAGCGGGCGGCAACCGTTGCCGGGGACAGTGCGGGATCTGCCAGGTCGCGCAAGATAACGGCCTGCGCGCGACGCAGGTGAGCGGCGCGGATGACGCTGGCAGCGCCCTTGTCGGTCTCGGCCTGACGATCCAGTGCCAGCGCCAGCAGTTCCACCAGATGGCGCCCCAGAACCTCGCCGGCGCCAAAATCCTCGTCCATGCCATGGGCCCGTCGCACGGTTTCTACAAACAGCCCACCCAGCCCCTCGCATCCGTCAAATACCGTGGCGCACAGCCGGTCAGGCTGCCGGACCCGCGCGGCCAGATCCTTGTGCGCGATCTTCATGACCAGCAGGTCGTTGGACGAATGATAGGCGAAGCGGTAGGGCTCATCCCCCCGCTCGACGATGAAACCGCCCGGCGCGCAGGTCACGTCGCGACCCAGCTGGCGAAACAGCACCGGGGCAAGGCTGGGAATGGTGATCAGGTAAGCCTCGGCCTCGCCTTGTCGGATCAGGCCGGGCACACGTTCATAGCGCGCGGGCTCGGTCCGCAGCCGTGACAGGGACACGGCACCGGCTGTGCGGCGCTGTAACCAGCCCTGAAACCGGTCCGGATCGCGATAGCTCAGGTGCAGCGGAAAATATGTATCGGCGATGATCGTGGACCATTGCGCAGCCCGTTCGGGCGGCGCAGTCGCGGCCGTGCTGTAGGTTTCGATGGTCATGATGCGTCCTCCCTCGCATCGACCCTGCAAGAGGTAGCGCGGCGGGGGCAGGTGGGCAAAAGAAAATTTCCACCTGCCGGCACCTGTCTGCCGCGATGCGCGCAATGACAAATTTATGTGCGCGCGGCGCCAAGACCGCGGCGCATCCGCGGCGCAACATGACCCATCGGAAATTGCCGCGACAGACGGCGCGCCGCAGGGAGCAAGCTAGCGAACCGCCGCAGTCGGCGGCCCTGCCGTGTGCGGCATCGCGGCCCTGACAGGACATAGCCATGATGCGACCAAAGCCCGACCCGATCACCTTGTCCGTGGTAAGGGGTGTTCTGGAAACCACCCAGCGCGAAATGACGCTGACGCTGGAACAGACCGCGCGCAGTTCGGTGTTCAATCTCGCGCATGATTATTCGACTGCGCTGTTCAACCACACGCCCGAGATGATCCTGCAAGGCCAGGACATCCCGATCCACCTCGGCAGCCTGATCCCGGCCATGAAATCGGTGGCGCGGTTCTTTGACGGGGACATTCATGAAGGCGATCTGATTCTGCACAACGACCCCGCCTATGGCGGCAGCCACATCATCGACACCTGCATGTATTACCCTGTGTTCTATCAGGGCGAGCTGGTGTTCTGGACGGTCTGCAAGGGCCATCTGACCGATATCGGCGGCCCCGTGCCGGCCGGCTACAACCCCAATGCGACCGAAATCTTTGCCGAAGGGCTGCGCATCCCGCCGGTCAAGCTATGGGATCGCGGCAGGCCGCGCCAGGATGTGATGAACCTCATCCTGACGAACATGCGCGCAAGGCGGGATCAAGAGGGTGATTTCAATGCATTGATCGGGGCTTGCCAGGTGGGGGCGCGCAATCTGGTCCGCTTGATGGACCGATATGGCAAGCAGGTGGTTCAGGATTGCATCTCCGAATTGCTGGACATGGCTGAAATGCACATGCGCAAGCTGATCTCGCAGGTGCCTGATGGCACCTACAGCGGCACGGCAGTGCTGGAGGATGCCGGCCATGGTTTTGGCGACATGAACATCACCGCTACGGTCACGATTACCGGCGACAGCTGCCATATCGCGGTCAGCTCTCCGCCGCAGGTGCCCTATTTCATCAACAGCTACGAAGGCAACAGTCACTCTGGGGTATATCTGGGGTTGATGATGTTCGCGCAGTTGCCGCCCCCCTATAACGAAGGGCTTTACCGCTGCGTGACCACCGACATGGGCCCCAAGGGCAGCCTGTGCAACGCGGTCTCTCCGGCGCCCCACATGAACTGCACCACCACGCCCATGGAAACGCTGACCGATGCGGTGCGGCTGGCTTTCGAGCAGGCGGCACCTGACAAGGTTTCGGCAAGCTGGGGCCACGCCAACGGCTGCAATATCGCCGGCTGGGACAATCGCCATGACGAGGAATATGTGACAATGGTGCTGGCCTCGATCATTTCGGGGGCTGGGGCAACCGCCAGTCAGGACGGCTGGCACGCGTGCGGACCCGAATGCTGTTTCGGCGCGCTGACATCGGGCGATATCGAAATGCTGGAACACAGCTATCCGATCATCATTCACCGCTATTCGTTGATGCAGGACTCGGGTGGTGCCGGGAAATTCCGGGGCGGTTCCGGAACCTGCTGGGAGGTCGAACCGCTGGACAGCCCGATGACGCTGATCACCTTTGGCGAGGGACGGCGCATCCCCGCCATGGGGGCGGCAGGTGCGCAGTCCCGTCTGATCCCTCCCAAGGTCGGCAGGCTCGAGATCACGCGAAACGGCCAGACCCGCGTCATCACCGAAAATGTCATCGAAACCATCCACCCAGGGGAACGCGCCGCCAATCGCAACCCCGGAGGCGGCGGTTACGGCAATCCGTTCGAGCGTCCGGTCGAGAAAGTCGTCGAGGATGTGCGCAACGGTCTTGTCAGCCTGGAAGGCGCAAGGCTCGACTATGGTGTCGTCATCGTCGACGCCGAAACGCTGACCATCGATCGCGCGGCGACCTCGGCCTTGCGGGCGATCTGACCTCACCTTTCCCAAACGCGCTGGCAAGGCCGGGTTCGCGTGTGCGCGCAACGGCATCTGCAGGCCCGAAAGCAAGGATATGATCCACCATGAAACAGAAATATCGACTTGGCATCGACGCGGGCGGCACCTTCACCGATTTCATCCTGGCCGACCGTGACGGTGGGCTGCGTATCTTCAAGGCGCTATCCACCCCGCAGGATCCGACGCTGGCCATTGGCAACGGCCTTGCGCTGATTCACGAAGATACCGGCGTCAGCCCGCAGGAACTGGTTTCCAATGCCGACCTGTGCATCAACGGAACAACCGTCGGGCTGAATGCGCTGATTACCCACAGCGGCGCCAGGACCGGCCTGATCGCCACCCGCGGGCACGAGGACAGTATCGAAATCCGCCTTGGCCACAAGGAGGACGGCTATCGCTACGATCCCGAATATCCGCCGGCCAGGATGCTGGTGCCGCGCCATCTGCGCTGCGGCGTTCGCGAACGCATCCTGTCCACCGGCGCGGTGCATACAGCCCTGCATGAGGAAGATGTTCGCGAAGCCTGTCGCCATTTCCTGAAAAACGACGTCCAGTCGGTAGCGATCAGCCTTGTCTGGTCCGTGCTCAATCCCGAACACGAATTGCGCGCGGCAGAGATCGTGCGCGAGATGATGCCAGAAGCGTTCCTGACGGTCGGCAGCCAGCTTTATCCGCAGGTGCGTGAATACACCCGCACCTCGACCGCGGTTGTCAACGCCTATCTGTCGCCGATCCTTTCGCGATACGTGCAGGCTGTGGACGAGTATTTTCAATCGCTGGGCGCTCGCCAGCCGGTGCGGTATTTCCAGTCGAACGGTGGCCTGGCGCCGGGTGCGGTGGTCGCGGATCGGGCGGTTTACGCGATCAATTCGGGGCCGGCCTCGGCGCCGCGCGCGGCGCTTTATCTGGGTGAACCCTATGGTTTGCGCGACATCATCACCGTCGACATGGGCGGCACAAGCTTCGATATCACGCTGACCCGCGACGGGCAGGCCAACGTCTCGAAGAACATCGACTTCCTGCGCTATCGGATCGGAGTTCCGATGATCCAGGTCGAGACGCTGGGCGCAGGCGGCGGGTCGATCGGCTGGATCGATTCCATGGGGCTGATGCAGATGGGACCGCAATCGGCAGGCTCGCAGCCCGGTCCGGCCTGTTATGGCAAGGGTGGCGAGCGGCCGACGACAACCGATGCCAATCTGGTGCTGGGCTATCTGGACCCGAAAGGGCTGGTTGGCGGCCGGCTGCCGCTGGATATCGGCAAGGCGCGCGAGGCCATAAGGCGGCATCTGGCGGAGCCGCTGGGGATCAGTGTCGAGAAAGCCGCATATGGCATGTTCACCATCGTGAACAACAACATGGTAAACGCCATTCGTCGCGTGTCCGTGGAACGCGGCTATGACCCGCGTGATTTCGTGCTGAATTGTGCCGGTGGCGCGACGGGGGCACATATAACGGCCTTGGCCCGGGAAATGGGCATCACCAGGATCCTGGTTTCCAAACTGGCATCGGGTCTTTGTGCTTTTGGCCAGATCATTTCCGATGTCAAATACAACTATATGGCCCCTATCGCTGCACGTCTTGACGGAGCCGATGCCGCCCGGCGCCTGGACAAGACATTCGCGGAAATAGAGGCTCGGGGCCGCGCTGATCTGACCGCCGACGGTTTTGCGCCGGAACGCATAGGTGTCCGCCGCAGTCTGGACATGCGATATGTCGGACAGGTGCATGAATGCACGGTGAATGTCGATGCCTTCGATATCGACGAGGCCGCGCTGGAACACCTTAAGGTCGCATTTCATGCCCGGCATCACGAACTTTACACCTATGCCGAACCGAACAGCCCGGTCGAGGTGGTGAATGTCGAAAGCGCCCTCTGGGGGGTTCTGGATCAGCCGACGCGCATGCGTATCCCGGCAGGGGCGGGGGCCTCGGCGGCGCAGATCGGCACAAGGGCGATGATTTTTGACGCGTCTGCGATGGCGCGTGAAACGCCGGTTTATGACGGCGCGCGGTTGGGTGCAGGCGATGTGATCGTCGGCCCGGCAGTCATCCAGGAAGTCACGACGACCATCGTCATCGAGCCCGGATGGACCGCAGCGCTGGATGTGAATGGCGTCTATGTCATGACGCAAACCACTGCCGCCGAGCAGCACGCCGCGCCGGCTCGGGATCTGGCGGCCGTCTGATCCCCGGGTGGGCGGCCGCTCGAACCCGCCGCCCGCCCCATTTGTCTCGACAAAACATGACAGGGAGTTTCAGCCATGGCTGGAGTATTGGAAAACAGGCAGGAACTGGAATTTTCGGACAGGCCCGTGCCGCCCGATCAGCGCATGGGCAAGCTGTCGCTGAGCATGGCCTGGTGGTCGGTCTGTTCGGCGATGTTCTATCTGGTCATCGCCGCCTCGCTGGCACTGGCTTACGGGGCGCGCAATGCAATCATCGGATTGGTGCTGTCGGTCGTCACCTATGCCGCGGTCAATGCGGTGCTGGTGCGCCATGCGATCCGCACCGGGCTGAGCGTGGCGCTGTTTTCGCGGGTGTTGCTGGGTCGTAGCGGTGCTTCCGTGGCGACACTGATCTTTTTCGCCACCGCGATATATTACGCCGTGTTCGAGGGCTCGGTGATTGCCGTGGCGCTGCGCGAATATGCAGGTCTGTCCTATCCGGTGGCGGCCCTGGTGGTGGTCGTCTATTCGGTCGCGCTGATCTTCGGATCGATCCAGAACTGGCTGGACAGGTTCAATGGCGTGCTCTTGCCGTTCTATCTGCTTGGGCTGGGGGCCGCTGTGGTGCTGGCGGTGGCCGAATACGGATATTCGGATGCCTGGCTGGATCTCGGCCCGTCCCAGGGGGCCAGCTCGGGCGGCTGGTGGGACTGCTTTGTTGCCTATATGGGTGTCTGGATCCTGATGATGTTCACCTTTGACTATGCCCGCTTCGGTCGCCCCGAAGATGCACGCTTTCATGCGCTGATCAGCTTTGGTGCGCCCTTTTATGCAGTGGCCTTCCTGCTCAATGGGCTTGTCGGGATATTCCTGGCGGCAAGCCTGCCGACCGAGGGCGCAGTATCCGAGGTTTCGGTTGTCTTTGCGCTGGTGCAGCTGATGGGTCTGGCCGGTCTGGCGTTTGTCTGGATTTCGCAGACCCGTATCAACACCGCCAATTACTACCTGGCCGCAGTCAACATGGAAAGCTTTGCTCGAACCGTGTTCCGGCTGCGGTTTCCCAAATGGGTCTGGGCCTGTGTCGTGGGCGCGATCACATATGTGCTTATGCTGGCCGACGTATTTTCCTATATCCTGCAGGCATTGGCGTATCAGGGCATCTTCGTCGTGGCCTGGGTGGGCATTGCATTGGTCCATATCGCCATGGAGCGCCCGAGCCGACAGGCAGAACCCGATCCCGACCGCGCGGTCAATCCTGCCGGACTGGTAGCCTGGTTGCTGGCTGCGGGAGCAGGGCTGGCGTTGCATCTGGCGGGCGGGGCGGTGGCGTCCTTTTCTGCTCCGGTCACCTTTCTGGTCGCTGCCAGCGCTTATGCGGCGCTGTCGACCAGGGCATCGACCCAGCGCGCGCTGCCCTGACCTGCGACAAGTGAACTGGCCCCCGTTTCGATCGGACAACAAGGCATGACCATGCAGGCTTCGGCATGACGGCAAAAGCGCGCCCTGGATCGTGATCGGGCAAGGATTTCTGCGATGGCGGCTTGTCGGTTCAGTGGTGGCCAGACCTGTCCGGCACTGGTCAGGAACTGAGCGTCGCCAAGCCCTGCGGGCGCACAGCTAACCGCATCTGGAAAAACCGCAATGCGGGCAGGTCATGCAGCCTTCGATCATCTGCATGCCATATTGACCGCAGGACGGGCAGGCGGGGCCGCGCGGGGCCTCGCCAGTCACCATTGCGGCCTTGGGGTCGGATTTCAGGGCCTTGCCCTCGGCTTCCAGAAACCCGATGGCGATCATGTGACGTTCGATGACGCCGCCGATCGCCGCCAGGATCGAGGGGACATAGCGCCCGTCCAGCCAGGCGCCCCCGCGCGGATCGAATACCGCCTTGAGTTCCTCGACGACAAAGGACACGTCGCCGCCGCGACGAAAAACGGCTGAAATCATCCGGGTCAGCGCCACGGTCCAGGCGAAATGTTCCATGTTCTTCGAGTTGATGAATACCTCGAACGGGCGGCGGTGGCCGCCCTGCACGATGTCGTTGATGGTGATATAGATGGCATGTTCGCTGCCGGGGAATTTCAGCTTGTAGGTCGCCCCCTCCAAAGCCGCGGGGCGTTCTAGCGGCTCGGTCAGATAGACCACATCAGCGCCCTGGTCGGTCTGGGGCGCGACATCGCCGGCCTCGGCCACCGACAGCACGCTGCCGGTCACGTCATTGGGGCGATATGTCGTGCATCCCTTGCACCCCGCCTGCCATGCGGCCAGATAGACGTCCTTGAAATCCTGAAAGGATATGTCCCTGGGGCAATTGATGGTCTTGGAAATGGAACTGTCCACCCATTCCTGCGCGGCGGCCTGCATCGCCACATGATCCGCCGGGGCCAGGGTTTGCGCATCGACGAAATGCGCCGGCAGGGGGGCATCGCCGTTAAGCTGGCGCCAGACCTGCACGGCATGATCGACGACCTCTTCCTCGGTCCGCGAGCCGTCCTTTTGCAGCACCTTGCGGGTGTAGGCGTGGGCAAAGATCGGCTCGATCCCGGAACTGACATTGCCGGCATATAGGCTGATGGTGCCGGTGGGCGCCACACTGGTCAGCAGCGCGTTGCGGATGCCGTGCCGGGCAATCGCATCGCGCACCTCGGGGTCCATGCGCTGCATGAAGCCCGAACTCAGGAAGGCGTCGGCCTGAAACAGCGGAAACGCGCCCTTTTCACGCGCCAGGTCGGCGCTGGCCAGATAGGCGGTGCGGGCGATTTCATGCATCCAGGCGCGGGTCTGATCGACGGCCGCCGGCGCCCCATAGCGCAGGCCCAGCATCACCAGCGCATCGGCCAGCCCGGTCACGCCCAGGCCGATGCGGCGTTTCGCCCGGGCCTCGGCCGCTTGCTGGGGCAGGGGAAAGCGCGAGACGTCCACGACATTGTCCATCATGCGCACCGCGACCCGCACCAGATCGGCCAGCGCCGCCCCGTCCAGGCGGGCCCGCGGCGAGAACGGGTCCTGCACCAGCCGCGCCAGGTTGATCGACCCCAGCAGGCAGGCGCCATAGGGCGGCAAAGGCTGTTCGCCGCAGGGGTTCGTTGCGGCGATGGTTTCGGCATAGGCTAGGTTGTTCATGCGGTTGATGCGGTCGATGAAGATCACACCGGGCTCGGCATAATCATAGGTTGCGCGCATGATCCGGTTCCACAGATCGCGCGCCGGCAGGGTGTGATAGACCCGGTCCTGGAACTGCAGATTCCAGGGGGCATCGTCCTGAACCGCCTGCATGAAGGCATCGCTGACCAGCACCGACAGGTTGAACATGCGCAGCCGCGCGCTGTCCTGCTTGGCCTGGATGAAGGCTTCGATGTCGGGGTGATCACAGCGCATGGTCGCCATCATCGCGCCGCGACGCGAACCTGCCGACATGATCGTGCGGCACATCGCATCCCACACATCCATGAAGCTGAGCGGCCCCGAGGCGTCGGCGGCCACGCCCTGCACCTTGGCGCCCTTGGGCCGGATGGTGCTGAAATCATAGCCGATGCCGCCGCCCTGCTGCATGGTCAGCGCCGCCTCTTTCAGCGCCTGAAAGATGCCCTCCATGCTGTCGGGAATCGTGCCCATGACAAAGCAGTTGAACAGCGTGACCTCGCGCCCGGTGCCGGCGCCGGCCAGGATGCGGCCGGCGGGCAGAAAGCGGAAATCCTCGAGCGCGTGGTAGAACGCCTGTTCCCAGCGCGCGGGATCTGCCTCGACGCGCGCCAGATCGCGCGCGACGCGGCGCCAGCTGTCCTCGACCGACAGGTCGATGGGTTGGCCGTCGGCGTCCTTCAGCCGGTATTTCATGTCCCAGATCTGTTCGGCGATCGGGGCGGCAAAGCGGGTCATGCGAATCCTCCGGTCCGGTGAACCGAGGATAGCAGAAATCCGCCCGTCGGGGCGCATCGCGCCTTAGCGCGCGGTCAGTTCGTCGATGACGTTCTGCCACAGCGCGGCGGGCTGGGCGCCAGTGACGACATGGGTATCGGCGACGATGAAGGTCGGCACCGACTGGATGCCGCGTTCGCGGGCGTGCATTTCCTGGGCGCGCACCACATCGGCGTCGGCATCTGTGGCCAGCAGCCGCCGGACCATCGCGCCGTCCATCCCGGCCGCTTCGGCGATGCGCACCAGCACATCGGGGTTCGAGATGTTCTGGCCTTCGCGCCAATGCGCCCGCATCAGCCCGGCCATGACCGGGGTCTGCGCGCCTTCGAGCCCGGCCCAATGCAGCAGGCGATGCGCGTTCAGCGTGTTCGGCACCCGTTCGATCAGCGAAGGGTTCAGCCACAGGCCCAGCCTTTCGCTGGCCTCGATCACCGGGCGCATTGCCGCCAGAATGCCGGCCTCGTCGCGGAACTTCATCTTCATGTAGGCAACATGATCCATACCCGCTGCCGGCATCTGCGGATCAAGCCGGAACGGCCGCCAGGTGATGACGAAGGGGTGGCCTGGACGGCTTTCCAGCGCGCGATCGAGCTCCGCCTTGCCGATCACGCACCAGGGGCAGACCGGATCGGCAAAGATGTCCAGTCGCACCTGACCGGGAAGCGGGTCGTTCATGGGATATCCTTGCGGTAAAGCGCGCGCAGGGCGCGACGGTTGATCTTGCCCGTGGCCGTGCGCGGCAGGGCGTCCAGATGGATATATGCCCGGGGCTGCTTGTAGCGCGCAAGCCGCTGCGCGGCCTGGCTGCGCAGGGCATCCTCGCTCGCGGCGCCGGTCCAGAACAGGGCGATGATGCTGGTGCCGGCGGCGACGGGCAGTTCGGTTGCGGCCAGATCGCCCGCCTGCGGCACATCGGCCAGAGCCTCTTCGACCTCGGGCGGGGCGACGCGAAAGCCGCCGGCATTCATCATGTCGTCGCGGCGTCCCAGGATGCGGATGGCGCCCGAGCCATCGTCTTGCGCAAGATCGCCGGTCAGGAACCAGTCGCCCGCGAAACGGGCCGCGGTTTCATCCGGCTGGTCGAGATAGCCCAGAAACAGCCCCGGATCGCTGCGATGCACCGCCAAGGTGCCGATGCCGTCGGTGGGCTTTCCAGACGGGTCGAGGATTTGCACCTTGCGACCGGGCTGGGCAAAACCCGCCGTGCCGGGCGGTGCCGGGCGCTCCGGGCTGCCCGAGACAAAGGTCGAACATTCGGTCATGCCCATGGCCTCGTGCAGATCTGTGCCGGTGCGGTCCTGCCAGGCGGTGCGCAAGCCCGGGTCCAGCCGTTCGCCGGCGGTCAGCCCGTGGCGAAGCTCGGGCCAGGGCCGCCACTGGGCGCGCAGCATCCGCCGGAACACCCCGGGGGCCGCGGCGAGGATCGAGGCGCCGTGCCGGGCCGCCAGCAGCGGCAACTGCTCGGGCCCGACCGAGGGTTCAGGGATCAGCGCGCTGGCGCCCATGGTCCAGGGATCCAGAAGGCCGGTGCCAAGCGTGAAGGTCCAGTTGAAGGCGCCCGCATGCATCACCCGGTCCTGCGCGGTCAGACCATACCAGCCTTGAAACATCATCTGCCGGGCCAGAATGGCGCGATGGGCGTGACAGACCGGCCGCGGCGTTCCGCCGCTGCCCGAGGTGAACACGATATAGGCCATGCGCTCGGGATCGCCCTGGACGAACTCGGCCGGCGGCAGGTCGCGCCAGGCGGTCAGTTCCTGCAGGCTTAGCACCTGGGCCGGGCTGTCGGTCGGCAGCGGCGCGGTTCCATCGGCCGCGATCGCGGCCGGCCCGATCAGCCTGGACAGGGCGGTGATTTCGGCCGCGGTCAGCATCGCCGAACTGGGCACGGGCACGACGCCTGCCGCGATGGCGGCCAGATACACGACCGGAAAGGCGGGCGTGTTGCCCATGCGAATCAGCAGGCGATCCCCTTGCACCAGACCGTGGCGTCGCAGGCCTGTTGCGGTGCCCAGCACTGCCTGCCGCAGACGACCATGAGACCAGCGGTCGGCGCGCGACAGGCCCACGACCGACAAGGCCAGCTTGTCGGGATGGCTCAGACCAGCCCGCAGCACGTGTTCCGCCAGATTCATCGCATTCGCCCCGAAATCAGTGCTAGCGCATGACATAACCGGCCGGCGACGCCGTGCAAGTGGCTGCCTGCCGAAACGCGAAACGGCCCGCATCATGCGAGCCGTCCGGAATCTGCTGATATCTGACAGCGATCAGAGCAGTTTCAGATCCGCAGCCGAACTGCGGCCATCGCGGCCCGATTGCAGTTCGTAGCTGATCTTCTGATTGTCGTTCAGCCCAGTCAGGCCCGCACGTTCCACGGCCGAGATGTGCACGAACACGTCCTTGCCGCCATCATCGGGCGCGATGAAGCCATAGCCTTTGGTGGCATTGAACCATTTCACGGTGCCGGTAGCCATTATACCGTCTCTCCTTCAAGTCATCCCGGCGCGAGATTGCCCCGGGCCGTGCAGCCATCTTTCCCGTCCAGTCCGGCTGCCCCGTGAAGGGAGGCGGTAGAAAGTCATGCTCACGCGCAAGAGAGGATGAATGATTTCCACAAAAACGCAAGCAGGAAAGTCTCACGCAAGTTACGTAACGTCAACTCGCGTGAGAGTTTTGATATTGTTGCTTAAAATCCGCGCAATCAAAGCAGGTCGGGGGGCGTCGCCTCGCTCGCCAGGGCCTGAATCGCCGACTCGAGCGGCTGGCTTTCGCTGCCCTGCCGATCCAGCCTGCGGATCGAAACGCTGCGGTCCTCGACCTCTTTCATGCCGATGGCCATGATGACCGGCACCTTGCCGACCGAATGCTCGCGCACCTTGTAGTTGATCTTTTCGTTGCGGGTATCGGCCTCGGCGCGCAGGCCGGCGGCGCGCAGGGCCGCCACGACCTCGTGAACGTAATCGTCCGCCCCCGACACGATCGAGGCCACCACCACCTGCCGTGGCGCCAGCCACAGCGGCATCTTGCCCGAATAGTTTTCGATCAGGATGCCGATGAAGCGTTCAAAGCTGCCCAGCACGGCACGGTGCAGCATGACCGGCATGTGCTTGCCCCCATCCTCGCCGACATATTCGGCGCCAAGGCGCTGGGGCAGGTTGAAATCGCATTGGAAGGTGCCGCATTGCCATTCGCGGCCGATGGCGTCGGTCAGCTTGAAATCCAGCTTGGGGCCATAGAAAGCGCCGTCGCCGGGGTTGATTTCGTAGGGCAGGCCCAAATGCTCGATCGCGCCTTTCAGCGCCGATTCGGCCTTGTCCCAGATTTCGTCGCTGCCCACGCGCACGTCCGGCCGCGTCGACAGCTTGATGTCGAATTTCTGGAAGCCGAGATCGTGATAGACCGACGATAGCAGTTCGATGAAGCCCGCGCATTCCTGCTGGATCTGATCCTCGGTGCAGAAAATATGCGCGTCGTCCTGGACAAAGCCGCGCACCCGCATCAGCCCGTGCATCGAGCCCGAGGATTCATAACGGTGACACGAGCCGAATTCGGCCAGGCGCAGCGGCAGGTCGCGATAGGATTTCAGGCCCTGGTTATAGACCTGGACATGGCAGGGGCAGTTCATCGGCTTGAGCGCATTGATGCGCTTTTCCTTGGCGCCTTCCTCGTCCACCTCGACCAGGAACATGTTCTCGCGATAGGCTTCCCAATGGCCGGATTTTTCCCACAGGATGCGGTCAACGACCTGGGGCGTGCGGATTTCCTTGTAACCGGCCCGGATCAGGCGACGGCGCATGTATGCTTCCAGCTCGCGATAGATCGTCCAGCCGTTCGGGTGCCAGAACACCATGCCCGGTGCTTCTTCCTGAAAGTGGAACAGCTCCATCTCGCGGCCAAGCTTGCGGTGGTCGCGCCTGGCGGCCTCTTCCAGCATGGTCAGATGCGCCTTCAGATCGTCACGATTGCGGAAGGCGACGCCGTAGATGCGTTGCAGCATCGGGCGCGAGGCATCGCCCAGCCAATAAGCGCCGGCGACATGCGTCAGCTTGAAGGCATCGGCCGGCACCTGTCCGGTGTTTTGCAGGTGCGGGCCGCGGCACAGATCCTGCCAGTCGCCGTGCCAATACATGCGAATCGGCTCGTCGCCCGGGATGCGATCGATCAGTTCGACCTTGAAGGGCTCGTTCGCGGCCTCGTAATGGGCGCGGGCCCGGGCGCGGTCCCAGACCTCGGTCCGGACCGGGTCGCGCGCGGCGATGATCTGTTTCATCCGTGCCTCGATGGCGCCCAGATCCTCGGGGGTGAACGGCTCGGCACGGTCGAAGTCGTAGAACCAGCCCTGATCGCGAACCGGGCCGATGGTCACCTTGACGTCCGGCCAGATCTCTTGCACGGCGCGGGCCATGATATGGGCCAGATCGTGACGGATCAGTTCCAGCGCCGGCTCGCTGTCCTTCATCGTGTTGATGGCGATGCGACCAGAATTCAGGATCGGCCATTGCAGGTCGATGTGTTTGCCGTCCAGCATGGCCGAAATGGCGTTTCTGGCAAGGCTGGGCGCGATCGAGGCCGCGACCTCGGCCGCAGTCACGCCGACGGGATAATCGCGCGAATTGCCATCGGGAAAGGTCAGCGAAATCTGGGACACGGCGGTCCTCCTCGTCGGTTTGGCGCCCACGGAACGCCCGGTTGCGGGTATAGGGGCTGCGTGTCGCGCGATTGCCGGGCCTTGTCAATGCGTCTAGGAACGAAAGGCGGGCGCCGCGCGCGTCCCGTGATCGCGCCATCCCGAACGGAGCCACACCATGCCCAAGTTTGTCGATACCCCGCAGGGTCGCCGCATTGCCTGTGAACCGCAGCCGGGGCAGGGGCCGGGGGTGGTGTTCCTGGGTGGGTTCAAATCCGACATGCAGGGCACCAAGGCGCTATGGCTGGCCGAACGGGCGCGCATGCAGGGCCGGGCCTTTCTGCGCCTTGATTACTCGGGTCATGGCCAGTCCTCGGGCCGGTTCGAGGATGGCTGCATCGGTGACTGGCTGGCCGATGCCCGCGCCGCGATCGAGGCGCTGACCCAGGGGCCGCAGGTGCTGGTGGGTTCCAGCATGGGGGGATGGATCAGCCTGCTGCTGGCACGGGCAATGCCCGAAAGGGTGGCCGGCCTGGTCACCATTGCCGCTGCCCCTGATTTCACCGAACGCGGCTTCTGGGCCGGTTTTTCGGACGAGCAACGTCAGGCGCTGATGCAACAAGGACGGATCGAACTGCCCAGCGAATATGACGATGCCCCCTATGTCATCACCCGCCGCCTGATCGAGGACGGCCGCGATCATCTGGTTTTGGACAGCCCCCTGCGCCTGCCGATGCCTGTGCGATTCCTGCAGGGCACGGCGGATGCGGATGTGCCGGTGGACTGGGCGCTGCGCCTGATCGATCACGCCGAAGGGCCCGATCTGCACCTGACCCTGGTCAAGGATGCAGACCACCGATTTTCCAGCCCCGACTGTCTGGAACTTATCGGCGCCGCCGTAGATCAGGTTCTGGCCCGGATGTGACCGGGCCAGAGGGGTTTCAGCCTAGATCGCGATCTTGCCGTCGTCCTCGGCCGGGTTGATGCGGCCCTGATCCACGGGTTTGGGATAGGTGCGGCGGCGACGACCAGTGGTGCCGGGGCGCAGTTGTTCGTCGATGAAGTCCAGCACCAGCGGCCGGATGTTCAGCCGCCAGCTGCGACCGGCAAAGATGCCGTAATGGCCCGCACCCGGTTCCAGATGCTGGGTCTTGCGATGTGCCGGCACGCCGGTGCACAGCCGCAGCGCCGCTACGCATTGGCCGGGCGCGGAAATATCGTCGTTCGCGCCCTCGACGGTCATGATGGCAACATCGGATATCTTGCCCAGATCTACCGGCTTGCCATTCACGCTGAAGCGGTTCTGGGCGATTTCCAGCCCCTTGAAGATGCGTTCGACGGTCGAAAGGTAGAATTCGGCCGTCATGTCCATGACCGCCAGGTATTCGTCGTAGAACACGTTGTGCTTGTCCCCCTCGGAGCCCTCGCCGCGCGCCTCGGCAAAGATCTTGTCGAGGAATGCCTTGGCATGGGTTTCGGCGTTCATGGCGATGAAGGAGGTCAGCTGCGCCAGCCCGGGGTAAACCATGCGGCCGGCGCCGCGATACTTGAAGCCGACCTGCTGGATCATCAGGTAATCCAGCTCGCCCATGGTGATGCGGTTGCCGAAATCGGTGACTTCGGTGGGCGCCGCATCGGGGTCGATCGGGCCGCCGATCAGGATCAGCGACTTGGGCTGCGACTTTGGATCCTCTTCGGCCAGGATGGCGGTCGCGGCCAGTGAAAGCGGTGCGGGCTGGCAGACGGCGATCACGTTCACATCCGGACCCAGGTGGCGGATGAAATCGACCAGATACTGGGTGTAATCCTCGATGTCGAACTTGCCGCAGCTGACGGGGATGTCGCGGGCGTTGTGCCAGTCGGTGACATAAACCTCGCAATCGGGCAAAAGCGAGGTGACGGTGGTGCGCAGCAGCGTGGCGTAATGGCCCGACATCGGCGCGACCAGCAACACCTTGCGTTCCATGGGTGCGCGTCGCGCCACGCGGAAATGCACCAGATCGCCGAAGGGGCGTTCGATCACCGGCTCGATATAGACAACATGATCCTGGCCATCCTCGGACACGATCGGGGGGATTTCCCAGTCGGGCTTGATGACCATGCGGGCAAAGCTGCGTTCGGTGACGCGGCCCCAGGCCGACATCAGCTTGAACATCGGATTGGGAATCAGCGCGAAGGCCGGATACGAGGCCAGCGCCCGCGCACTGGCGCCCATCCATTCATTGGTATTCCGGATCGTCTCCATCGCGTCGTAGGAGATGATGCCCTTCAAGCCCTTGTAAGTCGCCATGGTAACCTGTCTTGCTTTTCGGCTGGCCGGGGAAGGACACGGCTTTACCTGCGGTGGATACTGGACATAATGATTTTACGGTTAGGGAGGATTGTCAATTATGGCGGCCAAGGACGACAAACCGGAATCGGCGGGGGATGGGGAAGTATCGGCCGACAAGGCCGCCACGCCGCCCAAGACCAGACAAGGGACTGCCCGAAAGCGTGCATCTGAGCCAGAGACGGCGGCAACCGGCGCTGCTGACGCAGCCGAAGCAGGAAGCGGCAGGGAATCGGGCAAGACCGCAAGGGCTGCATCTTCGGCGGCGATTCCGGCGGGGGCCAAGAAAGCCTCGGGTAGGGCCGGGGCTACCCGCGCACGTGCTGCCGCGCGCAGCGATACCCGCACCACGACCCGGCGCAAGCCGGCCAAACCCAAGCCGGCGACGCGAATAGAAGATGTGGATGACGTCCTGCGTCCGGCCGGGGCGGTGGGGCCAGCGGAATCGGGTCATGCTGGCGCAGCCTCTGGCGCCGAGGCGGCGCAGCAGCCTGCCCCGGCCTTGCAAGCGGAAGCGGCGAGCGCGCTGGGCGGAACCGCCGCCTTTGTCGAGGCGGCCTTTGGCACCAACAGCCGTCTGCCCGAGCAGCTTGCCCAGAACATCGAGCGGATCGAATCGCTGACCCAGCGCCTGATCGCCGCCCTTGCGCAGCGCAAGTTGCACGCTCCGGGCGTGGAAATGCCGGGCCCCGACCTGTTCGCGACCGCCACCACCGCGTGGATGCGCACCTTGGCGGCGCAACCCGAACGCATCCTGGGACAGCAGGTCAGCTATTGGGGCGAGACGCTGCGCCATTTCGCCGAGGCGCAGGCTGCGCTTGCCCGCGGCAGCCTTACGGCACCCGCCGCCGAGGAGGGGCGCGACCGGCGCTTTTCAAACCCGTTGTGGGACAGCCATCCGTTCTTCAGCTTCATCAAGCGGCAGTATCAGATCAACGCCCGCGCCATTTCCGAGGCTGCAAGCGCGCTTGACCTGCCCGATATGACCGACAGACGCCGAATCGAATGGTTCACGCGCCAGATGATCGACATGATGGCGCCCACCAATTTCCTGGCCACGAACCCCGATGCGCTGGAAAAGGCCCTGGCGACCGAAGGTGAAAGCCTGGTGAAGGGGCTGGAAAACCTGGTGCGCGATGTCGAACAGCACGGGGGCGAGCTGATCGTGTCGCTGGCGGATCGCGATGCCTTCCGTGTGGGCGAGAACATCGGCACCACCGAAGGCACGGTGGTCGCACGCACCCGTCTTTACGAACTGATCCAGTACAAGCCGACGACGCCTTCGGTCCATGAAATTCCACTGGTGATCTTTCCGCCGTGGATCAACAAGTTCTACATTCTGGACCTGAAGCCGCAGAACAGCCTGATCAAGTGGATCGTGGATCAGGGGCATACCCTGTTCGTGGTCGCCTGGAAAAACCCTGATGCCAGCTATGCCGATACCGGCATGGAGGATTACGTCGGCGCCTATCTCGAGGTGATGGACCGTGTTCTTGACCTGACAGAGCAGGAAAAGCTGAATGTCGTGGGCTATTGCATCGCCGGCACGACGCTGGCGCTGACCTTGTCGCTGCTGAAGCAGCGTGGGGACAGGCGCGTGAATTCAGCCACCTTCTTCACAACCCTGACCGATTTTTCGGATCAGGGCGAATTCACGGCCTATCTTCAGGATGATTTCGTCGGCGGTATCGAGGACGAGATTGCCCGCAGCGGCGTGTTGAGTTCCCAGCTGATGACGCGCACCTTCAGCTTCCTGCGCGCCAATGACCTTGTCTGGGGGCCGGCGATTCGCAGCTATATGCTGGGTGAGACCCCGCCCGCCTTCGATCTGCTGTTCTGGAATGGCGACGGCACCAATCTGCCCGGGCGCATGGCCAGCGAATATCTGCGCGGCCTTTGCCAGCAGAACCGTTTCGTCGGCGATGGGTATCCGCTGATGGGGCACCGGCTGCATGTCAGCGAAGTGGACGTGCCGCTGTGCGCAGTGGCCTGCGAAACCGATCACATCGCGCCCTGGAAGGACAGCTGGAAAGGGGTTGCGCAGATGGGAGCGCGCGACAAGACCTTCATCCTTTCGGAATCGGGCCATATCGCAGGCATCGTGAATCCCCCCAGCAAGAAGAAATACGGCCACTACGTATCGGATGCCGGCTTCGGCGACGGCCACCAGACCTGGCGTGACAAGGCAAGCTATCATCCCGGCAGCTGGTGGCCGCGCTGGGGGGAATGGCTGGCGCGCTTTTCCGGGCGTCAGACAGAAGCCCGCGATCCCGGCGAGGGCTTCGGTCCGGCGCCGGGGCAGTATGTGCACGAACGCTCCTAAAAATTTCTGCGCCGCAGCAGAAAAGGGTTGAAATGCTGCGGCGCAGAAAGTATATGGGGGTCATACGGATCACACGGCGCTGCGCCTTGCGCCGACCAAGGAGAAAGCACATGGCCAAGACCCCCGACTTCACCAAGACCATGCAGGAAATCATGGCGAAATTCCCGGTCGACACCTCGTCGTTCCAGGACGCCTTCAAATCGCAGACCGCCCTGGGCGAAAAGCTGGCCAAGATCACCCTGGCCGCTGCCGAACGTTCGACCGAAATTTCCTCGCAGTGGGCGAAAGACACCATCGCTCGCCTGGGCGAACTGACCGCCTCGAAGGAAGAGCCGGCCGAATACGCCAAGGCGATGAGCGACTTCGCTTCGGCTGCTGCCGAAATGGCCGCCGAGCACATGGCTGCCTTTGCCGAAGTGGCCAAGAAAGTGCAGATGGACACCGTCGATCTGATGCTGACCGCTGGCAAGGATCTGGCTGCCGACGCGCAGAAAGCGGCGGAAAAAGCCACCCGCGACACCCAAGCCGCGGTGAAGAAAGCTGCTGCCGCCGCCACCACGGCTACCAGCACCGTGACCAAGGCCTGATTTCGGCCTCTGTCGGAACGCACCGGTTCTTGACACAGGGCGCGTCGCATCTGCGGCGCGCCCTTTCGCTGTTGCCTCGAGGCGGTTTTCCTTTGCAATTTCGCAGGCCATTTCCCATCATGCTGCAAATGCATCGCCGGAGGAGCCATGGCCGAGGCCCAGAATACGACCCCGCTTCTGATCAAGCGCTATGCCAGCCGACGCCTTTATAATACCGAGACCAGCGATTACGTGACGCTGGAAGACATCGCCGGCTTCATTCGGGCAGGCAGACAGGTCCGGATCGTCGATCTCAAGACCGGCGATGATCTGACGCGACAATATCTGTTGCAGATCATTGCCGAGCATGAGGGCAGGGGGGAAAACGTCCTGCCCATCGATGTGCTGATCGATCTGGTGCGCAGCTATACCACGCAGGCGCAATCGGTCGTTCCGGATTTTCTTGCCGCCAGCTTTGAGCTGCTGCGCGAGGGGCAGTCCAAGATGATGGAAAACCTGGCGACCTTTCCCAACCCGATGTCGTCGATGCCGGGGTTCGAGGCGCTGCAACGTCAGCAGCGGCTGTTTCTCAAGGCCATGGGCTGGGGCCACTCGGGCAGCAGCGGCCCGGCCCCGGAAGAGGGCGAGCCAGCGCCCAAGCATGCCTCGAAGAAAGCCGAGCCCGAATCCGAAGACATGGCCGAGATCCGCCGTCAGCTGGCCGAATTGCAAAAGCGCATCTCGAAACTCTGAGCCGCAGCGCCTTGCGCTGTCCGTCCGCTTTCGCTAGATGAACCGGACGGACAGTTGGCCGAGTGGTCGAAGGCGCACGCCTGGAAAGTGTGTAGGCGGGGAACCGTCTCGAGGGTTCGAATCCCTCACTGTCCGCCACTTGCACATTGCAAACCCGAAAACAGGTCCCTCGCGGGGCCTTTTTCTTTATGTGCCAAAGGGGTTTGCAAGGGCCATCCGCCCTTCGGAGACGGTCCAATCGCGCGAGATCGGTCTCCGAACGCCCGGCGTCTCTTTCCACCCGCCCCTCGCTCCCGGCGAGACGGACTCAAAATCCCCATATAATTCAGTGAGCTGACGGGATCGCACTGCGCCCGTGTTTCGCTGGTTCCGGCTTGTCTCAAAGCAGATGGCGACGCGACACGGGCGGCGTGGTGGATGGTATGTCTTGGGAGTCTTGCGCGAAGTCTCTGATGACAAACGCAGTTTCCGCCCTTAGCCTGGCGCGATGTCAAACGGGGCCTGGACAGATGAAGAGAACGACCTGATCGTCGCGGATTACTTCGCGATGCTGGCCGACGACGTCTCTGGTCGCCCCTACAACAAGGCCGAGCATCGGCGCGGGCTTCTGCCGCTGTTGAATAATCGGTCCGAGGGATCGGTCGAGTTCAAGCACCAGAACATCAGCGCCGTGCTGAAGGGGCTAGGTGAGGATTGGATCCCGGGATACAAGCCCGCCTTCAATTTCCAGATGACGCTGGTGGATGCCGTGGCGCGCTGGCTGGCGCTAAACCCGGCATGGCTCGGCCGCCATTCAGATACCAGAGTGACGACCGGCCTCGCGGAGGCGCGGCCGATCTGGATCGGGCCGCCGCCCACGTTGTCGAACCAGCCGCCGCCGCAGGAGCTGGAGCAGATGCTGCACATCGCCCGCAAATTCGATGTCGCGGCGAGAGACGAGCGAAACCGCGCCCTCGGCCGCGCCGGTGAGGAGCGCGTCTTGGCGCATGAGCGTGCAGCCCTGAAATCAGCGGGCCGCGACGATCTTGCGCGCAAGGTCCGGTGGGTTTCGGAGGAGGACGGCGATGGCGCCGGCTACGATATCGCCAGCTTTGCACCCGACGGCCGTCCGCGCCTGATCGAAGTGAAGACGACGAATGGCTGGGAACGCACCCCTTTCCACATCAGCCGCAACGAACTAGCCGTGGCCGAGGAACGGCGTTCGGAATGGTCCCTGTTCCGGCTCTGGAACTTCGCGCGCGAACCTAAGGCGTTCGAGCTGCACCCGCCGCTGGACGCGCATGTCTCGCTGACCGCGACGTCCTTTCAGGCGAGTTTTCATTGACGGCCGAAGCAGCTCCTTTGCGCCGCTTGATCGCCTTCACAAGATTACAACGCCTTACGGCTCTATAGATGCCTATTCTTGCCGGAAATCTCGGGTAAGCATCTGAGATGCAGTAGAAGCAACGTTGACGTTGGCGCCGGCGATCTGAGCGGCTGCAACTCGTCCTTGCGCCGCAAACTGTTGGAGACGTTCCCGCAATGCACTTAAATTGGCTGTGTCGATTACTAGCCTGATTGCAGTCCCTCGGAAATCCGAATCGAATGTATGCTTCCCTTCGTTGCTTAGCTCAATTCCGGTTCCGCCCGAACATAACAGGAAACTTCCACCGTTCCGGCAGATGCGGCTGGTCATATAGAGGCCGTAGCCAGAATTGTTCCATTGGTCGTTACCCCGCCCGGCGTGAGGATTCCCGGAGATTCCGGGCATCAAGGCCATCTGAAGGGCTTCCGGTTCCGTCAAGCCATCGAAGGCTGGGTTCCCGGTGAGAGCCCTATGGATGCCGATGCCGTCATCGACAATTCCAACTTCCACTTCATGGCGTTGGGGCCAATATTGAGCGCAAATGTAAATCTTTTCAGAGCCGCTATGCTCGACGACATTTCGCATGATCTCGCGGATGGAATATGTAAGGGTATCCTGCAATTCTCCCTGCTGATGGCGCGTAAGTAGCCCAGCAAGCTCGGCGGCTTTCCCCTCAATTACGTCTCCTACTTCCTGAAAGGCGTCGAATGCCTCTTGGCGAATCTCTGCAACATCAAGCTCGCTGATCGGAACGTACCTAGAACTTCCAGGTGCCTCACCGGGAGCATTCCCATGTTGGAGACCAAAAGATCGGAAGAAGCCGAAATGCGCTGCGTATGAGTGATTTTCACGATCCCGTGCTCGTCGACGAGCTTCTGGTCGATTGCCTCGGAACTGGCGAAGCAGAGCAGAAAGGAGCAGCATCGAAAACGGAGGGAACCAACGCTCGCAGCCAAAGTGGAACTCGTATTCGGCTGCGTCTGGAAGATCTCGGAGCATGCAGGCGAACCCCGCGAGGCTAACCGGCGACAAATCGTAGGGGACGTCCACGCGCATTCGAAATCAGCTTTCCAATAGCCTAGAAAATATCAGAATTTGGGCATGCCCACGGTCAGGCGCTACCTTTCTCATGAAATACATGCTTGGACAGCCATGTTCCAGCGCCACTGAGTGCGGGACGGCGTCAAATTCCAGGTCACGTTTCTAAGCGCGCCCGAACACCCGACCGGCCTGCTCCTGCCATGTCTCCCCCGCCAGAAAGCACAGGTCGTAGAGGCTGACCGCCGACGCCTCGCGGCTGCAGGTCAGGCGCTTCAGCACCTCCGGCGCCAGATAGGCGAGGCGTAGCTGGCGGCTGACATGGCGTTCGGCCAGACCGACGGCCTCGGCCAGTTCCTGGATCGTGGCGAACTCGCCTGCCTCCATGCGCCGCCGCCAGCCCCATGCCCGGCCGATGGCGCGCAGGATGTGCGGGTCCTGCGTCTGATCCTCGCTCGGGCTGTAGTCAGCGGGCGGCATGATCTTGGGTCGCCCGTTCTTCTTGCGCAGCTTTAGGGGGATCAGCACGCGGATCGTGTCATTGCCTCGGGTCATTCGGCGGCCTCCATATCGCGTGGGGCGATCATCTCGCGGATGACGCCCGCGACGCCTTCGCGCCGGATGTCGACCTCGAGCCCGGCGGCGGTGACGGTGACGCGCCGGACCAGAAGCTGGATGATCCGCGCCTGCTCGAGCGGGAACAGCTGCGCCCAGAGCGTGTCGAAATCATGCAGCGCCGCGATTGCCTCGGCCTCGGACACCTGATCGCGCTTCAGCGCCGCCAGCACCTGCGTGACCACCTCGGGCGTCTGCAGAATGCGCCGGACTTCGGTGACGATGGCGTCCTCGACCATGCCCGCAGGCAGGCGGACCGGTGCTTGATCGCCGCCGCTGTCGTCCTCCGTGGTGCGGTTCTTGATCACGTCCATCGAGACGTAATAGCGGTAGAGCTTGCCGCGCTTCTTTGTCGCGGTCGGGGTCATGGCCGCGCCGGTATCGGTGAAGATCAGCCCCTTCAGCGGCGCGGGCGTCTGCATGCGGCTGTTGCTGGACCGGGCGTGGCGGTTGCCCTGCAGGATGGCGTCGACCTGATCCCAGACCTTGTCGGTGACGACGGCCTCGTGCTCGCCCGGATAGGCCTTGCCCTTGTGGACGGCCTCGCCGCGATAGACGCGATTGCGGAGCACCCGATAAAGGTAGCCCTTGTCGATCAGCGTGCCCTGCTTGCTGCGAAACCCTTCGCGCCGCAGTTCCTTCGCCAGCATCGTGGCCGAGCCGAGTTCGACGAACCGCTCGAAGATCCGGCGCACCGAGGCGGCCTCGTCCTCGTTGATCACCAGCTTGCGGTCCTGCACATCGTAGCCGAGCGGCACATAGCCCCCCATCCAGATCCCTCGCTTGCGCGAGGCGGCAACCTTGTCACGGATGCGTTCGCCGATGACCTCGCGTTCGAACTGGGCGAAGCTGAGAAGGATGTTCAACGTCAGCCGCCCCATCGACGTGGTCGTGTTGAAGGACTGCGTGACCGAAACGAAGGTGACCCCGTTGCGGTCGAAGACCTCGACCAGCTTCGAGAAATCCATCAGGGCGCGGCTGAGCCGGTCGATCTTGTAGACCACGACCACGTCGATCAGCCCGTCGTCGATGTCGGCCAGCAGCTGCTTCAGCCCCGGCCGGTCCAGATTGCCGCCCGAGAAGCCGCCGTCGTCGTAGCGGTCGCGAGTGGCGACCCATCCTTCGGATTTCTGGCTGGCGATATAGGCCTCGCAGGCTTCCCGCTGGGCGTCGAGGCTGTTGAATTCCATGTCGAGCCCTTCCTCGCTCGACTTGCGGGTGTAGATGGCGCAGCGCAGGCGGCGGCCGGGGCGTGTGTTCATGTCCATGGTCAAACCTCCCGCGGTCGGACCTGCAGCCCGAAGAAGCGATAGCCGTTCCAGCGCACGCCGGTGATTTCCCGCGCGATGCCGGAGAGCGATTTGTATTTGCGGCCCTGCCACTCAAAACCGTCCTTCAGCACGGTGATGGTGTGCTCGACCCCGTTCCATTCCCGGATCAGCCGCGTGCCAGCCACCGGATTGCGGGGATCCGCGATCTGGTTCTTGCGGCGGGAGACGCCCTCGACCTCGTCGGCAAGCAGGTCCAGCATGCGGCGGGTCTCGTGGTCGGGCCCGCCATAGGTCAGTTCCTGCAGGCGATAGGCGATGCGGGCCTCAAGAAAGGCGCGGCTGTTGTTCGGTGCGGCGCTGCCGAGGAGCCGTTCCCATTCAGCCTTCAGCCCTTTCACCGACATGGCCTTGAGCGCGGCGATGCGCGACAGGACGCTTTGGTCCAGGCGCGCGTCCTGCCCGGGCTTGGGCGGCGATATCTTACTGTGATGCTTCATCAATTCCTCCGATGCGGATGCGTTTCCTGCGACGACCACCGCTCTTTCGGGGCGGGTAGTCCACGGAACTGTCTCCGTCGGCGGGCGATAAAGAACTGGACTTCCCGGCAGTCAGGCGAACGACGCCTGCGGCGAGGATGCGACCCAACTCGGCAAGCCGGGCATCAGGGGACATCCGTTCAGGGCATAGAGGATTGGGCCCGGAAACCGGGTCTTCGGAGGGAATGGACATGGCGGGTTTTCGCGACTGTTGTGATAGGCGAAATGTGTCGCGAAATCAGGAAAATATCAAGTAAATCAGCTTATTACGGACTTATGCGGTCGCTGCGCGCCGTGGCGAAAATCTGCGTAGCTGATATGTCCCTGCGCTCTCCTCTCGGTCGGACGGCCGTGGCGAATCAACTCGTCCACCCGTCCATGAACTTGTCGTAGCTGTCGAGGATCGGCTCCTCCTCGAAGTCCCGACCATAGACGGCGTCGTCGAACTGCAAGATGGTCAGGGACAAGTCCAGAAACTCGGACACCAATGCCAGTTCCCGCACTGGCTCGGACCCGCGACTGAAGTTCCAGACGCCAGCCGGTCGCTGGACCGGCCGGTCCGAGACAAATCCCCTCTCGTCGGCGCCGAGGGCAGCCAGCGCATCGTCAGGGATCTGCATGCCCGATCGCACGAAGATCCCGCTCTTGAGAGCAGACTTGCTGGCACGCCCCCACCTTGCGAAACCGTCACGCGCGACGATCATGACGGCCCGCCGGTCCGTGAAATCGATCCACTTCCGGCAGGCGGCCACCAGCGAAACGCCATAGCGATCAGTGATGTGGTTCAGAAGGTCGACGGTCATTTCTTCGCCGTTCACCTGCTCACGGTAGTCATCGAGCGGCATCAGCAGGTAGGAGGCGAAAGTGTCCGCCTCTTCCTCGCGTTGTCGTTCTGCCTCCTGCCAGGCATTCGGCAGCAGCGGTTTGCATTGAAAATCGCAATCGCGCTGGAGGGTTCCGCTCTTGTAATCCCGATCGGACAGGATGGGGCGATGAAGTTGGTAGTGACCGAACTCATGCGCGATGGTGAAGCGAACGCGGCCGCGATACCGGGGGTCGTCGTTATAGACGATGTGCCATTCCGGGCGCTTTCGGTGCGGCCGGAGCATTCCCTCGAAACCCGGGAGCTCGCCACCCACGATTTTCCCGATCGGGTCCGCGTTGTTGCGGGAGACTTCTCGCGCCAGGGCTTCGACGTCGACCGGAAAGCGGTCTTCGCCCAGAACATGCCGGAGCATGATCGAGAGCCGGTTTGCCTCTTGCTGGGGAGATTTCTGCTTTCCGCTCGTCATCAATCGTCGTCCAAAGCATCCAGGATGCGTCGCAGGCGTTCTTTCTCCGGCGCCGCCATCTTCTTGTATTTTCTGAAGAAAGCTATGTCCTCGGCGTTTTCCTCTTCTTTTTCACCGTCACCGGCCAATAAGTACTCGACTGTGGTGTCGAGCGCGGTGGCGATCATGGCCAGCTTCTCGGCCGAGGGACGAACGACTTCCTTGTTCTCTATTTCCCACATGTAGCTCTTGCTGGAGCCGACCCGCTCGGCGAGTCCCTCCAGGGTCAATCCGCGCTTTCGCCTCTGCTCGCGAACGCGCTCCCCTAGTGGTGTTGGCACGGCAATACCCTTTTCGTTGGTGGTTCGTTTTTACGAACTTCTAGTCCTTGACACGCCATACGCGCAATCCCTATCTTCTGCGCAGGTTCGCTACAACGAACTTTGATTCCCGTTGAAACAAGACCTGGAGGCCAGAATGGCTGTTGGAAAGAACCCGGGCACGCATCACGTCGTGCCGAATGCAGAAGGCGGCTGGGATGTCCGCCGCGGTGGTGCGGCGCGCTCGAGCGGGCACTTTGATACCAAGCAGGACGCCGTCCAGCGTGCGCGCGAAATCAGCCGCAATGCGGATACCGAACTGAAGATCCACAATCGTGACGGACGGATTGCGCAGTCGGATTCGCACGGCAACGACCCCCGCAACATCAAGGGCTGAGGAGATGTAAGACATGGCGTCGGTGACCAACTTCATCCGCAATACCCCGCTCGCGTCGCTGCGCGACTATTTCACTGCGACCGGGATCGAGTTTCCGACGCCCGTCAACTGGGATGCGCCTGAGCCGGAGGTCGTTCGGCCGCTGCTTCAGGCGGTCGATCAGATGGACGACGAAGCGCGCGGCCGCGTCATCAACGATGGTGAGCGCGTAGGCGCCATGGCAGATGTCGCGGGTCAGACGGCGCTCTACAGTGTTGTCGATGACCGGGAGGTCCTCGACGAGCTCGAAAATGGCCATGCCCGCGCCATGTGGCTGTTCATCAACGATCTGAACCGGTTTCGCCATGCGGAAGAGGTCCGTTTCACCGATGAGCGCCGCCGCGGGCGGAGCTGGGACGGCTTCATCTGCGAAGCGAACCTGAACCTCCGCCGCGACGAGCTCGCGCTCAACGCGTTCAAGGCGGCCCTGTGCCAGAGGTTTGCATCGCGGAATGTTCATGTCGACATTTTCGAGCGCGTCCGTCCGACCTTCGAAGGTGAGGACTGCGATCTGATCCAGATCACGGTTTACCGCGAGGGCCTGCCAGACGATCAGTTCGCTTTCGACGAGGGCGAATTGGTGCGCCGCGCTTATCGGCCCGTCTTCGAGGCCGCGATGACCTATGAGCCCGCCTCCGGGGTCATCGAAGTCGTTGCCAATGATCGGGAGAGCCGCGCGGAGATGGCGCAGTATCTGGCCCGCGACCTGCTCGGCGTGGAATTCCGGGACGAGAAGGTGCCCATGCGGCGCTATGATCTCGCGGTGCTGCTTGCGCCCCATGTGTTCCCGACTGACATCGAGGACGGGATCGAGCGGGTGGAAGTCCGGCAGCTCAGGCTCATGCCGATCGATGCCGTGGGTGAGCGCGTGACCTTGGAGGCGATGAGCAAGGCGGAACGCGACATCTGGGCAATGGCGGAGGCTCGTCTTGGCCCCGACAACCCCCTCACCGGCGGCTGGGTGGCGACGCAGGCGAAGCTCGTGATCAAGTTCCAGCCCAAGCCCGGGGCTCGGCGTGGTCGCACGCTGCCACTCACCATCACCATGCCGCATGGCTGCAATCTCAAGGATCAGACGGAAGAGGAGCAGCTGATCGGCGAGAAGTATCTGCGCCGGTGGGGAGTTGTGGTCGATGACCCGATCCTCATCGACGATTGACGAACGGTCTGCCCGGCTTTTCGTCAGCATCGTAGAGACGAAAAGCGCGCGCATCGCCGGGGCTGTCCTTCACGACTATCACGCGGCCAGCGCCACTCCTTTGATCGGCGCTGGTCTCTTGGTGCCGGACGCTCCGGTTCCAGTTGCCACCTCTTTGGTTGACCATGAGGACGAGCCAGTAAATCTGGAATGGTCGCCAGAGCAGCGCGCCTACGGGTATTTCAGCCCGGCAGCGGGATGGGTAACCGTCGACAGCGAACGCCTTCAGGTATTCCGCTTCGATGCCAACGCGTTCATTGGTCGGCTGACATCTCGCCTTGACTTGCCGCGCTCCGCCCGTCCGGCAGAACGCATTCCGGGCCATCTATGGGAGTTGGGCGACGTCAGACTGCCCGGGCGCGGTGCCCGTGTCCCAATCTGGTATGCGAGACGGCTGACGGATCGCGAGACCTGGCAGCAGGTCGTCAACTACCTCGGGGGGCGTCCGCCCGCAGATTTCAGGGTGGTGGTGACCAGCTCGGCGACCCGTGATCTCGCAGAGGCGGACTTGTCCCGGCATCAGTTCATTGCATTGGGGGATCTGGAATCTGGCAGTGCGGCGCTGGTCATCGAGCCAACATATCTGGCCGCCCAGCTGAAGGCCGGCGCGGCGACCCATGCAGGCGATCCCGTGCGCCACGCCGCTGGGTTCCGTCATCTGTGGGTGGGCGAACGGGAGTTCAAGTTTGGCGGCGACAAGAGGCGGCAAATTGTCGAGTACCTCTTCAACGCATGGGACGGTGGCGAGGAGAGCGTCAGCACAGAAGTCATGTTTGCCGATCTCGAATACGATGTCTCAAGCCGCATGCGGGATATCTTCAAGGGCCACCCCGATTGGCGCGATCTGATCGAGACGACGGGGGGATCCTGTCGGCTGCGCATCAGGGAGCTTCTGGAGGCCGATAGTCCTAACGCCGATTGATTGCGTCCTCGGCGACCCGAAGTTGTTCCATGATCCAGTCGAAAGGCGGCACCTCGCCGAGCATCATGCCCTGCATCGCGGCATAGTCCTCCTCGATCGCCGCGCGCAACTCGGCGGTCGGTACGACGCAGATCGAGCCTGGCGTGGCGTCTTCGAATTTCTTCCATGCCTGCCTGAAAGCGATGAGGTTGTGTTCGCGCACGGCCGCAAGCAGCCCGTCGTCGGCCAGGGCAGCGCGCCCAATCTGCGTGCCGGTGATCATGGCGACGTCATAGTAGTGGCGGGAAATCCTGTCGCTGTCGGCAGGCACACGTCCTTCGTCACGATGACCGCAGAACGCGCCGTGCAAAATCAGAAGTTTCTCCAGGTAGGTGCGCTGCGGAGCAATAACATGGACGTTGTCGACTGCGAATGACCATCCGTCGGTCAGTTCCTCTGCGATATAGGGGGTCACGCTGGCGGTCTCGTTGGGATCGAGCGCCGAGCGTGCGCCTGCTTCGAGCTTCACGCGTGGCAGGACGTAGGAGATCTCGGTGCTTGGATAGAGCGTCGGGTACTCGATCAGCAGAGTTTGCTGATCGCTGTCCTCATCGTCGGGCGCGATGCTGCAACGCGCATCGAGCAGCGGCTTCAGCGCTTCTGCCAGATCACCGCGAATATAGGAGCTGCAGGCGTCCTTCAGGTCATCGAACAGCGCCTTGCGCTTCTTGTTCGAAATACCCTCGGGGTTCGTCGGGTCGCGTTCGGCCGCGAAGCCGAGACCATCCCGGTAAACGACAAGATCGATGTCCTCCGAGAAGCGGCGGATGAGCCCATAGGCCTTGGATAACGCCGTCCCGCCCTTGAACAGGAGTTGCGGGTGGCCGTCAGGCAAGCGTTTGTAGAGCGCGTCCAGCACGAAGCAGACCCAGAAATCCTTCTCGACATAGCTCGGAAGCGTGTCGAGGCGGTCAGCAGCCGCCTCGAATACGTCCTTCTGGTCGCGAGCTGAAAGCGCGAGAAACCGCGTATAGCTCTCGCTCATGGTGTGGCGATCTGCGGGTCGACAAGGCTATGCGCGATGGGCGCTGCCCAGCTCGGCAGGCTACCGCTGTTACGAACGAGATCCTTTTTCACGGCATCTGGCAGCTTGCGCTTGAGCGTGGTCGCAACCCGTGTGTCCAACGCGGCTTGCGGTCCGAGCCAGCGTAGCGCCTGCGCGACTGGCGCGGAGGTTTTTCCCGCCCATGCCATCACACTCGGACCTGCATGCCGCAGCCGCACGGTCCGATTGCCGATTTTCACGTCTCGTGTCGCCCCATCCGTCACATAGCTCGTCTTCGCGGGGACAGCATTGGTCAGGCCCAGCTGGTTTGCTGCGGCGATGCCATCGGGCATGATTCGAACACTGTCGCGCCGCGCGAGGGCTGCAACCGCCTTGTCCATATCGACCGGTGCGGGCCGTTTCAGGACGCCGCTGGTGCGGGGAAGATCGTAAAGCCCACGGCCGACACGACGCAGATCACCACTCTTTGCCAGGCGCGACAACGCCTGATCGATAGCCGCACGGCTACCGAGGTCGAGGAAGTCCCTGGGGGTGCAAACCCACTTCCCGCGCCCCTTCGAACGAAGGCGCTTCATGATTCTATCTGAAATACCAGTCATCTGAGCGGTCCTCGTAGGCCTTTTCTTGTCAGAAACATAGAGGATTTTTCTGACGAATTCAATTCCTCCCCGAACGTACCCCTTTCGCCTCCCCGGCGCCTCCCACCCCCTCCGCCATGTTGAACCCGCAAGTGTTCGCAGAAATCCCAAGGAGGTTCACATGGCGACCAGGCACCTTTCCCAGATCGAGCTGGCGGCTCGCTGGAACATTTCGCACCGCACGCTGGAGCGCTGGCGGTGGACGGGCGAAGGCCCGAAATTCATCAAGCTCGGCGGCCGGGTGATCTACCGGCTCGAGGATGTCGAGGCCTTCGAGGCCGAACAGATCCGCGGCGTGGATCACGAACCCCATCGTCCGATGTCGGCGTGAGGGGGCGGAACATGACGATCTCCAACCACATCACCCTAGCCGATATCCACCGCATGCCGGTGGGCCAGATCGCGGCGCTGCCCGCCGATCATCTCGCGCTGCTGAAAGGCGCGGCGGACGAGCAGCTGACGCAGGCGAAGTCGGTCGCGGACTGGCTCGACGGCGCCATCTCTCTCAAATACGCCGACCGCGCCCAGGACACCCGCCAGGAGGCGGGCAAGGACACCGGCACGATCCGGTTCGAGGATGACGGCGTCACCGTGATCGCCGAACTGCCCAAGCGCATCGACTGGGATCAGGCGTTGCTGGCGCAGATCGCCGAGAACATCGCCTCGGCGGGCGAGGACCCCGCGGAATTCATCGAAACCAAGCTGTCGGTCTCCGAGCGCAAATACGGCGCATTGCCGGAAAGCTGGCGCAAGGGCTTCGAGCCCGCGCGCACGGTCCGCGCCGGCAAGCCGAAGTTCCGCCTCGTGCTGAACGAGGAGGTGCGCTGATGGCCATTTCGCTCGCGTCCCTGCGCACGACCTCGGTGCTGACCCCGCCGCGCATCCTGATCCACGGCGTGGCCGGGGTGGGCAAATCCACCTTCGCGGCCGATGCCGACCGGCCCGTCTTCCTCATGACCGAGGATGGCCTGGGCAAGCTGCAGGTGCCGCATTTCCCGCTCGCGACCAGTTATGCGGAGGTGGCCGAGGCGCTTGATGCGCTCTCGAACGAGGACCACGATTTCGGCACGGTCGTCGTCGACAGCGTCGACTGGCTGGAGCCGCTGATCTGGGCCGAGGCCTGCAAGCGCAACGGCTGGGCCTCGATCGAGGCGCCGGGGTTTGGCAAGGGCTATGCCGAGGCGCTGACCATCTGGCGCGAATATCTCGACCGGCTCAACGCGCTTCGCGACCGCAAAGGCATGGTGGTCATCCAGATCGCCCATACCGACATCAAGCGTTTCGACAGCCCCGAACACGAGCCCTACGACCGCTATGTGATCAAGCTGCAGACCCGCGCCTCGGCGCTGCTGCAGGAGCATTCGGACGTGGTGCTCTTCGCCAACTATCAAATCTCGGTCGCGAAATCCGATGTCGGCTTCAACAAGAAGGTGACCCGGGCGCTCGGGTCCGGTGCGCGCGTCATGCACACCGAAGAGCGTCCCGCCTTCCTCGCCAAGAACCGTTACGGCCTGCCGGACACCCTGCCGCTGATGTGGTCGGAGTTCCTCGCGGCCATGCCCCAATCCCAATGAACTGAACAAGGACAAGACCATGGCACGTTTCGACACGTCCTTCGACGCCACCAGCGTCGAGCCCACCACCGCCTACGAGCTGCTGCCCGCAGGCAAATACCGCGCCCAGATCGTAGAGAGCGAGATGCGCGTCACGAAGAACGGCATGGGTCAGTTCCTCTGGCTGATGCTCGACATCCTCGAGGGCGAGCACAAGGGCCGGAAGATCTTCGACCAGCTGAACCTGGTGAA
The DNA here is from genome assembly GCF_009696685.2 of Paracoccus sp. SMMA_5_TC. Classification (NCBI taxonomy): domain Bacteria; kingdom Pseudomonadati; phylum Pseudomonadota; class Alphaproteobacteria; order Rhodobacterales; family Paracoccaceae; genus Paracoccus; species Paracoccus sp. SMMA_5_TC. The sequence goes on from NZ_CP102355.1 coordinate 1,836,355, forward strand.
CCCGAACCCGACGACGGTGGAGATCGCGCAGCGCACGCTCTCGGCGATCTGCCATGCCACGGGCCGGATGCATGTCAGCGACAGCGAGGAGCTGCACCTGATCCCGATGACGATCCAGGTGAAGATCCGGCCGCCGAAGAACGGCTACGGCGAGAGCAACGCGATTGCCTATCTGCCGCCCGAGCGGGGTTCGGCCCCGGCCGCCCGTCCGGCGAAGCCCGAGCCCGATCCGGCCAGCTCTTCGGTGCCGCCGAAAATGGCCTCCGCGCCCTGGAACAAGAAGGGCTGAGTACCCGCGCTGGCCTGCGCCCTGACTGACGGGGCAGCGCGAAACCCCATCTGAGGATACTCCCATGACTGACATGACCAACGCGGCCCCTGCGGCTGCGACCAGCCCCGGCTTGCCTGATGATCAGCGCCGATTGATCGAGCTCGACGATGCCATCGCCAAGATCCGCACGCAGATCGCGACGGCAGATCTGGCCCGCCAGCGCGGCCAGAAGCCGATCGATCCGGACTGGTTCCACCGGGCCCGCACGGCGCTCCGCCACCTGTGCCGCGAACGCGCGGAACTGCTCGCCCAAGGCACCGGCCGCCGTCGCCGCGAAAAGCTCAAGGACGCTCTGATCGGCATCCTGCGCGAACGCCATGACCCCGAGACCTGGGATGGCATTTTGGCAGAGGCGCAGGCCCGCAGTGAACGGGAGGGCCTGTGATGGCAGAACTTCCCGAAGCCCCCACGCCGACGCTGACGGCGATCTATGCCGATTATGAATCCCGCCAGGGCGATGGTTTCCGCGATCACCTCGGCGCATCGATCATCGGCAAATCCTGCGCACGGGCGCTCTGGTATGATTTCCGCTGGGTGACGCCCGCGCGCCATTCCGGCCGCCTGCTGCGCCTTTTCGAGACGGGCCAGCTGGAGGAGGACCGGCTCGTGCGCAACCTGCGTGCCACCGGGGCGACCGTGCTTGAGGTCGATCCCGAGACCGGCCGCCAGTTCCGGGTCGAGGCCCATGGCGGGCATTTCGGTGGATCGCTCGATGGCGTGGCCCTCGGGCTCCTGGAGGCGCCCAAAACCTGGCATGTGCTGGAGTTCAAGACCCATGGGGTCAAGAGCTTCACCGAACTGACCTCCAAGGGCGTCGTTCTGGCCAAGCCCCAGCATGCCGCGCAGATGCAGATCTACATGCACCTGACAGGCATCACGCGCGCCCTCTACGTCGCGGTCTGCAAGGACACCGACGCGCTGCATGTCGAGCGCATCGAGGCGGACCGCGCCATGGCCGAGCGCCTCTTGGAAAAGGCCGGGCGCATCATCTTCGCCCAGCATCCGCCCCCGCGGATCAGCGAGGATCCGGCCTGGTTCGAATGCCGGTTCTGCGATCACCATGCGGCCTGCCATGACGGCGGTGGCGCTGCGGTGACCTGCCGGTCCTGCCTGCATGCGACGCCCGTCGGAGCGCTTCCAGAAGAAGTGGATACCGGTTCTTCGTCCGGAAGCGCGACCAGCAAGAACTTCGGTGGTTGGCATTGCGCCCGCCACGACCGGATGCTGGCGCCTTCCGAGCAACGCGCCGCCTGCGGCCGCCATCTCTTCATCCCCGATCTCATCCCGGGCGAGGTCATCGATGCGGGCGACGATGTCGTCACCTACCGCATGGCCGATGGCACGACCTGGACCAACGACGCCCGTTCCCCGGAGGTCGCGCCATGCTGACCCTGCGCCCCTATCAACAGGCCGCGATCACCGCGATCTACGGCTATTTCCAGACCCACACCGGCAATCCGCTGGTGGTCATTCCGACCGCGGGCGGCAAGTCGCTGGTCATGGCGTCCTTCATCGAGGGTGTGCTGAAGGCCTGGCCCGATCAGCGCATCCTGATCGTGACCCATGTCCGCGAGCTGATCGCGCAGAACCACGCCGAGATGATCGGCCTCTGGCCCGAAGCGCCCTCGGGCATCTATTCGGCGGGCCTCGGCAAGCGCGAGGCGCAGGCGCGGATCCTCTTCGCCGGTATCCAGTCGATCCACCGCCGCGCGGGTGAGATCGGCCACACCGATCTGGTGCTGATCGACGAGGCGCATCTGATCCCCGGCAAGTCGAGCACGATGTATCGGCGCTTCCTCGACGCGCTGAAGGCGATCAACCCGGCGCTCAAGGTGATCGGGCTGACCGCCACGCCGTTCCGGCTCGATTGCGGGATGCTGCACGAGGGGCAGAACGCGCTCTTCACGAACATCGCCTACGAGGCCCCGGTCCGCGAGCTGATCGACGCGGGGTATCTGAGCCCTCTGGTCTCGAAACAGCCTGCAACCCGGCTCGACGTCTCGAAGGTGGGCACCCGCGCAGGCGATTTCATTGCCCGCGATCTGGCGGCGGCGGTCGATCAGAACGCCATCACCCGCGCGGCCGTCGCCGAAATCATCGCGCATGGCCGTGACCGGAAATCCTGGCTGGCCTTCTGCTCGGGCGTCGAGCATGCGCGCCATGTGGCCGAGGAGTTCGACCGCCAGGGCATCAGTTGCCGCACGATCTTTGGCGACACGCCGAAGGACGAGCGCGATGCGATCCTTGCCGCCTTCAAGCGCGGAGAAATCCGGGCGCTCGCCTCGATGGGCGTGCTGACCACCGGCTTCAACGCGCCCGGTGTCGACCTGATCGCGCTCCTGCGTCCCACCCAATCGGCCGGGCTCTATGTGCAGATGGTCGGGCGCGGCACCCGTCTCGCGCCGGGCAAGGAGAACTGCCTGGTGCTGGACTTCGCCGGCAATGTCCGTCGCCATGGGCCGATCGATCTGGTGCGGCCCAAGCGCCCCGGTGACGGCGGCGGGGGTGAGGCGCCGACCAAGGTCTGCCCGGAGTGCGACAGCATCATCGCGCTCTCGGCGACGGAATGCCCCGATTGCGGCTATGTCTTCCCGGCGCGCGAGGTGAAGATCGCCCCCACGGCCGCCACGCTGCCGGTGCTTTCGCCAAAGCAGCAATGGCTCCCGGTCACGGGCGTTTTCTACAGCCGCCACGACAAGGCTGGCGGCCGTCCGTCGCTCAAGGTGACCTATAGCTGCGGCCTTGCCACCTACAGCGAATGGGTCTGCCTCGAGCATCAGGGCTATGCCCGCCAAAAGGCGGCCGAGTGGTGGCGCAAGCGCGCGCCCGGCTGCCCCGTGCCGCTGAGCGTGGCCGAGGCCCTCGCGCAGACGAGCCGCCTTGCGTGTCCCACCGACATCTCGGTCCGCCCCTCGGGCCGCTATCTTGAGATCTCCGGTTACAGGTTCGCCCCATGCGCCTATCCGACCCCGGCCTCTGCGCCGTCTGCCACCGGGAACCTCGCGGCTTTGGCTGGTTCGAGCCGGGGTTCCGCCGCACCGACCCGCGGCGCGACGCCAGCCGCAAGCGGCTCTGCAGCCGCGCCTGTCAGGACCTCTGCCATGGGAGGAAGGGCATGATCGATCCGACCCCGAATGAGACCGAGGCCATGGCCAAAGGCGGCCAGATGGGCGGCGAATATCTTGAGAGCATCGGCAAGTCCGACCTCGCGACCCTGTCCGAGGAGGAATGGGCCCGGTTTCTCGATGCCGTCGTCACCGGCTATTGCGACCACCTGCGTGCGCTGGCGGCGAAGGATCGCAGCCGGCTCGACGCGATGGCGCCGGAGGTGCCGTTCTGATGGCCGACACGTCCTGGATGGCGCGCTTCGGCGCGCGGCTCGTCACCAATGGCTATGCCATCCTGCCGATCGGCCCGGGCACCAAGAAGCCCGGCCGGTTCCAGCGCGGCGGCTGGGCCGATTACCCGGAATGGAACCGCCATGCCGAACGCCCGACCACGGAGGTCGAGGTCGCGACCTGGGCTGCGTGGCCCGATTGCGGCATCGGCATCGTCGGTGGAGCGGTAGCGGCGGTCGATATCGACATCGCGGCGGACGCCGAACTGGCGTTGCAGATCGAGGCGCTGGCCCGGGCGCGCCTCGGCGACACGCCGGCACTGCGCATCGGCCGCGCTCCGAAGCGCATGCTGGTCTATCGCACGGCAGCGCCGTTTCGGGGCATCAAGCGCCATCCGCTCGAGGTGCTCTGCCTCGGGCAGCAGTTTCTGGCCTATGCCGACCACCCCGATACCGGCGCGCCCTATGTCTGGCCCGACGAGGGTCTGGCCGATCTCGATATCAGCGACCTTCCGGAAATCACGGCGGAAGCAGCGGAGGCCTTTCTCGACCAGGCCTATGCGACCCTGCCCGAGGCCCTGCGCCAGCGCGGGCTGCGATCGGCAACACCGGCCACACTGCTGCGCAACCACGGGCAGATCGGCACCTTGCCCGCCATCCGGTCGGCGCTCGACTGGCTGCCGAATGACGAGCTCGATTACGACAGCTGGATGCGCATCGGCATGGCGCTGAAGGGCGCGCTTGGCGATGAGGGCGGCGAGGTCTTTGCCACCTGGTCGGCACAGGCGGCCAAGGATGTGCCCGCGACCACGGCCCGCGCCTGGGCGAGCTTCAAGCCCGACCGGATCGGCGCGGGCACGATCTACCACCTCGCCATGGAGCGTGGCTGGCAGCCCGACGCCGCCTTGCGCCTCGATGGCAGCCTCGATCCGGACGGCCCGCATCCGGCCGCCGATCTGCTGGCCCGGCTGGAGGGGAGCGCGCCGACCGTCGCCGATCCGGAAAAGCCCGCCTTCAGCCTGACCATCCCCGATGGTCTCGTCGGGGATCTGACCGGCTACATGCTGGCCACAGCGCGCCGCCCACAGCCGCTTCTGTCGCTCGGGGCCAGCCTCTGCGCCATCGGCGCGCTGATGGGGCGGCGGTATCGCACCACCAGCAATCTTCGCTCGAACCTCTATGTCGTGGGGATTGCTGACAGCGGCTCGGGCAAGAACCACGCCCGCGAGATCATCAACGAGGTCTTCTTCGAGGCGGGTCTCGCCCACCATCTCGGCGGCAACAAGATCGCCTCCGGCGCCGGGCTCCTGACCGCGCTCCACCGCCAGCCGGCGATCCTGTTCCAGATCGACGAATTCGGGATGTTCCTGTCGGCCGCCGCTGACCGCAAGCGCAGCCCGCGCCACATCACCGAGATCCTCGACAACATGACCGAACTCTTCACGGCCGCGGGCGGGATCTTCCTCGGGGCGGAATATGCGAACCGAGACGGCACCAATGAGCGGCGCGACATCAACCAGCCCTGCCTTTGCGTCTATGGCACCACGACGCCGCTGCATTTCTGGGGCGCGCTGCAGGGGGCAAACGTGGTCGATGGCTCGCTCGCGCGCTTTCTGATCCTGCCGAGTGATGAGGACTATCCGGACGAGAACCTCGCCGTCGGCATCCGGCGAGCCCCGCCCGCGCTGATCCAGGCGCTCCAGCTGGTCGCCAAAGGCGGCGGGGCCGTGAAGGGCAACCTGACCGGCAAGACCGCCGATCAGAACACCGCCGTGAACCCGATGACCGTGCCGATGTCGGACGCAGCAAGGGCCCGGTTTGCCGAACTCAGCGACGCCCTGACCGAGGAGCTGCGGGCAGCGGCCGGCACCGCCTTCACTGCCATTCTCGCCCGCATCGGAGAGAACGCGCTGAAGCTGGCGCTGATCGTCGCTGTCGGGCGCGATCCCGTGCGCCCCGAGATCGACATTACCGCGGCGGATTGGGCCATCGGCTTCGTGCGCCATTACGCGCGGCGCACCATGGAGGCGGTCGAGCGCCATGTGGCGGATACCGAAACCGAGGCGCATCTGAAGCGGCTGAAGGAGATCGTCCGCGCGGCCGGGCCCAAGGGGATCACCAAATCCGACATCACCCGCGCCTCCCAATGGTTGAAATCGCGCGACCGCGACGAAATCCTGCTGACGCTGATCGAGAGCGGCGACATTACCACCGGCATGCGCGGCTCCTCGACCAAGCAGGCCATGGTCTACCGGATGGCGCGGTGGGGCGGGTGACCGGAGATCCTTCAATCCGCCTGAAGCGGCCCTTGAAGCCGAAATTCCGCCAAGCAGCAGAAACGAAAGGGAAAAACCGAATCCTTCAAATCCTTCAATCTTTCAAGAGGACCCCTTATCCCTATACGTGTACGCGCGTTCTAACAGAGAGAGACAGGTACCTATTGAAATATTGAATAATTGAAAGATTATATATTACACATATAGGACAACCACTTAGGGGCGGAAATCCTTCAAGACGCCCCTCTGAAGGTTCTGAAGGATTTGACGGGCGGTCCAGCTGCCCAGCCCATGAACTGACCAGACCACCCTTCGGGGCCTGGCGAGACCGCAGCCTTCACCGGCCAGCCCGCTCGCCTCGCTCGCAAACGCGAAGAGGAGGTCTCTCATGACCCAATCCAACGAATACCCGCGCGTGACGCAGACTTACGCGGCCCCACAGGGGCCACGGTTCTGCGCCACCCTCGCGCTCGATCTCGGCACCACCACCGGCTGGGCGCTGCGCAGCCACGAAGGGCTCATCACCAGCGGCACCGCCAGCTTCCGGCCCGGGCGCTATGACGGTGGCGGCATGCGCTATCTGCGCTTCACCAACTGGCTGACCGAGCTAGACCGGCTGTCCGGTCCGATCGCCGCGATCTGGTTCGAGGAGGTCCGCCGCCACGCTGGAACCGACGCGGCCCATGTCTATGGCGGGCTGATGGCCTCGCTCACTAGCTGGGGCGAGCTGCGGGGGGTGCCCTACGAGGGCGTGCCGGTGGGCACGATCAAGCGCCATGCCACCGGCAAAGGCAACGCGCCCAAGCAGGCCATGATCGATGCGGCCCGCGCGAAGGGCTTCAGCCCCGAAGACGACAACGAGGCCGATGCCATCGCCATCCTGCTCTGGGCCCTCGACGCCCGGGGAGGTGCGGCATGAGGTTCCATCCCAAGGGCTATGGCGGCCAGCGCCGGTCGCCTGATGAGGTGAAGCGCGACGGCTGGCGCGAACAGGGCCTGCTGGCCGTCAGCGTGGATGACCAGCGCCTGACCTGGCCCGAGCGTGAACTCGTCGAGCAGCTGGGCACGCGGCTCTATGGTCCGCGACCGGTCGAGGATCTGCGCCATGGCTGAGCACATCTGGACCGCCGAGGACGTCGCCGATCATTTAGAAGAGGCGTTCCGCACCCTGCGCAAGCTACCGCCCGTGAAGGTGCAGGGCTATTTCAACGCCTGGCCGCAGGTCATCCGCACCGAGCGCGAGATCCTCGCCATGGAGCCTGAACCGATGCGGGTCTGGCCCTCGGCCGCCGCGATCTCGCGGCTCGAGCAGACCTTCGACTGGGTGCTCTGGCTCGGCGAGAGTGAACGCCGCCTGATCTGGTGGCGCGCTGCCCGGCGGCCGTGGAAGCAGATCACCCATGAGCTGGGCGTCGACCGCAGCACCGCATGGCGCCAGCACAAGCTCGCGCTCACCAAGATCTCCGCGCGGCTGAATGCTGCGGCTGCATGAAATGTTGCAACACTTTGATCTTCGACAGCTGCAACAGATCCGTGCTATCTGAAGGATATGATGGGGAGAGTGCGTCGGAAGACGGCTCTCCCCGTTTCCGTTCGCGCGGACCCGCGACAGCAGGGCCGCAGCGGAGCGCATTTCCCTGAAATCGGCGGGTCCTTCCCGGCGTCCATCCTATGCGGGCGGGCGAAGCGCGAGGGTTTCCCAGTGACGCCCCTGAAAATAGCCGTTTCGTTTCGCTTGGGGCCTCGCGGCAACGAGCGAAGGGCCTGACAGCCCGACACCCCATGCCTGAACCGAAACGGTCCCGCGGGGGCATTTCGGTTCACGCTCCCCATTTCGCCGCCCGGCACCCCAAGGACATTCCCATGGACGTCGTCGACCTGCCGCTCGAGCAGATCATTCCCTATGCGCGCAATCCCCGGCGCAACGAGCAGGCCATCGCCACGGTCGCGGCCTCGATCCAGGAGTTCGGCTGGCGTCAGCCCATCGTCGTGGACGAGGCAATGGTCGTGCTGGCCGGGCACACCCGGCTGGAGGCCGCACGCAAGCTCGGCTTCAAGACCGCGCCGGTGCATGTCGCCAAGGGCCTGACCGCGTCCCAGGCCCGCGCTTTCCGGATCATGGACAACCGTTCCGGCGAGAATGCCGAATGGGATAAGGACCTCTTGAACCTCGAACTGGCGGACCTGCTGGAGGCGGATTACGACCTCGATCTGACCGGCTTCACCGAGGACGAGGTGAAAGCGCTGATGTCGAGCCTCGATGCGGGCACCGGTCCGCAGGAGGGCGAAGACGAGATCCCGGAAACCCCGGAGGATCCGATCAGCCGTCCCGGCGATCTCTGGCTGCTCGGGCACCACCGGCTTCTCTGTGGTGACAGCACGGTTGCCACCGATGTCGAGCGGCTGCTCGGTCCGGTGAAGCCGCTGCTGATGGTCACCGATCCGCCCTACGGCGTGGAATACGACCCGGGCTGGCGCAACCAGGCGGGGGCGGCCAAGACCAAGCGCACTGGCAAGGTGTTGAACGATGATCGGGCCGACTGGCGCGAGGCCTGGGCGCTGTTCCCCGGCGATGTCGCCTATGTCTGGCACGGTGCGCTGCACGCGGCGACCGTGGCGGAAAGCCTCGAGGTCGCGGGCTTCACCATCCGATCCCAGATCATCTGGGCCAAGGAGCGGCTGGTCCTGAGCCGCGGCGATTATCACTGGCAGCACGAGCCCGCCTGGTACGCCGTGCGCAAGTCCGGCAAGGGCCATTGGGCGGGCGACCGCAAGCAGACGACGCTCTGGCACATCTCGGGCAAGGATCAGGACGAAAAGACCGTCCACGGCACCCAGAAGCCTGTGGAATGCATGCGCCGGCCGATCCTCAACAATTCGAGCCCGGGTCAGGCAATCTACGAGCCCTTCATGGGATCGGGCACCACGCTGATCGCGGCCGAGACCACGGGTCGCGTCTGCCACGGTATCGAGCTGAACCCGGCCTATGTCGATGTGGCCATCCAGCGCTGGCAGAAATTCACCGGGAAGCAGGCCGTCCTCGACGGGGATGGAACGCCCTACGACGACCTCAAGACCAAAGACCGCTGAGGGATGGATGACCTGGCTTTACCTTCCGCAGGCCTGCCTGACGGAACAGGCGGCGCATGCCTCTTCGGCCTGTCGCTCTGCTCCGGCGCCGGTGGCATCGACCTCGGGCTCACCATCGCCTTGCCCGGATATCGAACTGTGGGCCATGTCGAACGGGAAACCTACGCTGCAGCCACTCTCGTGGCGCGGATGGAAGACGCGTCCCTGGATCAGGCTGTTGTCTGGGACGATGTTGCCAGTTTCGACGGCCGCCCATGGCGCGGCGCGGTGGACATCGTCACTGCGGGCTATCCGTGCCAGCCGTTCTCTGTCGCTGGCAAGCGTCGGGGCGCGGACGACCCGCGCCACCTCTGGCCGCATGTCGCGCGGATTATTGGAGAGGTCGAGCCACCCTTCGTCTTCCTCGAGAATGTCGCCCATCATCTCCGCCTCGGCTTCCCCGAAGTCGCCGCAGGACTGGTCGGCATGGGCTACCGCCTTGCGGCAGACCTCTTCACGGCGGCGGAAGTCGGCGCGCCCCACAAGCGCGAGCGCCTCTTCATCCTCGCCATCCGCGCGGGCGACGAGCTGGCCGACCCCACGCGCCTGCTCTGGAACCCGGTCGAGTGGCGGGAACCGGACGGAACTGCTGCGGCTCTGGCCAACACCCCGCGCCAGCGCCAACGAGAACCGGCAGACGAAACCGACGCCCTCGCAGGCAGCGGGTCAGCACGGGATGAATCTGGCGACGACGGCTGCAATGTGGCCGACACCGCAGACCGACAGCTTTCGAAGCCGGGGCGGCGAGCGGAAGGACGAAAAGGGTCTGGACCGAATGGCGCGGGATTGGCCGACCCCGATGGCAACCGACGGAAACAAGCCGAGCGCGGGCAATCGCCGGACGGCAAATCTTACCCATGCCAGTCAGATGTGGATGACGCCAACGGCACGGGATCACAAGGATGGCGCAACGACGCTGGCAAACACGCCGGTGAACGGCCTGCTTGGCCGCCAGGTCCTGGTGACGCCGACGGCTGGGCCGAATTCCTCCGATGTGCGCCGGACCTTGAACCCGCTGTTCGTCGAGGCGCTGATGGGCTGGCCCACCGGGTGGACCGGCTTCGCCTCTGTGGCAACGGCGTGGTCCCCCTGGTTGCGGCGCATGCGCTGCGAACTCTGGCGGCTGAATTGCTGGCCGATAGATGAGGTGGAGGCATGAGCCAGACCCGCCTCATGTCGCTGGTCGAGTCCGTTGCCAACGTGATGATCGGCTACGGCGTTGCCGTGGTCACGCAGATCCTGATCTTCCCGGTCTTCGGGCTGCATACGACGCTGGCGCAGAACCTGAAGATGGGTGCGGTATTCACCGTGGTGAGCATCGCGCGGTCCTATGTCCTGCGGCGCCTCTTCGAAAGGTTCCGTTGACGCGATGCGGGACGATCCTTTATTGTCGCGCTGCTGCGAATTCGGCTTCGGCCGACTTGAGTAAGCCAGCGGCTACTCTGACCTTGGGGCATTATCCTGCAGGTTTCGCGGTCCGGCATGCGGAGCCACGGATCACCGGGCCTCGCGCGAGCAGGAGCTTCCAGCCGGGGAGCGTCCGTTACGGACGTCGCGCATTCGCTTCTCACGAAGTCGAATGAAAGGACCCTTGCAATGGGATCACTGAAACGTATCCGCCGACGGAAGATGATGGCCCAAGGTGGCCGCTGCTACTACTGCGGCCTGCAGATGTGGGACGATGCCGCTGAAACCGCGTCTTTCCAACGAAACAACCACACGAAGCGGACGCCAAGGGCGCTTCGCTGCACCGCCGAGCATCTGCACGCCCGTTCCGACGGTGGTCGCGACACGGATGAGAACATCGTTGCGGCCTGCTGGTACTGCAATAACCAGCGCCATAGGCGGAAGTGCCCGCACTCGCCTGAAGAGCATCGCGTTTACGTCCAGAAGCGCATGGCAGCCGGAAGGTGGCTGCTGGCGCAGGTGTCATCGGTCGGTCTCACGGCGATACTGTCGAGGCCATCATAGCTAGAGGCCGCCGCCCGTTTTGGGCGGCGGCGTAACGCTTCTGGCGTGGGTCAGGCGGCGGGAAGCCGGTAGACCCGCCCCCGATCCTCGACCTTCTCGGAAGTCACCTCGAGACCGAGTTTCTTCTTCAGCGCCCCGGCCATCGCGCCGCGCACCGTGTGCGACTGCCAGCCCGTCGCGGCCATGATCTCCTCGATGGTCGCGCCGTTCGGCGCGCGCAGCATGGCGATCAGAGTGGCCTGCTTGGTGCCCTCGCGCGGCGTGCGCGTCTTGGGCGCGGGTTCGGGGGCGGCGGAGGTGTTCGGCTCGATGCCGATGGCGGCAAGGCCTGCGTCGGTGGCAACCAGCGTGACGCCGTGCCCGTCGCCGGTCTCGCGCCAGACGGGTTCGCCCTTGCGCATGTCCGCCTCGGCCTCTTCGAGCAAGCCCTTCGCGAGCATCGTGCCAACCACCTTGGCGGCGGCGCCACCCCGCAGGCTCTCGGGCAGCGGCAGGGCGATGTGCTCGGGCCGCTGGGCGGCGGCGCTGAGGATGATGGCTTGGGTGTCGGAAAGCTGGGTCATGGGGGCGTCTCCGTATTCGGGTCGCGTCCGTCGCGATCCCTTCTACGACCCCGAGCCGCGCCCGCGCGCGGCAGAGGTCCGGAGATTCCGGAGGTCAGTCTGCAAATTCGCCTTCGCCGAACGCGCTGTCGGTGATGCGCTTCAACAGGCTCGCGTAGTGTTCGAGGGTACCGACGTGGCCCCAGTTGATCTCGTCGGGATGGGCGTCGAAGTGGTCATCACTCAGCCTCTGCAGGCGGACGAGCATCGTGTCGATCTCGGCCTTCTTTTCAATGAAAGCCGCCAGCGCGGCTTCTTGGTTCCTGCGGGCCTTTTCGGCGCGGAGTTGGTGGCGGTCGGTCATCATCCTGCCCCCTCAGTTCTTCTGCTCGATCATCGCGAGGATCGCGCAGGCCATGCCGCCCAGAAACTCGCCGCGCCGGAAGACGATCTCGTCGATCTCGGTCGCGCGGGTGATGGCGGGATCGACCTGAAGGTCGGCGGCCATGTGCGGAAGCAGGCGGGCGGCTTCAAGGTTGTAGCGTTCGGCGAGGGTCATGGCAGGCTCCGTGGGGTGCATCGTTTTCGCAGGATCAGCTTCGCTCTGCCGGGGCTCACCATCCAGTATAATCGCAGCAATTACATGGCTTTAATCGGAGCGCGCGGATCATCTCATGTCGTCAGCCACGCAACCCATCGGCGTGATCGCGCGGCTCCTCGATCTATCCGAGCGCCGGGTCCAGCAGCTGAGCCGCGAGGGTGTGATTCCGAAGGCCGAGCGCGGCCAGTACGATCTGATCGGCTCGGTGCGCGGCTATGTCCGCTACCTGCGCGATCAGGCCACGAAGGCGCAGGCCGGTGCGCCGGATTATGCGGCCGAGCGGGCGCGCTTCATTCGGGCGCGGGCTGATCTCGCCGAGATGGAGGCCGAAGAAAAGCGCGGCGCGCTGATCGCGGCCGAGCAGATCGAGGCCGCCTGGATCGCCGTTCTGGCGCTTTTGCGGACCCGTCTGCTCGCGCTGCCGGACCGGCTGGCGCCGCAGGTTTTTGAACAATCAACCGTCGGAGACACCCGGAACCTGATCCGAATGACCATCCGCGAGGTGCTCGATGATCTCGCGCAGCCAGATGTCCAACTCGAAGCCAGCGCTGACATTGACGGGCTCCCCGATCCTGAAGCGGACGGTGGAGACGGCGCTGAAGGTGCTGCGCCCGCCGCCGGAACTGACGATCAGTGATTGGGCGGACGAGAACCGACGGCTGAGCTCTGAGGCCAGCGCCGAACCCGGGCAATGGCGCACGAGCCGGGCCGAATATCAGCGCGGGATCATGGAGGCGATCTCGGACGCCTCGACCGAGACGGTGGTCATCATGTCCTCCGCCCAGGTCGGCAAGACCGAGGTGCTGAACAACGCCTGCGGCTATCACATCGATCAGGATCCCGCGCCGATCATGGTGGTGATGCCGACCGAGCGCGACGCGGAAACCTGGTCGAAGGACCGCTTCTCGCCGATGGCCCGCGACACGCCGTGTCTGTTGGGCAAGATTGCCGATCCGCGCTCGCGCGACGGCAACAACAAGATCCTGCACAAGCGGTTTCCGGGCGGGCACCTGACCATCGTGGGCGCGAACGCACCCTCGGGTCTGGCCAGCCGCCCGATCCGCCTGCTGCTGTGCGACGAGGTGGACCGCTATCCGTTCAGCGCGGGCGCCGAGGGTGATCCGATCAATCTCGCCAGGAAACGCACGGTGACCTTCTGGAACCGCAAGATCGTGCTGGTCTCGACACCCACGAACAAGGGCACCAGCCGGATCGAGGCAGCCTTCGAGGAAAGCGATCAGCGCCGGTTCTGGGTGCCATGCCCGGATTGCGGGGCGGAACAGGTGCTGACCTGGACACAGGTGCGCTGGAGCAAGGGGCCCGAGGGCGACCACCGGCCCGAAACCGCGCGCTACCACTGCGCGGAATGCGATGCGGCTTGGCGGGACGAGACCCGTTGGGCGGCGGTCTCAAAAGGGCATTGGGTGGCGGAGCAGCCCTTCGCGGGCGTGGCGGGGTTTCACCTGAACGAGATCTACTCGCCATGGGTCAGGCTGGAGGCGATGGTGCGGGCCTTTCTCTCGGCTCGCTCCGGCGGGGACGAGACGATGAAGACCTTCGTCAATACGTCGCTCGGTGAGACTTGGGTCGAGACCGGGGAAGCCCCCGATTGGCAACGGCTCTACGACCGCCGCGAGGCTTGGAAGCCGGGCATCGTGCCCGCGGGCGGGTTGTTCCTGACCGCTGGGGCTGACGTGCAGAAGGACCGGATCGAGGTCGATGTCTGGGCCTGGGGCCGCGGGCTGGAAAGCTGGCTCGTCGATCACGTCGTGATCGAGGGCGGGCCGGACCGGCATGACGCATGGTCGGAGCTGACCGCGCTGCTCGACCGAAGCTGGCCGCATGAGCGCGGCGCGCATCTCAGGATCGCGCGGCTCGCCATCGACACTGGCTACGAGGCCCCGGCGGTCTATTCCTGGTCGCGGGCGCAAGGCGCTGCGCAGGTTTCGCCGGTGAAGGGTGTCGAGGGGTTCAACCGCTCGAGCCCGGTGTCGGGTCCGACCTTCGTCGATGCGACCGAGGGCGGCAAGCGCCTGCGGCGCGGGGCGAGGCTCTGGACCGTGGCGGTCTCGACCTTCAAGGCCGAAACCTACCGCTTCCTGCGGCTGGCGCGGCCGACCGAGGAGGGTGAGGCCGGACCGTCGCGCCAGTGGCGCGGCGTAAGCCGGCCGAACGCCGACGGGGCGGCGTTCCCGCCCGGGTCGGTGCACCTGCCGCATTGGGTCGAGAATGAGTGGCTGAAGCAGTTCGTGGCCGAGCAGCTGGTGACGGTGCGCACGAAGCGCGGCTTCGCCCGGCTGGAATGGCAGAAGCTGCGCGAGCGCAACGAGGCGCTGGACTGCCGGGTCTATGCCCGCGCCGCCGCCTGGATCGCCGGCGCGGACCGCTGGCCCGACGAGAAATGGCGCGACCTCGAGGATCAGCTCGGGGCCGCCCCCACCGACACCGATCCCGCGGGGCAAATCAACCGGCAGGGACAGGCCCCGCAGGGCAAGCGCCGCTCCGACTGGCTCGGGCGGCGGGGAGGATGGTTTTGATGACGGACTGGACCGAAACCGAGCTTTCGGCGCTGCGCCGGGCCTATGCCAGCGGCACGACCCGGGTCAGCTACGACGGCAAGTCGGTGGACTACGGTTCGGCCGAAGATCTGCTCGCCCGCATCCGCACCATCGAGCGCGCCATCGCTGGCGTCAGCCGACCGCTGCCGGTGGCCGGGCTCGCAGGCTTCTCGCGCGGGGACCGCTGATGTCGGCGAGCTGGTTCGACCATGCCATCGCCACGGTGGCGCCGCGCATGGCGGCCCGCCGCGTCATGGCGCGTCAGGCCTTCGAGACCCTGACGCGGGGCTATGACGGCGCGGCTCGCGGGCGGCGAACCGAGGGCTGGCGCGCGCCGGGATCCTCGGCCGACACCGAGATCGGCGTAGCCGGGGCGCTGCTGCGCGACCGGATGCGGGATCTCGTGCGCAACAACCCGCATGCGGCCAAAGCCGTGGCGGTGCTGGTCAACAACATCATCGGCGCGGGCATCATGCCGCGCGCCGCCAGCGGCGACGACACGCTGGACCGGAAGGTCGACGCGCTGTTCGAACGCTGGACGGCGGAGTGCGACGCCGACGGCCAGCTCGACTTCTACGGGCTGCAGACGCTGATCTGCCGCGAGATGGTCGAGGCGGGCGAGGTCCTGGTGCGCCGCCGTTTGCGGCGGGCAAGTGACGGCCTCGTCGTGCCGCTGCAGCTGCAGGTGCTGGAGGCGGACTTCCTCGACGCCACGAAATCCGGGGCCATCGGCGCGGGGTGGCTGGTGCAGGGGATCGAGTTCGACCCGGTCGGCAAGCGCCGGGCCTATTGGCTGCATGCCGAGCACCCGGGTGACGCCTACGGGGCCCTGCAGAACGGGTTGCAGAGCCGCCCGGTCCCGGCGACCGAGATCGCCCATGTCTACGAGAAGCAGCGCACGCAGGCGCGCGGCGTTCCCTGGGGCGCGCCGGTGATCCGCAGCTTGCGCGATCTCGACGACTACGAGGTGGCGGAGCTGGTCCGCAAGAAGACCGAAGCCTGCGTCACGGCCATCGTGTTCGGCGATGACGAGGCGCAGCAGGGCATCGCGCCCTCCGTGGTCGATGCCGACGGCAACCGGGTCGAGCAGTTCGAGCCGGGGCTGATCGCCTATGCCCGCGGCGGCAAGGACATCCGGTTTAACCAGCCCTCCGCCACCGGCGGCTACGGCGAATACAAGCGCGCCAGCCTGCACACCATCTCCGCCGGGTTCCGCGTGCCCTACGAGCTGCTGACGGGCGATCTCAGCCAGGTGAACTATTCCTCGATCCGGGCGGGGCTCGTCGAGTTCCGCCGCCAGATCGACGCCGTGCAGTGGCAGCTCTTCATCCCGATGTTCTGCGCGCCCGTGTGGCGCTGGTTCACCGAGGCCGCGTGGGCGGCGGGTCAGATCCCGTCGCCGACCGTGCCGGTCGAATGGTCGCCGCCGAAGTTCGAGGCGGTCGATCCGCAGAAGGACGCGATGGCCAACCTGCTGTCGATCCGCTCCGGCACCATGACGCTGGCCGAAGTGATCGCCCGGCAGGGACGCAACCCCGACGCGGTGCTGGCGGAGATCGCCGCGACCAACGCCAAGCTCGATGCGCTCGGGCTGGTGCTCGACAGCGATCCGCGGCGCGTCACCAAGACCGGCAGTGCGCAGACCGGCGATCCGGCGACCGATACCGCCGCCGACGACCTCTCCGCCGAAGCGGATGAAACCGACTCGGCGCAGGCCGACCAACAGGACTGACCCTTATGGACACGATGATCGAACTGCCGGCCATGCGCCGGTCGGCGGAGCTTGCGCCGAACACGGCGGATGCCGACACCCGCACCGTCGAGGTGGTCTGGTCGGCCGGGGCCCGCGTCCGCCGCGCGACCTTCTTCGGCGAGCCCTACGACGAGGAGCTCAGCCTCGACCCGGCCCATGTCCGGCTCGACCGGCTGAACGCGGGCGCGCCGTTCCTGAAGGTGCACGAGCTCGACACGCTCGACGCGGTGATCGGCTCGGTCGTGCCGGGCTCGGCCCGGATCGAGAACGGCCGCGGCATCGCGCTGGTGCGGATCTCCGAGCGCGCCGATGTCGAGCCGATCTGGCGCGACATCCAGGCGGGGCACATCCGAGCGGTCTCCATCGGCTACCAGGTCCACCGTTTCGAGGTCTCGAAGCCCGAGGCCGCGCGCGAACTCTGGCGCGCGGTGGACTGGACGCCCTTCGAGATCTCCGCCGTCGCGGTCGGCGCCGACCCCGCAGCGGGCTTCCGCGCCCAGCATCCCCTTCACGACTGCGTCCTTCACCGCCGGGACGCCCCTTCCACCACGAAAGGACCGATCCCGATGACGGACAAGAACCAGACCCCGGCGAGCGACGCCGCAACCCCCGCCACCCAGCCGACCGCGCCGGTCGCAACCGAGGACACCACCATGACCGAGCCGAATGCGGCTGTGACCGAGCCTAAGGTCGCCGCCAGCGAGACCCGCAGCCAGCCGAAGACGCAGGCCACGCCCGCGCCCGACACCGAGGCGGTTGCGACCCGCGCCCGCGAGGCCGAGCGCGACCGCGTCTCCACCATCTACGATCTGGCCGGACGGCTGAACCTCGAGCGCGGCTTCGCCGAGGATCTGGTCAAGCGCGGTGTCAGCGTCGACGAGTCCCGCCGCCTGATCCTCGACCAGGTCGCCGCGAAGTCGGACGAAACCCGGACCTTCCCGCATGTCTCCGCCCCCCTCGGCGGCCGGGACGAGCGCATCACCCGCCGCGACGCGGTGGCCAACGCGCTCCTGCACCGCTACAGCCCGACGCTGTTCCAGCTGGAGGACGCCGCGCGCCAGTATCGCGGCATGACACTGCTGGAACTCGCCCGCGAAAGCCTCGGCAATGCCGGGGTCAACACGCGCGGCCTGTCCCGTGACGAGGTGGCGACACGCGCGCTGCATTCGACCTCGGACTTCCCCGAGATCCTGTCGGCGGTCACCAACAAGACCCTGCGGCAGGCCTACGAGGCCTATCCCCGCACGTTCATGCTGTTCTGCCGTCAGGTGCTCGCCACCGACTTCAAGGCGATGCACCGGGTCCAGCTCGGGGAAGCGCCGCAGCTGCTGGAGGTCGGCGAGAGCGGCGAGTTCAAGCGCGGGACGCTCGGCGAGAGCAAGGAGAGCTACAAGGTCAAGACCTATGGCCGGGTGGTCGCCATCACCCGCCAGACGCTGATCAACGACGATCTCGACGCCTTCACCCGGATCCCGGCGATGTACGGTAACTCCATCGCCCAGCTGGAGTCGGACGTGGTCTGGGGCATCATCACCGCCAACCCGGCGATGGCCGACGGCAACGCGCTCTTCCACACCGCGCACAAAAACCTCGCGGGCACCGGCGCGGCGCTCGATGTCGGCGGCGTTGGTGCGGCCCGCGCCGCCATGGCCAAGCAGACCGGCCTCGACAAGAAGACGGTGCTGAATGTCCGCCCCGCCTTCCTGATCGTGCCCGCCTCGCTGGAACTGAAGGCCGAGCAGCTGGTGGCCCAGAACCTGTTGCCCGCCGCGACCTCCAGCGTCGTGCCGCAGTCGATCCGCACGCTCGCGCCGATCAGCGAGCCGCGCCTCGACGCCGCCAGCGAGACCGCCTGGTATCTGGCGGCGAGTCCGAACCAGATCGACACCATCGAATACGCCTATCTCGAGGGTCAGCAGGGTGCCTACATCGAGACGCGCAACGGTTTCGACGTCGACGGCGTCGAGATCAAGTGCCGCCTCGACTTCGGCGCCAAGGCCATCGACTGGCGCGGCCTTTACAAGAACCCGGGCGCGTAGGGCCCCCCATCCTGAACCCTGACATGCGGGCGGCCCAATCGGACCGCCCGTCGTCTTTCCACGAGGATCATCCACATGAAAAACTTCGTTCACCCCGGCAACACCATCACCCTGACCGCGCCCTATGCCGTCGCTTCCGGCGATGGCCTGCTCGTCGGTTCCATTTTCGGCGTGGCCTCGGGCACCGCCGCCCTCGGCGAATCCGTCGAGACCGCGCTCACCGGCGTGTTCGACATCACCAAGGTCGGCTCCCAGGCATGGACCGTCGGCGCCAAGGTCTATTGGGACGACACGAACAAGCGCTGCACGACGGTCGCGACCGACAACACCCTCATCGGCGTGGCCGTCGAGGCGGTGGCGAGCGGCGCGGGCGACACCATCGGCCGGGTGCGCCTGAACGCAACGTTCTGATGAGCGCCTTTGCTGCCGCCGTGGGCGCGCTCTTCGCCGATCCGAACATCGGCCGGGACGCGGTCTACATCGCCGACGGCGGCGCGCCCGTGCTGGTGCGGGCCGTCGCCCGGCGCGCGGATGCCATCACCGACTTCGGCGATGCGCGGCTCTGGTCGGAGGCCACCCGGATCGACCTGCGCGTCGCCGACGTGGCGAACCCGCGCCCCGGCGACCGCATCGAGATCGACGGCGACGCCTTCCTCATTCAGGGCGAGCCGGTCCGCGACCGCGAGCGGCTCGTGTGGACCGTGGATCTGAGGCCCGCATGAAGCTCGACGTCAACATCGTCGGTGATCTTGCCCGGATCATGGAGGCCGAAGCCCGGGCGGGCGAGAAAGCCGTCACCACAGCGATGCGCGACGCCGGAACCGGCCTGAAATCCGCCTGGCGCGCGCAGATCACCGGTGCCGGTCTCGGGGCGCGGCTTGCCCGCACCATCCGGTCGGAGCAGTTCCCGAAAGGCAGGCCGAGCCTCAATGCCGCTGCGCTGGTCTGGTCGAACGCCCCGGTCATCGTCGGCGCCCACGACACCGGCCCGCTGATCCGCTCGAAGGACGGGTTCTGGCTGACGATCCCCACGGCCGCGGCGGGCAAATCCCCCCGCGGTGGTCGGATCACCCCCGGAGAATGGGAACGCCGCACCGGCCTGCGCCTGCGCTTCGTCTATCGCCGGACGGGGCCGAGCCTGCTGGTGGCCGAGGGACGGCTGAACACGAAGGGCCGCGCTGTGGCGTCGCGCTCGAAGACCGGCCGGGGCCTCACCACTGTGCCGATCTTCCTGCTCGTCCCTCAGGTCAGGCTGCCGAAGCGGCTGAACCTCGCGCGGGACGCGGAACGGGCGGTGGACAGCGTGCCGGGGTTGATCGTGGCAAACTGGGTGGAAAGCCGCTGATCGTCAGGGGCGCGCTGCAACAGGGGGAGCGCCCTGTCCGCGACGACGGCGGCGCGGTTCATCAATTTCGCCCAGCCCTTCGAGCGCGACAGGCTCCTTGCCGGGGAATTCCACCATCAGCTTGAGCGATCCGCCCATCGCGCGCACGTAACTGGTGAGGGTCGAGAGCAGCAGATCGCTCTGGCGCTCATACTTGGCGACCGTCGCCTGCTGGATGCCAAGGGTCTCGGCGAGCTGCACCTGCGTCAGTTCGCGCGCCTTCCGCAGTTCCTGCAGCGTCAGGTATTCGGTATGCAGGCGTTCGGCCTCGGCCTCGATCCGCGCACGGCGGGCGGGGTCGAGCGTGGCCAGCTTGTCCTGAAGGCTCCGTGCCATGGTCGTCATCCTTTCCGTGCCGCAAGGTGGCGATCGAACCGTTCGTCGGCCCGGGCGATCAACTGCTTGTAGAAGCGCTTCTCGCTGCCGCCCGACTTGTCCCCGCCGACGAGCAGGATCGCCTGCCGGTCGGGATCGAATGCGAAGGCGATGCGCCAGACGCCCCCGGCGGCGCTGCAGCGCAACTCCTTCATGTTCGCGTGCTTCGACCCGGTCAGGGTGTCGGCATGCGGTCGTCCGAGCGAAGGCCCCTCGCGTTCGAGAAGCAGCACCCGCGCGAGGATCGCGTCCTGAACCTCGTCATCGAGTTCGTCGAATTCCGGCTCGAACTCGTCGGCAAAGGAAACGGTCCAGGGCATTCGGTCCTCATGTCTTGGAAGCTATATAGCTTGCAGGCACTAATTTTGCAAGAACGGCGCGAGCATCCCGATGCCCACCACCCGCGAAACCATCCTCGCCGCGCTGCACATACGGCTCTCGGCGCTGCCCGCCACCGCCCTGCGCGGTGAGGTTCTGCCCGAGCGCGTCCCGGCTGCCGGGTTGCTGATCCTGCGTGACGGTGAGCCCGGCGAACCCGAGGTGACGCTGTCGCCGCTACGTTATCACTACCAGCACCGCGCCGAGATCGAGGCGGTCGTTCAGGGCGCGGCGCGGGATATTGCCTTCGACACGCTTTGCACGAGCATCGGCGCGGCGATTGGCGCTGACCGGACGCTGGGCGGCCTCTGCGACTGGGTGGAGGCGGAAGTCCCGCAGCCGGTCGATCTGCCGGTGGACGGCGCGGCCAGCCTGAAGGCGGCCGTCATCCCGGTCGTCCTGCACTATTCCACGGC
Source organism: Paracoccus sp. SMMA_5_TC (assembly GCF_009696685.2). Lineage (NCBI taxonomy): Bacteria > Pseudomonadati > Pseudomonadota > Alphaproteobacteria > Rhodobacterales > Paracoccaceae > Paracoccus > Paracoccus sp. SMMA_5_TC. The sequence continues at coordinate 1,857,445 of NZ_CP102355.1, forward strand.
CGATCCACTGGCCTGACCCCACCGACAACAGGAGAACGACATGGCACGCGCGCAAGGGGCGCGGGCGCGGATGGCGCTCGCGTTCGAGACGACCTATGGCAGCGCACCGGCGAGCGGCTACACGCGGATGCCCTTCGCCAGCACCTCGCTGGGGGCGGAGCAGCCGCTGCTCGGATCGGAGCTGCTCGGCTATGGCCGCGATCCGCTGGCGCCGGTCAAGGATGCGGTGACGGCGGATGGCGATGTGGTGGTGCCGATCGACGCCGAGGCGTTCGGCTTCTGGCTGAAGGCGGGTTTCGGAGCGCCGACCACCACCGGCAGTTCGCCCGGCCCCTGGACCCATACCTTCCAGTCCGGGTCCTGGACATTGCCCAGCATGGCGATCGAGACCGCCATGCCCGAGGTGCCGCGCTACGCGATGTATTCCGGCGTGGTGCTGGACCAGCTCAGCTGGCAGATGCAGCGCTCGGGGTTGCTGACCGCCACCGCGCGGCTGGTGGCGCAGGGCGAGACGGTCGCCACGACCAGTGCTGCGGGGACCCCAGCGGAGCTGGACCTGATCCGCTTCGGCCATTTCAACGGCGCGATCAAACGGAACGGCACCGCGCTCGGCAACGTGATCTCGACCGAGATCACCTACGCCAACAATCTCGACCGGATCGAGACCATCCGTGCCGACGGCATGATCGACGGCGCCGATCCCTCGATTGCCGCGCTGACCGGCCGCACCGAGGTGCGCTTCGCCGACAGCACGCTGGTGAGTCAGGCGATGAACGGCACACCTTGCGAGCTGGAGTTTTCCTACATGCTCATCTCGGGCGAAAGCCTGACCGTCACCGTCCATGCTGTCTATCTGCCGCGCCCGCGCATCGAGATCGGCGGACCGCAGGGCATTCAGGCCAGCTTCGACTGGCAGGCCGCGCGCGATGCCACGCTCGGGCGGATGTGCACCGTCACCCTCATCAACGACATCGAGGAATATTGACCATGATCCGTCTCGATCTGTCCGCCACGCCGAAATGGCTCGATCTCGCCCCCGGCCTGCGCCTGCATGTCCTGCCCGTCACCACCGCGATCATGGTCGCGGCGCGCAACGACCCAGCGGTCGAGTCGCTGCCCCAGGGGGCGAGCAAGGAGGTGCAGGCGCTGGTCATGGCGAAAGCCGTCGCCCGCCGCGTGCTCACCGGCTGGGAGGGCGTCGGCGATGCCGATGGCAATCCCGTCCCCGTCAGTCCGGAAGGGATCGATGCGCTTCTGGACATCTGGCCGGTGTTCGAGGCGTTCCAGACCCGCTGCCTCGCGCCGCATCTGATGCTGGACGCGGAAAAAAACGCCTCATCGCCCTTGCCGAGTGGCACTTCGGCGGGGGCGACGCCTACTGCGCGGCCTGCCAAGGCCCGTGCCCGGACTGCCCGGCGCGGCTGAACCGGCCGGAAACGCTGGAAGGTTGGCAGGTCTGGGATCTGGCACAGCGCCTGACCGGGCAGCTTCGCCTCGCCACCGGCATGGGCGGGACCATGGTGCTCGGCTGGGACATGACGGCCGCGCTCGCCATGGCACGGGCGCTCGGGGTCGATCCGCTGATCGCCGCCGAATGCCTGCCCGAGATCGAGGCGGTGATGGTCCGCAAGCTCAACGAACAGATGGATCACGCCCATGGCTGAAAAGAGGGTCAGCGTCCGCCTCGCGGCCGTGGGCGGACGGCAGGTGCGCGCCGAGCTGGAAGGTGTCGGCGAGGCCGGGTCGCGCGGCTTCGGACGGCTCAGCCGGGAGATGGAGGCGGCGAACGCCCGGCTCGCGGCCTTCTCGCGGCGGGTTCGGGTCGCCGCCGCTGCCGCCGTGGCAGCCGCCGCCGCCGCTGGCGTGGCCATGATCCGCTCCGGCCTCCAGACGGTCGATGCGCAGGCCAAGCTCGCGGCCTCCCTCGATACCACTGTTGCCAGCATCCAGGTGCTCGAGCGCGCGGGCGATCTGGCGGGCGTGTCGATGGGTCAGGTCGAGCAGGCCACTGTCCAGCTGACCCGACGGCTGTCGCAGGCTGCGGCAGGGGCAGGACCTGCGACGGAAGCCCTGCGCCGGTTGCGGCTGTCCGCCGGGGAACTGCAGGCGCTACCGCTCGACGCGCGCATCGCCGCGATCCAGCAGGCGATGGGGCAGTACGTACCGGAGGCCGAACGCGCGGCGGTCGCCTCGCAGCTCTTCGGCGACCGGGCGGCGCTGGTCTTCACCCGCATCGACACCGCGACGCTGCGGCAGGCGACAGCGGATGTGCGGGATTTCGGGGTGGTGGTCTCCGACCAGGACGCGGCCCAGATCGAGCGCACCAATGACGCCATCTCGCGGCTGGGGCTGATCTGGCGCGGGCTCTCGAACCAGCTGGCGGTCGCCGCCGCCCCCGCGCTGGAAGCGGTCGCGAACGCCATGGCGTCGGTCGCGCGGACGACCGGTCCCCTCGGCGTCGCCATCCGCACGCTTTTCGAGAACATCGGTCGCCTGACCACCTATGCCGCCACATTCGCCGCCCTGATGGCCGGGCGCTGGGTTGCTGGACTGGTCGTCGCGGCCGTCTCCGTGCGCGGCCTCGCCACCGCGCTGGTCCTTCTGCGCGGGGCACTGATCCGGACCGGCATCGGCGCGCTGATCGTCGGTGCGGGTGAGCTGGTCTATCAGTTCTCGCGCCTCGTTGCGGGGGCTGGTGGCTTCGGGAATGCGCTGGAGCTGATGGGCAATGTCGCGCGTGCGGTCTGGGACGGCATCAGGACCACGATGTCCTCCTTCATCGACGACTTCCACGCGCTGCGCGCCGACGTCGAGAGCATCTGGACGCGGCTCATGGCGTTCCTGTCCGGCAAATGGGCCGAGTTTCTGGGCATGATCGGTCCGACCTTCAACGCGATCGCCGACCGGATCGGGGCGGATTTCCAGATCGACTGGTTCGGCGCGCAATCCTACGCGTCGATGCTGGATCATGCCGCCAGCAACATGGGCGCGACCGCCGAGCGCTTCCGCCAACGCGCGGCCGACACCCGCGCCACGGCCTTCGACGGCGTGCGCGACGCCGTTGCCGCACTCCTCGACGCGATGCGCGGCGCCAATGAGGACACCGAAGGCGCGATGGATGCGGCCGCGGCAGGCGCGCAGCGCGTGACCGACGCGCTCGATCAGGCCGAAGCCGCTGCGGGCCGCGCAGGCGCGGCCGGGCGGCAGGCGGGCGCGGACACCACGGCAGGAGCGGAACAAGCCCTGACCGGATGGCAGGCAGTCACCGCCGCGGTCAGCGACTACGCGAGCAAGGCGCGCGAGATCGGTGCGGACATCGGCCAGGCCCTGGTCGGCGCGTTCAACAGCGCGGAGAACGCGGTCGGCCAGTTCGTGAAGACCGGCAAGCTGAACTTCCGCGACCTCGTCACCTCGCTGCTGGCCGATCTCGCCCAGCTGGCGGCGCGGCGCTTCATCCTCGGACCCATCGCCAATGCGCTCTCCGGCGTGTTCTCCGGGGCGGGCGGCATCTTCGCCAACGTCCTGCACGCGGGCGGGATGGTCGGATCGGCCGGACCGTCGCGGATGGTACCGGCGATGGCCTTCGCCGCCGCGCCCCGGATGCATGGCGGCGGCATGGCCGGCCTCCGCCATGACGAGGTGCCCGCGATCCTGCAGCGCGGCGAGCGGGTTCTGTCGCGACGCGAGGCGCAAAACTACGGCACCGGCGGCGTGGTCAACGTCACCATCATGGCGCGCGACGCCGAAAGCTTCCGGCAGTCGCGCACGCAGGTCGCGGCCGACATCGCCCGCGCGGTGTCGCTCGGGCGGAGGGGCATGTGATGGCGTTCCACGAGGTTCGGTTTCCCGACAACATCAGCCGGGGCGCGCGCGGCGGGCCGGAACGGCGCACGCAGATCGTCGAGCTCGCCTCGGGCGACGAGGAGAGGAACGCCAGCTGGGCCAATTCGCGTCGGCGCTACGACGTCGCCTATGGCATCCGCCGCGCCGACGATCTCGCGGCGGTCGTCGCCTTCTTCGAGGCGCGCAACGGCCGCCTGCATGGATTCCGGTTCAAGGACTGGGGCGATCACAAGTCCTGCCTGCCCTCGGGCGCGCCATCGCCGACCGATCAGGCGATCGGCACCGGCGACGGCACGACGACCGCCTTCCAGCTGGTCAAGCGCTACGCATCCGGCGCGCAATCGTGGTCGCGCGCAATCGCCAAGCCGGTGGCGGGAACCGTGCGCATCGCACTCGGCGGAGTCGAGCAGCTCTCCGGCTGGACCGTCGACACCACGACGGGGGTCGTCAGCTTTGGCGCGGCGCCGGGCTCCGGCGTCGCGATCACTGCGGCCTTTGAGTTCGACGTCCCGGTTCGTTTCGACACCGATGCGCTCGACGTGACGCTCGACCTCGAGCGGCTCGGCTCGATAACCTCCATTCCGCTGCTGGAACTGCGCCGATGAAATCCCTCGATCCAGCACTGCAGGCCCATCTCGACGAGGGCGCGACGACGCTCGCGTGGTGCTGGCGGATCGCCCGCGCGGACGGCGCGAGTTTCGGCTTCACCGACCACGACCGGACGCTCGCCTTCGATGGCACCGACTTCGAGCCGGAGAGCGGGCTGACCGCCTCGGAGGTCCGTTCCGGTTCGGACCTGTCGGTCGATGCGCAGGATGCCGAGGGCGTGCTGACCTCGGACCGGATCACCGAGGCCGACATTCTCGACGGACGCTGGGACAACGCTGAGGTCGATGTCTGGCGGGTGAACTGGGCCGATACCGGGCAGCGCGTCCTGCTGCGCCGGGGCGCCATCGGCCAGATCCGGCGTGGGCGGCTGGCCTTTGTCGCCGAGGTTCGCTCGCTCGCCCATGTGCTCGGCCAGACGGTCGGGCGGACCTTCCAGGCAACTTGCGACGCCGCGCTCGGTGACGTGCGCTGCGGCGTCGATCTGGAGGACCCGGCCGTGAAGGGAACGGGTGCCGTGATCGACCTTTTGCGCGACCGGGCCTTCACCGCCTCGGGCCTCGGCGGCTTCACCTCCGGCTGGTTCACCTTCGGCACGCTGGACTGGACGAGCGGCGCGAACGCGGGACGGCGCACCGAGGTGCTGGGCCATGACGTGACGGACGGCATCGCCGTGCTGACGCTGCTCGAAGCGCCGGTGCGCGCTATCGTCGAAGGCGACGGCTTCACTATCCGCGCGGGCTGCGACAAGCGGATGGAGACCTGCGGGGCGAAGTTCGCCAACATCGCCAACTTCCGCGGCTTCCCGCACATTCCCGGCCAGGACGCCGTGCTGCGCTATGCCACGAAGGATGGCGGGCACGAGGGGTCCGTGCTGTGAACGCCGACCCCATGCGTGTCATCGCCATCGCGCGGGCCTGGCTGGGCACGCCCTACCACGACCAGGCCAGCCTTCGGGGCGTCGGCTGTGACTGCCTCGGGCTGGCCCGTGGCGTCTGGCGCGAGGTGGTGGGGCCAGAGCCGTTCCCGATCCCGCCCTACAGCCGCGACTGGGGCGAGATGGGCCCGCGCGAGGTTCTGGCCGAGGGCGCGAGCGCCATGATGATCGAGGTGTCGCCCGCCGAGCCCGGGCCCGGCGCGCTGGTGCTCTTCCGCATGAGGCCGCGCGCAATCGCCAAGCATGTCGGGATCCTGACGGAGCCCGACAGCTTCCTCCATGCCTACGAGCGGCTCGGCGTGATCGAGGAACCGCTCACCATCGCCTGGCGGCGGCGCATCGCCTTCGCCTTCCTGTTTCCGCAACGCTGAGACCCCGACATGGCCACCCTCGTTCTCGGTGCCGCTGGCGCTGCCATCGGCGGTTCGATCGGCGGCGCGATCCTCGGCGTCAGCGCCGCGACCATCGGCGGCTTCATCGGCTCGACCATCGGCTCGGTCGTCGACAGCTGGATCATCTCGTCGCTGGCGCCGATGCAACGCATCGAGGGCGCGCGGCTCGACACGCTCCGCATCACCTCGGCCAGCGAAGGCGCGGTGATCCCCCGGCTCTACGGTCGCATGCGGATGGGCGGCAACATCATCTGGGCGACCGATTTCCGCGAGGAGACCAAGACCACCACGCAAGGCGGCGGCAAGGGCGGCGGGGGCGGCAAGGTCAAGACGACCGAGTATCTCTACTACGCGAGCTTCGCCGTCGCCTTGTGCGAGGGCCCGATCACCGGCATCGGACGCATCTGGGCCGACGGCAAGCCGATGGACCTCTCCGGCGTTACCTGGCGCTGGTATCCCGGCAGTGAGGCTCAAGGTCCCGATCCGTTCATCGCGGCCAGGATGGGCGCGGCCAACACGCCCGCCTATCGCGGCACGGCCTATGTGGTCTTCGAGGAACTCGCGCTCTCGACCTTCGGCAACCGCCTGCCGCAGCTGTCCTTCGAGGTGTTCCGGCCGCTGGCCGATCCGGACACCGCCGAGGGGCTGACCCGCGCCGTCACCATGATCCCGGCCTCCGGGGAGTTCACCTATGCGACGCAGGCCATCTGCAAGACCGATGGCGGCGCGACGGTGCCGGAGAACCTGAACGCGCTCGCAGACTCCACGAACATGGTGGAAGCGCTGGACCGGCTGCAGGCGATGGCTCCGGCGGTCGAGAGCGTATCGCTGGTGGTCGCCTGGTTCGGCGACGATCTGCGCGCGGGATCGTGCAAGGTGCGGCCGGGCGTCGAGGTGACGGCCAAGTCGACCACGCCCGCCACATGGTCGGTGAATGGCGTCAGCCGCGCCAGCGCCTTCCTCGTCAGCCGCGACGACCAGGATCGCCCGGTCTATGGCGGCACGCCGTCCGACTTCGCCGTGGTGCAGGCGATCCAGGAGATGAAGGCCCGCGGGCTGCGGGTCACCTTCTATCCGTTCATCCTGATGGACGTGCCGCCCGGCAACAGCCTGCCAAACCCGTATTCCGATAACGCCGCCGAGACCGGCCAGCCCGTTTTTCCCTGGCGAGGACGGATCACCTGTTCTCCCGCGGCGGGGTTCGCAGGGACCGTGGACAAGACCGCCACGGCCGCCGCGCAGGTGGCGGCGCTGTTCGGCGCGGCCACGCCCGCCAGCTTCAGCGTCTCGGGTCAGTCGGTTTCGTGGACCGGCACGCCCGGCGACTGGGGCCTGCGGCGCATGGTGCTGCACTACGCCCATCTCTGCGCGGCGGCGGGCGGGGTCGACGCCTTCCTGATCGGCACCGAGATGCCGGGGCTGACGACGATCCGCTCGGGCGCCAGCACCTACCCGGCGGTGCAGGCCTATCGGGACCTGCTCGCGGATGTCCGCTCGATCCTCGGGTCCGGGACAAAGATCGGCTATGCCGCGGACTGGTCGGAGTATTTCGGGCACCAGCCGGGCGACGGTTCGGGCGATGTGTTCTTTCACCTCGATCCGCTCTGGGCCGATCCGGAGATCGATTTCGTCGGGATCGACAATTACATGCCACTGTCGGACTGGCGGGACGGGTTCGAGCATCTCGATGCAGCCGAGGGCTGGCCCGCGATCTACGACCGGGCCTACCTGCAGGGGAACATCGCGGGCGGCGAAGGCTTCGACTGGTTCTACGCCAGCGCGGCCGATCGATCCGCGCAGGTCCGCACCCCCATCACGGATGGCGGCGCGGCCAAGCCGTGGGTGTTCCGCTACAAGGATCTGTGCGCCTGGTGGTCGAACGCGCATTACGACCGCCCGGGCGGGGTGGAGAGCGGGACTCCGACGGCGTGGGCGCCGCAATCCAAGCCGATCTGGTTCACCGAGCTCGGCTGCCCGGCCATCGACCGGGGCACGAACCAGCCGAACGTCTTCTTCGACCCGAAGTCGTCGGAGAGCTTCACGCCGCATTTCTCGCGGGGCTGGCGCGATGACGCGATCCAGCGCGCCTATCTCGAGGCGACGTATCTCTGGTGGGGCGATGCCGCGAACAACCCGCTGTCCTCCGTCTATGGCGGTCGGATGGTGCATGTGCCCGAATGCGCCGCCTGGACATGGGACGCGCGGCCGTACCCGTTCTTTCCGGCGCTGACCGACGTCTGGACGGACGGGGCGAACTGGCGGCTGGGGCACTGGCTGACCGGGCGGCTCGGCGCGGTGTCGCTCGCTGCTCTGGTCCGGCACCTCTGCCTGCGGGCGGGGCTACCGGAAGACCGTATCGATGTCACGGGGCTCTGGGGCGCGGTGGAGGGTTACGCCATCACGGCGCTCGAAAGCCCGCGCGCCTCCATCACGACGCTGTCGCGCCACTTCGGCTTCGACGCCGTCGAGACCGAGGGTGTGATCCGCTTCGTCATGCGCGGCCGGGCCTCCGTCGCGACCCTTGCTCCGGACGATCTGGTCGCCGGACGTGAAGGAGACATTCTCGAGTTGACCCGCGGCCAGGAGACCGAACTGCCGCAGGCGCTGAAGTGGCAGGTGGCGCGGGCGGACGAGGATTACGACGCCGCCCTCGTCGAGGCGCGGCGCATCACGGTGGAGACGACCCGGATCGCCTCCGAGTCTTTCCCGATGGCGGTGCCGCCCGAGGAGGCCGAGCGCCGCTGCCGCCGCGCGCTGATGGAGGCGTGGGTGGGCCGCGAGACGGCGGCGTTCCGTCTGCCGCCGTCTCGCTTGGCGCTCGATCCGGCCGATGCGATCCGGCTCGCCCACGATGGTCGGCTGGTCGACCTGCGGCTCGTCTCCATCGCCGACGCCGAGGCGCGCGGCATCGAGGCGGTGTGCCAGGACCGGGCGACCTACGATCTGCCGCCCGGCGATCCCCGCGCGGCGTCGCTGACGCGCGCCGTGGTGTTCGGCGCGCCGGATGCGGTGCTGATGGACCTGCCGCAGCTGACCGAGGACCAGCCCGCGCATCGGCCGTTGGTCGCCGCGCATGCGGTACCTTGGCCGGGCGAGATGGCGGTGTTCCGCAGCCCCTCGACCGATGGCTTCGAGTTGCTGACCGCGTTCGGCAGCCGCGCCCGGATCGGGGCTCTGGTCTCCGACTTCTTCGCGGGGCCGACGTCGCGCTTCGACCTCGGCAATACGCTGGTGGTCGATATGCTGACCGGCACGCTGGAAAGCGTCACCGACCTGACGCTGTTCGGCGGCGCCAATGCGCTGGCCATCGAAAGCACGTCCGGCGTCTGGGAGATCGTGCAGGCGGGCGCGGCGGAGCTGCTCGCGCCCGGCCGGTATCGGCTGACACGTCTCCTGCGCGGTCAGCGCGGCACCGAGGGCGCGATGGGTAATCCGGCGCCTGCGGGGGCGCGGGTCGTGGTGCTGGACACCGCGCTGGCGTCCCTGCCGATCGCCGAGGCCGATCTCGGTATCCCGTGGAACTGGCGCATCGGCCCCGCAAGCCGTCCGGTCAGCGACGAGACCTATGTCGCACAGGCCTTCACGCCTGCGGGCATCGGGCTCCGTCCGTTCTCTGTTGTCCATGTGGGGCAGCCGTGGCGCAGGCCGCGGGCGCCGGGCGATCTGACGATCCGCTGGACACGCCGGTCCCGAGCCCTCGCGGCCGACAGCTGGGGCGGGCTTGAGGTGCCACTGACCGAGGAACTGGACGCCTACGAGGTGGAGATCCTCGACGGTGCCACCGTGAGGCGGGTGCTGAGCGCGACCACGACCAGCGCGATCTACACCGCCGCCCAGCAGACCGACGATTGGGGCGGGCCGCTCGGCCCCGGCGACGCGCTCGACATCCGCATTTTTCAGCTCTCCGCCCTCGTCGGGCGGGGCGCGCCCAAGACCGTCACGCTGATACTCTGAAGGCCATCCCATGTCCGACGCCACGACCCATCTCCTGCTGCCCTACATCCTCGCGGCGCAGGCCCAGAAGCACGTCACCCATAACGAGGCGCTGCGGATCCTCGACGGGCTCGTCCAGCTCTCGGTTCTGGATCGCGATCTGGCAGCGCCCCCGGCGAGCCCCGCGGACGGCGACCGCTACATCATAGGCTCCGGCGCGACGGGCGACTGGGCGGGCTGGGACCTGAACGTCGCGCTCTGGACCGATGGCGCCTGGCTGCGCCTGCCGCCACGCACAGGCTGGAGGGCATGGGTCGAGGACGAGCGTCTGCTGCTGGTTTTCGATGGCGCGGGCTGGGTCGGCACCACGCCGAGCGAGTTGCAGAATATGGCGCTGCTCGGGGTCGGCACGACGGCGGATGCATCGAACCCGTTCTCGGCCAAGCTGAACGCCGCGCTCTGGACGGCGAAGACCGTGGCCGAAGGCGGGACCGGCGATCTGTTCTACACCATGAACAAGGAGGCGGCGGGCGACGATCTCGGCCTGACGCTCCAGACAGGCTTCGTCACCAAGGCGCTGGTGGGGCTCTTCGGCTCCGACAGGTTCAGGCTCGCAGTCTCCGCCGACGGCAGCACCTTCTTCGACGGGCTCAGCGTGGACAACGCCACCGGCATCGTCGACCAGCCCCGGCTGCCGCGCTTCAAGGCGTATACCAACTACGACAACTATGTCGGCGTCGGGACCTGGACGAAGATCGGCCTCAACAACACCGACTACAACGATCAGGGCGCCTTCGATGCCACGAACAACCACTTCGTGGCGCCCGTCGACGGCACCTACCTCTTCGGCGCGACGCTCATGTACAAGGTCAACGCCAGCACGACCGCGCGCATGCGGGGGCGGCTGGTGCTGAACGGAACCACGGAAATCCGCGGCTCCGTCGGCGAGATCTCCGCCACCCATGTCTCGCTCGCCACCGCGATCTGGCTGCAGACCATGGTGCCGCTCACCGCGGGCGATACCGTCGAGCTGCAGGGGTATTTCCGGGTCGCGGACGGCTACTTCGCGGCCGATCACACGTCCTTCTGGGGCTGCAAGATCGGATGAGCGGCGGAAGGAGGATCCGATGACACCACCCCGATCCGACGGCTTCGTGCGCATGCCCGACGCCGAGTTCGAGGCGATCCTGACGCGGGCCGCCGAGGAAGGCGCCAAGCGCGCGCTCGCCGATGTCGGTCTCGACGGCGACGAGGCCGCGCTCGACATCCGCGATCTCCGCTCGCTCGTCGATTGCATCCGACTGGTCCGCCGCACCGCGATGCAGACCGCCGTCCGCATGATCACCACCGGCGTCATGCTGGCGCTGCTGGCCGGCATCGCCATCAAGCTCAAGATCTTCGGTGGCAGCCCGTAGCCGCGCCCCATCCCCATTCATCAGCCCGCAATCACCCGCCCTCGAGGCGGGTTTCTTCGTTTCGGAGGACCCCATGACCACGACATTCCATCGCCATTGGCGCGACGTTCCGGAGAGCGCATGGCGCTGGCGGAATTTCAGCCCAGCCGAGATCGCCTGCCGGGGCACCGGCAAGCTGCTGGTCAACGAACCCGCCCTCGACAGGCTGCAGGCGTTGCGTGACCGGCTGGGCAAGCCGCTGATCGTCCGCTCGGCCTATCGCAGCCCCGAGCACAATCGCGCCGTGGGCGGCGCGACCCGCTCCAAGCACCTCGACGGCGCCGCCTTCGACATCGCCATGGCGAACCACGACCCGGTGGCCTTCGAGGCGGCAGCGCGCGCGGTCGGGTTCCTCGGCTTCGGGTTCTACCCGCGATCAGGGTTCATCCATGTCGACCTTGGCCCCGCGCGTCAGTGGGGAGAGCGGTTCCCGGTCCGGGCGACGGCATTTGCAGCTGAAACGCCGCCCGCGCGCGAGGTGCTGGCTGACAGCCGCACCATGAAGGGTGGAGGCGCGGCCGGAGTGGCGACGCTGGGTGCTGCTGGTGTCGAGGTGGCGCAGAGCGTCCTCGCCGAGACCCAATCCGCCATCCTGCCGCTTGTGCCGTATCTCGACACGCTGCGCTGGGTGTTCATCGCCGTCGCTCTCGGGGGGATCGCGGTCACAATCTACGCCCGGCTCGATGACTGGCGCCAGGGGCGGCGGTGATCCCCGTCTTGCTCGGCAGGATTGCCGCCAGCCCGTGGGTGCGGGCGGCGCTGCGCTACGGCGCCATCACCCTCGCCGTGCTCCTGTTTCTGCTTTCGCTTCGGCGGTCCGGCGAGCGAGCGGGACGCCTCGCCGAACGCCTTGAGACCACGGAGAAGGCCAATGATGTCCAACGCCAGATGCTGGAGGCTGCGGCTCGCCGCCCTCGCGATCGTGACCAGCTTGCTGAGCGGCTGCGCGACGGTGAGTTCTGACGGGCGCGCCGTTGGGACATGTCCGCCCGTGGTCGATTACAGCCGGGAGTTCCAGGCACGCGCAGCTGAGGAGCTGTCCCGGCTGCCGCACGGATCAGCCGTTGTCGAGATGCTGAGTGACTACGCTGTGATGCGGGATCAAGCACGGGTGTGCAGCTAAGAGCGGGTGCTCCGCAGCAAACCCGCAGTTGCCTACGGGTTTTCCACGAGAGGTATCAGCTGCGACGGTGCTCCAACGGCAATGAGATCCAGCCGGTGCATGGCGCGGGTGCAGGCGACGTAGAGCAGGTTGCGATCCATCTTGGTGGAGAAGACAGCCTCGCTGGCGTCGGGGATGATCACCCGGTCGAACTCTAGCCCTTTGGCCAGATGCGGGGTGCATATGAGGACACCGGTGGAAAACCCTGTGCTGCCCTCCTCGAGTAGCCGTGCCTCGATACCCGCCTCCGCCAGCGCCTTGTGCAGGCGCTTCGCCTGGCCTTGCGTCTTGGCCAGCAGGGCGAGGCTGGTATGATCCGAGGTGCGGAACTCCTCGACGGCAGCCCTGATGCGCGCCACGGCCTCTTTCTGGGTATTGACGACCAACAGGGAGGGCGCAGGCCCGTGCCGCTCCATCGCGACGAGGTCCGGGTTGGGCGCGATCCTCAGTGCAAACTGCATGATCTCCCAGGTCGAGCGATAGCTCTTGTTCAGCGTGACGCGCCAGGCGCCGTCGAGCACCTGTTCGATCCGTTCGGGCGTCGAGGCGCTGTACGGGTTCACCGATTGGGTCGCGTCGCCAAGGATGGTCTTGCGGCATTTGAACAGTCGCGCCAGCACCGCATAGTGCACGGGCGTATAATCCTGCATCTCATCCACCAAGAGATGCTTGACCCCGGCATAGGGATTCTCGACGCCCTCGGTCAGAATCTTCAGGTAGATCAACGGAAAAACGTCGGCGTATTCGAGCTTGCCGCCTGTCGGCCTGAACAGGTCCGGTCGATCGATCCAGTCGAAGAACTCCTTGTAGGCCTTGCGTAACGTCGTGCGGTTGACCATTCCGCGCACCGCCGTGCGGATCACCGCGCGTTCCTCCTTGCGCAGGTCGACGCGGTACTGCGCCTCGAACTGTTCGATGACCGCGTTTCCGGTGGCGACGATGCGTTCGGCGATATCGAGATGCTTGAGCCGCCCCCACGTGGTCTCGAACACGAATCCCGGAAGCGGACGCTTACGCACCACGACATCCTCGGGCTGAAATGCGGATTTTTCCAGATGCCGGGCATAAGCCTCGATCTGGCGCAGGAACTCGGGCGCAGCCTTGGCCCGAATTCGCTCCTTTGTCGCGTCGTCGTCGCTTTCCAGCAGCAGGGCGGTCTGCTCGAAGAAGGTCTGAAACCGAACCTTGTTGCCCAGGATCTGCGCGGCCAGCGTTTCCATCCCGATCTCGGGGACGGTTTCTTCGCCCAGCTCCGGCAGCACGTTGCCAATGTAGTCGGCAAAGACCCGGTTGGGCGAGATGATCAGGATGTCGCTCGAGCTGAGCGTGTCCTTGAAGCGGTAGAGCAGGAACGCGATCCGGTGCAGCGCGATCGAGGTCTTGCCCGATCCGGCGACGCCCTGGATGATCAGCGTGTGCGCCTCGGCGTCGCGGATGATCGCGTTCTGGTCGCGCTGGATCGTGGCGACGATGTTCTTCATGCCATCGTCGCTGGCCTGCGCCAGAGTGTCCTGCAGCACGTCGTCGACGATGTTCACACTGACGTCGAGCATGAACTCCATCGCGCTGTCGCGGATACGGAACTGCCGTTTCAGGTCAATCTCGCCGGGAATCGTGCCTGAGGGTGCCTCATAGCGGGCCGGGCCGGTCTCGAAGTCGTAGAACAGCGACGAGACTGGCGCGCGCCAGTCATAGACCCAGGGCTCCTGCGTTTCCTCGTCACGAAAGTCGTGGATGCCGACATAGTAGGCGGCTGTTTCGTTGCGATCCGCGCGGCGGAAATCGAAGCGCCCGAAATAGGGTGACTTGCGCAGCTTCTCCAACTTTTTCGCCTGCGCGCGCAGCACGTCCGAGGACCGCATCATCTGGTCGATCGACTGGCGCATGCCTATCTTGTCGATATGGTCCATGTCGCGCCGCGCTTCCCACATGTGGTCATGGGCGGCTTGGATATCGCGCTGATAGTCGAACAGGCGCGAACCGATCACCCTCAGGTTGGCGTCGATCCTGTCCAGGCAATCGGTCAGGCGAGACTGTTCTTGCTGTTTGGTGTCGGTCATGGGCGTTTATCTGGTCTTGGTGGGGGTCATGCAGCGACCTGGTCACTGTTGTCAGCTTGCTGGCGGAAGACTGCCATCTGGCTAGCTCCGCCAAGGTCGGGATGGGCGCCGGCTATATCGCGAAATCGCACGTCGTAGCGCCAAGCCGCGGCCACGCGCCGTCCCCAACCGCAAAACCGGGCGCGCGACCATTCGAAACGGTGATCGGGATGGCGAAAGCGGTGTGGCGGCACGCCGAGAAGCGGGTTGAACTCGGCGTTCGGGGTGGTGATGACAATTGTGCGGGGCCTCATCTGGCCGAAGATCGCTCGCTCCAGCTGCGAGAGATGCGAGGGGTCGATATGCTCAATCGTTTCGATCAGAACCGCGCAGTCGAACCCTGTCAGCGCGGGGTGGCCTTCGGTCATCGATGCCCGTTGCAATTCTATGTTGCCTACCCTCACGAGATGCTCGTCGAGCCTGCCCTGCAGCCGCTCCAGCGACGCAGCGCAGATGTCGATCCCTACAAGACGGCGCAACCCCGGTTCTGTAGCGAGGCAGACGAAAAGATCGCCATCGCCACAGCCCAGATCCAGCACGCTTTCCGCGCCAGCGTTCAGAACCTCGGCCCGCGCGGCTTCAAGCCTCTGTTCGTGCAGCCAGGTCGTCATGCGCCCCCCAGTGCGGCTGGCCGCTGCATCAGGACGACATCCTTGACCGCAACCTCGCAGCGCCAGCCCCAGCCATGCGCCAGATGCCGGAAGGTGGCCTCACGGTAGAACACCACATGGGTGGGGTCCTTGCGATAATGCCAGTCCCCGAAGCGGGCGTCGTCGGTCTGGAAACAGGTCATCACCGCCAGCCAACCGCCGGGGCGGACCAGCGCGCTCAGCCGGGAGAATTCGGTGCGTGGATCGTGAAAATGCTCGGCCACCTCGGTGCATGTGACGAAGTCGTAGGTTTCGGACAAAGGCGAGGGATCAGGGGCAAAGAAAGGGTCGTAAAGCGCGACCTCGTGCCCCGCCTCGTGCAGCATCGCCGCCAGCGCAGGGCCGGGTCCGCAGCCATAATCTAGCCCGCGCGAACGGGGCGCGAGCCGCGCAAGCAGGGGTTCCGACAGCTTCGAAAGGAAACGGCGATAGCGCGGATCGTCGGGGTCGTTCTCGTGGTGAAGGTAGTGGGTGTATTCCTCGTCGCGCAGCGGGCGCTGAACGGGCGCTAGATAGCGTGCCTCGCAGTCAGCGCAGCGCCAGTAGTCCCGATCTTGTACCCGTAGAAAATGCGCGGTCGCCGCTGCGCCACAGACCGGGCAGCTGCCCCCGGAATGGGCATCGGGCCGGCTCGCCGCGATCAGCGTCATGCCCGGGCCTCGCTGCCATTGCGCGCCAGATAGACCGTCTGGGTGAAGGGCCGGTCAGTCAGCGGATTGTGGAAGGTCACCGGCTCGGCCCAAGCCTCGGGAAACGCCTGTGCGAGACGATCCAGGAACCGCTGATCCGTCGGGTCGTTCGACCAGAGCCCGAAGATGCCATCGGGCTTAAGGTGCCGGCGCACAGCCGTCAGGCCAGCCGGTTGGTAGAAGCTGTCGCTGCGCGCATTCAGAAGCAACTCGGGCGTGTGGTCGATATCCACCAGCACCGCATCGAACAGACGGCCCGGCCGGCCTGCATCGAAACCGCCCTCGCTCGCGGCCGTGGCGAAGAAATCACCCTGCACCAGCCGGCAGCGCGGGTCGTTGGGCAGCGCGCGGCCCATGGGCAGGATGCCGGTTTCATGCCACTCGATCACCGGCGCAAGGAACTCGATGACCAGAAGTTCGCTGACGTCTGTGTGTTCCAGCACCGCTTGCGCCGTATAGCCCAGCCCCAGCCCGCCGACCACGACATCGAGCGCCGCACGCTGACAGGCCGCTACCCCCAGCCGCCCGAGGGCAACCTCGGAGGCGGTGAAATGGCTGGTCATCAGGAATTCCTCGCCGAGCATGATCTCGAAGACATCCACGCCAAGCCGCAGATCGCGCCGCCGCCGAAGGCTCAGCGCGCCGATCGGCGTTATGCTGTAATCGAGTTCTTCAAACAAATGGCTCATGGGAACGGGCCACGAAGGGCCCTGCCGCCTTTCTCTGGATCCTGTCGGGATGCGGTCTTATCCATGGTTTGAGTGGAAGATTCAACTATGGCCTCCCGCCGCGCATCTTCGACCGGGCCCGCCTGAGGAGGGCATCGGGGATGTCGGCTGATCGCCATGCGCCCGGCTGGAGCGCCCTGAGTGTCCATGGCCCGACGCACCAGCGCACAAGCCGCAGCGTCGGATGGCCAATCGCCGCTGTCATGCGACGAACCTGCCGGTTCCGCCCCTCCTCTATGATCAGTTCCAGCCATCGGTCCGGCACGCTTTTGCGAAAGCGGACAGGGGGATCGCGCGGCCAGAGCGCAGGTGCATCAATCCGCCGAACCCGCGCAGGCAGCGTCTGCCCGTCCTTCAACATGAGGCCCTTGCGCAAGCGGTCGAGCGCGTCGTCGTCGGGCACGCCTTCGACCTGAACGAGGTAAGTCTTGGGCAGCTTGTGCCGAGGGTCCGCGATAACCGACTGCAGTCGCCCGTCATCGGTCAGAACCATCAATCCCTCGCTGTCACGATCCAGACGCCCCGCAGGATATACTCCGGGCAAGTCGATGAACGCCGACAGCGTCGGCCGCGGCGATACCGTTCCACGGTCGCCGAACTGCGGCAGCACCCCGAAAGGCTTGTTGAAGATAATCAGCGTGCGCTGCTGGCCGAGGCTGGCTTCGTTTGCGGCAGCCGGAGCTTTTCCTTTGTTAGTGGGTCTCCGCAAGGCATCGCTCAGGTTTTTCTGGTCGCAGCGAGACGGTTTCGAATAGGCGTGACCAATTTCTCGAGAGCTTCATCGCCGAGGTCACGCAAATCAGGTGCAAGATTGCGAATGGTCTCATTCGATGCGTCTGGCCGGGCGATTGAAATGCGTTCGAGCAGGTTATCCAGATGTTTCTTCTTTTTCAATGCGTCCTCCTTGATTGGAAACTTCAGGCGATCCTTTTCGGTCTCTTCGCCGCTCTCAAGCTTCGCACCGCCGACAGAGTTCGCGCAGCGGATCCCTGTCGAGCAGGCCAAGCCCTATGAATTTGTCACACTGGCGGCACCATCCGAAATCTCCGGTCTCGATGCGGTTGATTGCCGCCGAAACGCGTGCGCGAGGCGCTCGGGCGTTAGCTGGGTGGCATACCGAGCACAGGAATTCATCAAGCCAAACCTCCAGCAGGGGGTGCAAACACACTGCCTCTGGTAGCGCCTGCACACCTTGCTTCGAGTTCGTCGCCCGCGCATCGAGGGCTTCCAGCGCCGTCAACAGGATCGGCAGATACCGCTCATGCCGGGTCTCGGGTTCGGAATCTTGCATGGTATCAAAAGAGACAGAATACAGCTGGAGGTGCAAGCCATCTGCGGGAGGGCGCGGCAGTGTCCCACGGCGTGGTGTAGGAGCGCCGACCCTCGGAGAGGTCAGGGCATGATCAGGTGGCCACGGCGGGCAGCCTGACGGTGGGATTGTCGGTCACGCGGGCGAGCGTTTCAAGCGACATGTAGCGTCGGGCGACTGCCCATTCGTCGTTGGTCTCCAGCATCAGCGCGCCGACGAGGCGGATGATGGCTTCGTCGTTTGGGAAGATGCCGATGACGTCCGAGCGGCGCTTGACCTCGCGGTTCACCCTTTCCAGCGGGTTCGTGCTTGCGATCTGGGTCCAGTGCTCGCGTGGGAAGGACATGCAGGCCAGCACGTCGTCGCGGGAGCTGTCCATCAGGGCGCCAAGCTTGGGCTGCCTTTCGCGCAGGGCGTCGGCCACGATCTCCCACTGGGCCTCGGCGTCGGTCTTGGTTTCCTGCGCGAAGATCGTCTTCAGCATCGCCGCCACCGCGGTGCGCTGCTTGGCCGGGGCGTAGGTCAAGGCGTTGCGCATCCAGTGAATGCGGCACCTCTGGTGGGTTGCGTTGAAGACGCGGCGCGCGGCAGCCCGCAGGCCCTTGTGATCGTCTGCGATCACCAGCTTCACGCCGCGCAGGCCGCGGTCCGCAAGGCTGCGCAGGAACTCGGTCCAGAACGTCTCGGCTTCGGACGGGCCGGTGGCGACGCCCAGGACCTCGCGCTTGCCGTCCTCGTTGACCGCCACCGCAATTATCACGGCCTTGCTGATGATGCGCCCGCCTTCCCGGACCTTGAGGTATGTCGCATCCAGCCAGAGATAGGGCCACGCGCCCTCGAGCGGCCGGGTCAGGAACGCGTTCACCCGCTCGTCGATCTCGGCGCAGAGGCGGCTGACCTGGCTCTTCGACATGCCGCCTGCGCCCATGGCCTTGACCAGATCATCGACCGACCGCGTCGACACGCCATGAACGTAGGCTTCCTGGATCACGGCCATCAGCGCCTTCTCGGCGGTGCGGCGAGGCTCGAGGAAGCTGGGGAAATAGCTGCCCTTCCGTAGTTTGGGGATCTCCAGCGCGATCCGGCCAGCGCGGGTATCCCAATCGCGGTCGCGGTATCCGTTGCGCTGCGCTTCCCGCATCGGTGAACGCGCACCCTTGGCCGCACCGGTCCGCGCCTCCACCTCGGCTTCCATGATCCGCTCGGCCGCGAAGGCCAGCATCTCGCGAACAAGATCGCCGTCAGCCTGCTTCTCAACCAGCTCGATCAGCGCCATTCTCTCTTCGGTCATCGTCGTCTCCGTTGTCGGTTCAAGGTCTCGCAACCCAAAACTCCTCCGAAGATCGGCGATGACCGACAGCGTCACCGCCGGCCGCGCGCTGCGCTACGCCGGGGGCTCCGCGCGCGGCCTCCTACACCACCACCCGGGACACTGCCAAGGGCGCCAAGTGCTCCCACGACGACCCGGACGCCTATAGACACTTGTGCGTCGGCGATGAGTTTGGCATCAGGCCTGCAAAAGCAATAACATGGAGAGCATGTCGCGGCGCTGGTTTGTGCCCAATCTCGTGCGCTGCCGCTACGCTCATATGCTCCGCAAAAACGGAGATATGTCGATGACAGCCATCATTGAGAGAGAACACGGTCGCTTCCGCATCAAGGCCGGTCGGCTTGGCGGCGACTTCAAGGCACGAGCATTTCGCAAGCCTCCGACAAAGAAGATGCGCCTGATCGCCGAGACAGCAGCCGACTCGCCCGAAGAGGCTATCGATGCGCTGATCCGAAAGCTCGACGAAGCCGATCAGGCATCTCTTGCTGCACGGCGCGTGGATCCAGTCTGTGACGTGAAGGTGCCATTGCGAGCCGAATTCGACGAAGCTTTGGAGCACCTGGATTTTTCCGACAGCGAAGCCTGGATGCTGATCCGGCACGCACATGCGGCAGATGTCGGCTGCACCCGGTCCGAGCTTGCAGGGCTTCTCGGCGAGGTGGAGGTCGGCGCGGTCGAGAAGTTCTATACGCGCCTGTGCCGCAGCATCCTGCATTTCATCGCCCCCGTGACAGCCATCGTGAATGGCAAGGAAATACCGGTTGATACGCCTGTGTTTCTCTGCCGAGTCGGGCTCGATCCCGAAGTCAGGGACGAACGGCTTTGCCTGCACCCGGAGTTTCGCGAGACGCTCATGGATCACGTTGCCTGGGAGCGGCGAGCCGGCGCGCAAGGGGCGCTTGCCTGACCACCCCTGAATCGGTCGGTTTGACATTCGTCGACGGAATCCTTAGTCCACGAGTATTGGCACTCGTTGGTCGCGAGTGCCAGCACGGCTGGAGCATCCGCATCGGCCCTGTGTCTTTGGCTCAGGCTTGGACGATCATCCCCGCACGAGCCGCGACGTCCAGGTTGGATTGCCAGGACATCCGGCCACAAAGAAAACTGGAGAGCGATATCCTCGGACGGAGTGATCGCGCGATCCTGAAGGGAGCTGGCAACAGCTCGAACATTGTTCAGGAGAGAGATCATGGCTGCGAAAGACGTGAGATTTGATACCGATGCCCGCGACCGCATGCTGCGTGGCGTCAACATGCTTGCCGATGCGGTGAAGGTCACGATGGGCCCCAGAGGGCGCAACGTGGTGCTCGAGAAAAGCTTCGGCGCACCGCGCATCACCAAGGATGGCGTGACCGTCGCGCGGGAAATCGAGCTTGAGGACAAGTTCGAGAACATGGGCGCGCAGATGGTGAAGGAAGCGGCTTCGCGCACCAATGACGAGGCCGGCGACGGCACGACGACGGCGACCGTCCTCGCGCAGGCCATCATTCGTGAAGGTATCAAGGCTGTGACGGCGGGCATGAACCCGATGGATCTGAAACGCGGCATCGATCTGGCTGCAAAGACGGCCGCTGAAGCGATCAAGTCCGCCGCCCGCCCGGTAAGCGGCAGCGCCGAGATTGCGCAGATCGGCACCATCTCGGCCAACGGCGAGGCCGAAATCGGCCGCCAGATCGCCGACGCGATGGAAAAGGTCGGCAATGAGGGCGTCATCACCGTCGAGGAGAACAAGGGCCTGACGACCGAGACCGAAGTGGTTGAGGGGATGCAGTTCGACCGCGGTTACCTCAGCCCCTACTTCGTAACCAACTCGGACAAGATGATCACCGAGCTCGATGACTGCCTCATCCTGCTGCACGAGAAGAAGCTGTCATCGCTGCAGCCGATGGTGCCGCTGCTCGAGCAGGTGATCCAGAGCCAGAAACCACTGCTGATCATCGCCGAAGATGTCGAGGGCGAGGCGCTGGCCACCCTCGTGGTCAACAAGCTTCGCGGTGGCTTGAAGGTAGCCGCCGTCAAGGCGCCGGGCTTCGGTGATCGCCGCAAGGCCATGCTGCAGGACATCGCCATCCTGGCTGGCGGTCAGGTGATCTCCGAGGATCTCGGCATGAAGCTGGAGAATGTCGGCATGGACATGCTTGGCAAGGCCAGGAAGGTCGCCATTACCAAGGACGAGACCACAATCGTGGACGGGCTTGGTGAAAAGGCCGGGATCGAAGCGCGCGTGGCGCAAATCCGCCAGGATATCGAGGAAACCACCTCCGACTATGACAAGGAGAAGCTGCAGGAGCGTTTGGCCAAGCTGGCCGGTGGCGTTGCGGTGATCCGCGTCGGCGGCATGACCGAAACTGAAGTGAAGGAACGCAAGGACCGCGTTGATGACGCGCTGAACGCAACCCGAGCGGCCGTTCAGGAAGGCATCGTCGTGGGCGGAGGTGTCAGCCTGGCGCACGCGGCGCGAATCCTCGACGACTTGAGCGGTGAGAACAGCGATCAGAACGCCGGCATCGCGATCGTGAGACGTGCGCTGGAGGCTCCGCTCAGACAAATTGTCGACAATGCGGGGCAGGACGGCGCTTTCGTAGCCGGCAAGATCCGTGAAGTGGCCGACAGCAGTTTCGGTTTCGATGCGCAGTCAGGCACGTATGGCGACATGTTCAGCTTTGGCATCATCGATCCGGCCAAAGTCGTTCGAACGGCCCTGCAGAACGCAGCATCCGTTGCCGGACTACTGATCACCACGCAAACGATGATTGCCGATCACGTCGAGGAAAGCGATCCCGAAAACAGGTCCCAAATCTCGTAGTTCGGGATGATGTAAATTCGGATTCCGGTGGGCGCACTGCGCGCCTCCGGTAAACAGAGGCTTTAAGAACGATCTAATAACCGGCTGCTGTCTCTTCGACGGCCAGGTGCTGCGCGGCACCGTCCCACCCGCAATCGGTGCATTGGACCGGCGAATGTGCCTCGACAGGGGGCAATGAGTCGAGCGCCACGCCTGTCGGCGTCAAAGTGACCCAGAAATTTGTGAGCATCCGCAGCTTGTCGCTGTCGCAGCCCGGGCAACGAAGTCCAGCATAGTTCGACATCTCAGGCGCTTTCAATTGCCGGGCTATTCGGATTTCATTCTAACAAAAAGTGCCCGCAGTTCATCGCTGGTCGGAGCTTCCTGCTCAAGGTAGCTGATCGCCAGTTGCTCCCGGCTATCATATCCGTCCTTGGAAATTACGACAACGGACCGGCCGCTCGGCAATCTGATTTCCACCGGTGAGTGGGGATCGTGGTGCGTCAGATCATCCAGCCACTCCAGGGCGATGAGACGCTCGTTCATGTTCACTCCTTCGTACAAAATCGCTTACCGTGAAGCCCGAGATGTCGGCGCGGAGCGACCTCACCAGGGAAATCCGGTCTGCCTGTCTTCATTCTCATGAGAAACAATGTTGGGAAATTCGGAACGAAGAAGCTGCACGTCGTCCGCATGCTCCACTTCAATAACTGCACCGTCGTCTCGCCAGAAGATCCGGTGTGGCCCGGCTCCGAAATCGGCAAGGTAACCCCGAAGTTGCGCCGCCGTTTTCCGGCTCACATCGCGATGCAGTTTCAGCTGGATGAACAAAGGGGCCACCTCACTTCACAGGGTTCTCAGTCCTCTCCCGCGCTTCCAGCAAGCTTACGCTTGCGGACCATGCATCAGCAGTGGTTGCGGGGGTGCGGAGGAGCGGTGACGAGCGAGCGAGGCACAGCACATCAAGCACCATGTTGATTTAGCATCGCCGTGGCCAGCTGTCCAGCGAGCCCGGCAGGTCACATCGGGCTATAGCCTTTCGCAGAAAACCGCCCTATCTCCCACGCACTCCGCAGATCGAGCGTGCTCTGCGGCCGCCACCAGAAGTGATGCTGGTTCGGGTGACAAAGGATATGGACGCAATGAGACTGATCACAAGACTCGTCCACCCGGACGTGAAGGCCACGACAGGGACGGTCCTGACCCGCCGCGCAGCGCGCGGGATCGTCTTGCGCGAGCGCTCGATCCTGCTTTTGTTCACCGAACGCTACAACGATTTCAGTTTTCCCGGCGGCGGCGTGGCCGAGGGCGAAGAACTAGTCGACGGGCTCAAGCGCGAACTCGAAGAGGAAACCGGCGCAAGCAATGTCCGGGTGCAGCGCGATTACGGCTATATCGAAGAGCTACGGCCGCATTGGCAGCCCGGTTTCGATCTGATGGCCATGACCTCGCATTTCTATTTCTGCGATGTCGATCCTGATCTGAGCGCCCCACAGATGGAAGATTATGAGAAGGCCAACGGGATGCGCCCGCTCTGGGTCGATCTGGACGAGGCCATCGCGCATAACCGCGGTGTCATGCAGCGCCGCGAGGTCAGCATGGGCCTCTCGATCCAGCGCGAAACCTATTTGCTGGAAGAATTGGCGAGCGATCTGGCGAAAACGGCATGACGGGGGCTGCCTTGCACGATGCCGTCCAGGGCACGGTCGATCACGCCTTGCGCGGATAGGGCCGCAGACCCAGCAGGATCTCGGCCTGTTCGCTCAATGGACGCTCCAGATAATCGCTGTCGGTCTGATCTGCCAGTTGTGCGCGCAGCAGGTCATACACCAATTCGCGCGGCTGGCTGGTGTCGATCTCGACGCATTTGCCGCGACCCTTGAAATGCTCGACAATCGGCAAGGTCTCTGCCTTGAATGTCTCGAACCGTTGTTTCATGCTTTCGACACTGTCATCGCTGCGGTTTGAGTACTGTGCGCGACCCAGAATGCGCTGCGTCAGTACCTCGAGCGGGCATTCGAAATAGATCATCTTGGGTAAATCGCCGGTATCGCCAAAAACTGCATACCAGGCATCCATATTGCTGAAGGAGCGCGGAAACCCGTCGATCAGGAAGTTGCGATTGCCGGTGTGGCGGATCGTGCGTTCGATGGCATCCTTTAGCAAACTGACCACGATTTCATCGGGCACCAGCGTGCCGGCATCGACATAGCCCTTGATCAACTCGGTTTTCGGACCGCCCGCCTTCAGCTCGGCCCGCAGGAGATCGCCGGTGGAAAGGTGGGTCCAGCCAAGCTGGATATCGGCCAGTTCACACATCGTGCCCTTGCCCGCACCCGGACCGCCAAGGATGAACACGATGTTCGGCTCGGGGTGTGGCAGACGTGGATCGCAGTGGTGAAGCGTTACCTTTGGCGCGGGTTCGGCCCCCATCTTGTAGACGTTCCAGGTCCGGTCAGCAGGAGGCAGCGCGTCGTCGCAAGTGATCTCGTAGGCCAGATGCCCATCCAGCCGCGAGATGCGCCAGGATTTGTAGGTGTTGGAATAGGAAATCGCGGGGCTGCGTTCACCTTTGCCATCTGCCCGGTCCCAGGCGTGTTTGCCGTTCCAGTAGCCAATGCTCGACATCGTGCCGGACTCGGATTTGGCGGGCGGTGCGGTGGAGGGAACGTAGAGGCCGTCGACCTCGGGCAGGCCCGCACCTGACACCTCGATGAACAGGGTGTGCGGTGCGGATGTGTCGGTTTTCGTCATGAGTTACCTTTCCTAGTGATCGCGCCCGTGTGCGAACCAATGGCTTCGACATGCCGGCCTACCGTATTGCTGGCCGTGAGGTTACATGCGCAGAGATCGGGTCTGCTTGCGGAAAGTGCGGACAATCTGACCGCAGCCCGAGCGAGCCTATGCCACAAGATTAGCGACATTTACAAACCTTTGAGCAGAAATAGTACCTTCGGCCGCCCGCTCGGCAAACCACCGTGTTGAGAAGGGGATGGCTTGTTCAGACGCGGCGATGACCGTCGATGAAATATTTTATTTATTTATATCAATGTCTTATGATGGAGAGGGTTGGACGTCAGGCCCATCCCCTCCGCCACACTCAAATGCTGAATCCGTCCAAGGGCCCCGATTGGGGCGTTTTTCTTTTTGTTTCAAAGGGCGTTGGCAGGGCCATCCGCCCTTCGGAGACCGGGCGTTTGACGTAGAAAGGGTCTCCGAATGGCCTGCGTCTCTCTTCGAGCGCCCTCGACGGCCACAGGACGGCGCAAAACATCCTCGCATTTCCAATGGGTTGCCGGGTTCATGGGGTCGCCCCGTTCGCGAGATAATCCGGTGACGGAGACCGACACGAAGGCGCAGGGCCGTCAGAAGGACGGCTCCGTGGCGGCCGATCAACCGGGCCGGTGCGCTGGTGCATGGGCCGGCGACAGCAGCAAGATCCCTGCCGGAAGTCTCTGATGACAAACAGACTTCGCGCCCATAGCCTGGCGCAATGTCGAACGGGCCCTGGACAGATGAAGAGAATGACCTCATCGTCGCGGATTACTTCGCGGTGCTGGCCAATGACATCTCCGGGCGCCGCTACAGCAAGGCTGAACACCGCCGCGCACTCCTCCCGCTCCTGAACGACCGGTCCGAGGGGTCCGTCGAGTTCAAGCACCAGAATATCAGCGCGGTGCTGAAGGGGCTCGGCGAGGACTGGATCCCCGGTTACAAGCCCGCGTTTAACTTCCAGATGACCTTGGTGGATGCCGTGGCGCGGTGGCTGGCGCTGAACCCGGCCTGGCTCGGGCGCCAACCTGGCCTGCAACCCGCAGGCGGTTTGCGCGAGGCGGCGCAGATCTGGGTGGGTCCGCCGCCGACGCTGTCGAACCAGCCGCCGCCGCAAGAACTTGAGCAGATGCTGCACATCGCCCGCAAGTTCGACGTGGCGGGCCGGGACGAGCGCAACCGGGCCCTCGGGCGCGCGGGCGAGGAGCGTGTGTTGGCGCATGAGCGCGCGGCATTGCGGACGGCAGGACGTGACGATCTGGCGCGCAAGGTACGCTGGGTGTCGGAGGAGGATGGCGACGGCGCGGGCTACGACATTGCGAGTTTCGCTCCGGACGGGTTTCCGCGGCTGATCGAGGTCAAGACGACGAACGGATGGGAGCGCACGCCCTTCCACATCACCCGCAACGAGCTGGCCGTGGCCGAGGAGCGCCGGTCGGAATGGCGCCTGTTCCGGCTGTGGAATTTCTCACGCGAGCCGAAGGCATTCGAACTGCACCCGCCGCTGGACGCGCATGTCTCGCTGACCGCGACGACGTTTCAGGCGAGCTTTCACTGAGGCTCAGTCGAACACCTGCCCCGGCTGTTCGTGCCATGGCAGGGCCGCGACGTCGGTCAGTTTCAACAGTGTCACCGCGGGCACCTCGCGCTTGTAGACCAGTCGCTTGAGGACACCCGGCGCGAGATAGGCGAGCCGCAGCTGTCGGCTGACATGGCGTTCGGCAAGCCCCACGGCTTTCGCCAGATCGGTGACCGTGGTGAATTCGCCAGCCTCCATCCGCCGCCGCCAGCCCCACGCCCGGCCGATGGCGCGCAGGATATGCGGATCCTGCGTCCGGTCTTCGCTGGGCAGATATGTGGCGGGCGGCATGATCTTCGGCCGCCCGTTCTGCTTGCGGACCTTGAGCGGCACGAAGATCTGGATGGACTCGTCGGGTTTCATCATTCCGCCGCCACCTTCTTTCGTGGCGCCATCATGTCGTGCATGACGCCCGAGACGCCGTCGGTCCGGACATCGATCACCAGCCCCTCGGACGTCACGGTGACCCGGCGCACCAGCAACTGCACGATCCGGGTCTGCTCCGCAGGGAACAGCTGGCCCCAGACGTCCTCGAACGTCTGCAGCGCGGAGATCACGTCGGCCTCGGCGAAGGCGTGACCCTCGCGCGCCAAATGGGCAATAACCTGTGCCGTGATCGAGGGTGCGCGCATCACCCGCCGCAACTCGGTCACCACGGCCGCTTCCACGAGGTCGGCAGGAAGACGGCGCGGGATGCCCTCATCTCTGGGTTCGCGATTCTTGATGACGTCCATTGAGACGTAATACCGGTATCGCCGCGCGCCCTTTTTCGTGCTGCTCGGGGTCATGGCCGCGCCCGTGGCCGTAAAGATCAGCCCCTTGAGCAACGCAGGCGCCTGCGCGCGGGTGTTGTTGGCGCGCTTTCGCGGACTCTCGCGTAAGATGGCATGGACCTGATCCCACAGCTTCTGGTCGATGATGGCCTGATGCTCGCCGGGATAGGCCTTGCCCTTGTGGACGTCGTCGCCGCGATAGACGCGATTCGCCAGCACCCTGTAGAGATATCCCTTGTCCACCAAGGTGCCCTGCTTGTTGCGAAGCCCCTTGCGGCGCAGTTCGCGGGCCAGCACGGTCGCTGATCCGACCTCGACGAACCGTTCGAAGATGCCGCGCACCGTGGCGGCCTCTTCCTCGTTCACCACGAGTTTGCGGTCCTTCACATCGTACCCGAGCGGGACATAGCCGCCCATCCACATCCCCTTCATGCGGGAGGGGCGGACCTTGTCCCGGATGCGCTCGGCCGTGACCTCGCGCTCGAACTGCGCGAAGCTGAGCAGGATGTTCAGCGTCAGCCGCCCCATAGATGTCGTCGTGTTGAAGGACTGCGTGACCGAGACGAAGGTCACGCCGTTGCGGTCGAAGACCTCGACCAGCTTCGAGAAGTCCATCAGCGACCGCGACAGGCGGTCGATCTTGTAGACGACCACCACATCGATCAAGCCATCTTCGATGTCGGCCAGAAGCTGCTTGAGGCCGGGCCGCTCCAGCGTCCCGCCGGAGAAGCCGCCGTCGTCGTAGCGCTCGCGCAGCGCCACCCAGCCCTCGGCGCGCTGCGAAGCGATGTAGGCCTCGCAGGCCTCCCGCTGGGCGTCGAGGCTGTTGAACTCCATGTCGAGCCCTTCCTCGCTCGACTTGCGGGTGTAGATGGCGCAGCGCAGGCGGCGGACGGGCTCGGGCTTCGCGCGGCTCATGGGCGGGCATCCGCGCCATGGGCCAGCCCGAAGAACTTCCACCCGTTCCAGTGGCTGCCGGTGATCGCCCGCACGGCGGCCGAAAGCGACTTGAAACGCCGCCCCCGCCATTCGAAGCCATCGGTCAGAACGGTAACGACCTTCTCCTCCCCCTCCCATTCGCGCACCAGCTTGGTGCCGGGGATCGGGCGGCGGGGATCCGCGATCAGGGGGCCAGGCGCGCCGGTGGCGACCTCGGCCGCCAGCGCGTCCAGCGTGCGCCGCGTCGCGGGCCTGATCCCGCCATGGGCCAGTTCCTGGATCCGGTAACCGATCCGAAGCTCCAGGTTCCCCCGGCTGGCGTTGGGCGCGGGCTCGCCGAACATCACCCGCCACTTGCCCTGCAACTCGGGCACCGTCATCGCCTTCAACGCCGCCAGTTCCGCCAGGACGTCGATCTCCTCTGCCTGGCGCGCGAGCGCAGCCTTTGCATCTGAATTCCTATTGTTTTTCCTCACGTTGTGTCGCGAATGTGGTGGAATTTGCCAAGCAGCGCGCTCCGGGCATGTAACGTTGGCTCCGGTCAGGCCGCGAGGTCAAGAGGCATCGGCACGAGAGGCTGAGAGAGGGTTTCCCAGCCATCGACTTTTCGCATCTGGATCTGCCCTGACGCCAGGAGCGCCCATAGCAGCATCGGCACGGTTTCAGCGCAGGGCAGCACGGTCTGGGTCTTGATCCGGCGCCGGAATTCCTCGTTCAGGCGCTCGATGGCATTGGTGGTCCGTGCGGATTTCCATTGTGAAGGATCGAGGCGCGTGAAGCTGAAGAGCCGGTCACCTGCTTCCTCCAGGCTATCGGCCACGGCCCGGCACTTCAGCTTCCACTTCCGCAGGAAAGCCTTGCGACGCTTCTCGATCTCGGCGGCGGTGTCGGCGTAGATCATGTCGCGGTAGTCTTCGCTCAACTCGTCGTGCAGGCGCTTGGGGGCGTGGCCGAGCAGGTTACGGTGCTTGTGAACCGTGCAGCGCTGGATCGGCAGGTCCTCGCCCCAGAGCGCCACAAGCGCGGCCTCAAGGCCGGGGGCACCATCAACGATCACGAACTCGGGCCGTCTGAGGCCCCGCGCATCCAGGTCGGCGAGGAAGCTGCCCCAGGCAGCCGTGCTTTCGCCGCCCATGTTCCTGATCGAGAGGAGCACCTTTTGCCCGTCGCGCCGCACGCCGATCGCCGCCAGCACCGAAATGTTGGTGGCCTTGCGGTCCAGCCGGGTCTTGATGACGGTGCCGTCGAGAATGAGCCGCACGATCTCTTCGCCGGTCAGGTCGCGGGCGGACCAGGCGTCCCAGTCGACCTTCACCTTGCGCCAGGCCCGGCTGACGACATCCTTGCTCACGGCGCCTTCGAATAAGCCGAACAGCGCCCGCTTGACCCGGCGCGTGTTGGTGCCAGCCAGGTAGACCGCTGCGATCAGTGCCTCGGCCCTCTTCGTCAGCCGCTTGTAGCGTGGCAGGGCCTTCGAGCGCCATTCGCTGATCTTGCCGGCCTCGTCCTCGATCCGGGCACGAGGAACCCGCACCGTCTCAGTGCCGAATGTGCCGGTCAGCTGTCGGTCGCGATGCCCGTGGCGGTAGCCCCTGGACCGCTCGTTGCCGCGGCCGTAACGAAGCCGACCAAGAAAGTCGGCAAGTTCCTCTTCGAACATGGCCTCAATGGTGGCCCGGACATTCGCCCGCAGGCGATCCTCGATCGGATCATACCCGCCTGCCTCGGGCAGTAGCGAAAAGGACGAGTTGTCGATATTCTGCTTCATGGCGTGATCTCCCTGGCGGTTGCAGCCGCCGGTTGGGTGGGTGTTGGTTCACCCGGAGATTACGCCACCAGCCAATTTCTACCACTTCCGAGACACGACCTTTCCTCATGCGTCGTCTCCAACTCGGTTTTGCACCTGTCTCCGACGACGGCGTCTGAGGGCGAGAATGTCCAGCGAACTGTCTCCGTCGAGCGAAGAATTCTCGTTCGTTTCCCGTGGGTTGGTGCGCGCGATGGCGCTGGCGAGGATGACGGCCAGCTCCGCCAGCCGCTCATCTGTGGAAAGGTTCTCGGCGGGCGGCGCGAAGGCGATGTCGTATTGCATGGTGAGCGAACCTCCTGAGGCGGTTTGCTCCGTGTTCGCCGGTCGTGGCGAGGTGATTCAAGTCAAAACAATGGGTTGTCGTGTGCCCGCGTTCTCACGCGTAGCTTATGGTATCCAACGCTGACATGATGTCAGACGCCAATCTGGGCAACATTCAGGTTCGCGATTGCCGTTTCTACTTCGGTGTAGAGGTCAGCCTCAACGTCACCGGCATCCAGTTCAACGACAAGTGCAAAGCGCGCCACCTTCTGGTCGACGTTCTGAACGGACTTGGATTTCCACCATCCCGCCACTGGGTGGACGGCGAGGAGATTTCGCCATGCAAGATCTGAGGCGGGACAACGAAGCTCATCGATTTGCAGGGAACCTACGTCACGCCGGTTGCGACCGAAGATCCAGCCGTCATTGTCGGCGACCGGATCGGTATCCGGGTCATCGGCCAGCTTGTTTATCCGTGCCTGGAATTGTGCCTGGTTCTCGTTGGCTCGGTTCAGCTTGAACCGCAGATTATGGGAGGCATAGCGGAATTTCGAGCCGCGAGCCGCTTCCGAAGGATTGGGTTCGACAAAGGTGCTGAGTGCCACGCGAAGAGTGACTTCCGTCGCGCCCAGCTGCCGGAGCGCCTCTCTTGGCCAAGGCAGCTGAAAGAATTTCATCTGGTTGTGGACGGGCTCGGCTCCAGCGGTAGCGCTTGGCCGGTACGGGATAATCGTGTCTTGAACGATGAGGGACAGAGCATTGGCGGCGCTACGCCTTGCGCGCGTCTGATCGGGCACGCCGTAGCCGTATCTCTGAAACAGTCGTACGAAGTCGCCCTTTGAAGGATTTGCCGGAAGGTGCGCCTCCATCTGCCGCGTCCATCGCGCAGACGAGACGAAAATCGCCCGGATCGTTTCCGGCCATAATTGTGGGTAGTCTTCCCAGAGTTCGGTGATCGCTTTGGCTGCGAGCGCCGTCGCCGCACTTGTGTCAGCAGTCGTCGTAAGCGACCGCAGTGGGTATTGGTGGTCCGTGGTAAGAAGCGAGAGCGCCGGGTGACTCAATGGCGGAGGAAGGTGATCTTGAACCCAGTTTCCGCCCTCCATCACGATGTCGGGCTTGATCGGCCAGTGTTTCGACCAGCTTGCGGTGCGCGACGACGGTGCCAGATCGCCCATGGGGGCGACGGCGTGTCCGGGCAGGCCAGCAGGCAGTCTTACCTTTTCGGTGTAGGCACCCACACAGATCGCGTTCCAGGCTTGGGCAGGAGACTCGACCTCATGATCGGGATCATCACAGATCGAGAGGTAATCACCACCTTGGAAGCGGTTCTGGTCAGTATTCCCCGCAGAGATCACGAATAGCCGCTTCTGACGCTGGTTACCGGAGACCCCCGCCGTCAATTGATCAATTTCGCTCGACCATGAAGTCGGTGCGCCGTCATGAGGCGTGTCTTCGTCGGTCGTGCTGGCCATCGAGAAGGTTCTGCCTCGCGCCGCGTTAGCTTCGACCGCGTTTACTGCCTTCAGAACGACGGCACCAAGCAGGTGGTGAGGATTCTGACCAGCATCAGGGATGATCTTGGCAGACTCAAGTCGATGTCTGACACGAACCGGCATGTTGCTTTGAATCACCGGCAGGAGATCTCCGTAGAGCGATAGGCCCGCCAACTGCGTGCCGTGCCCTCGGGTGTCGTCTAGACCCCATCCCGGTTCCGCTGCGTGCCGGTCGGCCGGGTAGAGGAAAGGCCGAACCAAGGGATGATTCAGCCCGATGCCGCTATCAAGGAGCGTGATGTATCGTGGGTCCGCAACGTCGGGGGGCTGCAATAGATCCTCCATCGCTCGCGCCCACTCAGCCTGTTCCTCAGGCGGCATTCCTTCGAAGAAATCGGACAGGACGGTGGGCGCGGCGATAGCTTTCACTGCTCCATAGAAGCGGACAGCCTCGGCTATTTGGGCATGCGTTCCGTGACCAACGACCACAACGTCTTCCGGAAATTCTAGGCGCCCGCCTTCCGCTTGTCCTTCGCCCCCTTCAAAGCGGATCCCAAGACCGTGCGCGTGCGCAATGAAATGGTCAGCTTCGTTTCGATCTAGCCAGATTTCCCAAGGATGTGTTGCTCCGTCGTCTTCGGGGAACTTTACAGATGGGCTCCGCCAGAGGGCGCGCAGCCCTGCTTCGACGATGGCCGAAATGCTTTGCACGAGATCCGCGTTTCTTGGCCTACCCGTCCTCGTGTTCTCGTCTTGGAAGGCCTGGACCTTCTTCCGGAGATTGCTCACGCCGGCTGGCGACGCGAAAACGGTGGCACGGGCCGGAGCTGCTTCATTCTCTGGGTCGGCAGAAACCTTCAGAAGACGGAGGCCGCTGGCGTCGAGGCTCTTCGTCACGAAGGGTTCGTTCAGCCTCGCTTGGATCTCGAGGTATACACCGGGGCGATCCTGCCCCGCCGGATCTCCGATTTGGTCAATCGCTCGCAGGAGCGCCTGCGCATGTGCGCGGCGGTTCGGGACGTCACTTGGTCGTCTTGGCTGACCGCCGACCTTGGCCTGAAACGCGACCGCTTGTCCGAGGTTGTTTACGATCAGATGAGGGCGATTTCGTTCCATTCGGCGATGTTCCAAGTCCCTGCAACGAACGTCTGCGCTCCATCGAAGCGATCAGCGTGTCCGTCAGAATTCGGTCTGTCGAGGACAAGACAGCGCGTCTTCCCGCGTCTTCGCCCGCAGCAACAACATCTGCCGTCGATAGGCCTTCCGCAACCCTAGATACAGCGTCCCAATCCACATCATCGACGTTGAAACCGATCAGGCGCCGCTGCATCGCCTTCTGGACGGCTTGCCTTGAGGGCAGCTCATAGGGCAGCACCAGTTCGAAACGCCGAAGGATTGCCCTATCGAGAATTTCAGGAATATTGGTGGTGGCGACAACAATCGAAGGGCCAGTATCTTCATCGAGGAACTGCAGAAACGAGTTCAGAATTCGTCTAGCTTCGCCAACGTCGTTTTCGTTTCCACGCGAAGCAGCCAGCGCATCTATCTCATCGAACAGATAGACACCGCGCGTTGTGCGGATCGCATCAAAGATCAGGCGCAGTTTCTGCGCAGTCTCACCCATGAATTTGGTTATCAGTCCGTGCAGAAGCACCGTGAACAGCGGGAATTTCAGCTCTCCGGCCAATGCCTCGGCGCTCAAGGTTTTTCCTGTCCCAGGCGGACCGGAAAAAAGAAGACGTCGGCGTGGATGCAGACCCTTTTCCTCCAGAAGGTCACGTTTCCGAGTCTCGACAACGATCTGGCGCAATTCGTCAGCGAGGTGGTCTGGTAGGATCAGATCGCTGAGAGTGGTTGTCGGATAGCGTGCACCCAGGATGCCGGCGAGATCGCCGCGCGGCGCGGCCAGCGGTGTCAGCTTTGCAGTAGCACTGGTCTTTGGAACGCGCGATGCCTCCGCCCACTGGCGCAGCTGTTCCGCCAGTCGAGTGTGGCCACGCTGCTCTTCCGCGGCGGCAAGCTGCATTGCGAGATCGAAGAAGCGCTCTTCGTCCCCCTCCGCGTGGCTCTTTACGAGCCCGATAAGTTGCTGTGCCGACGCCATTTTCGAGCCTTTACGACTTTCTCGGCGCAGCCTAGACTACTACGCCTTTCTCCATTGTTTAGCAATGTCGCTGGCTGATGCGCCAGCGAAACCGGTCCTGCGACCTGAGTTTTTCGGTCACGTTGCCGAGGAGACTCAACGCCGCCTCGGGCGATCAATGCCGTGTTGCGCCTTTCACCTTCCCATCTGTCTCCAGCCGCAGCGCCGCCCGCCACAGCGGCGTCTTCACGAACATCGCCTCCTCGGACCGATAGCCGGCCTCCGCTCGCTCCTGCTGCAGCAACCCGGCCCAGCAGAGCGGGCGGAGCACCTGGATGTAGAGCTGGCCCATCACCTCGTCGTAGCGCGGAAGCGGACCCGTCTCGGGAGCGCCGAAGAGAACGCGGCGGAGGTGGCCGCCGGTGGCGCCGTCCTCGGTCTCGGCGTTCAGCACATTCAGGAACACGTCCCAGTTGGCGAGGATCGGCGCATCCTCGAAGCGCGACATGCTGGCGTGGTTGATCCGGAACAGGAAGAACGGGACGACCGTGCCGAAGATCCGGCCGGGATGGCCCGTCAGCGCCTGGCCAGCCTTGGTTGGCCGGAATTCGCCCTTGTAGTGCCGCCCGAGCTTCATCGCGATCATCAGGTCGTGAAGCA
Source organism: Paracoccus sp. SMMA_5_TC (assembly GCF_009696685.2). Classification (NCBI taxonomy): domain Bacteria; kingdom Pseudomonadati; phylum Pseudomonadota; class Alphaproteobacteria; order Rhodobacterales; family Paracoccaceae; genus Paracoccus; species Paracoccus sp. SMMA_5_TC. The sequence goes on from NZ_CP102355.1 coordinate 1,891,735, forward strand.
CCATCAGCGGGGCGAAGTCGGGCTCGTTCAGCACCTTGTTGACGGCGAAGAGGTCCGCCTCGGTGTGGCCGGGCCAGTCGAACTCGGCCGCGGCCCAGTGCACGAAGACCCGCTTGAAGGCCCTGGACGGCGTCAGGGAAATGCCGCCATGCTCGTCTACCCAGGCGAAGGTCTTCTCCATCCCGCGCACCAGCGGCGAGAACACCAGCGCCGGATCGGCATCATCGACCTCGCGGAACGCAATCACCTCAGATCTCCCGCGCGAACCAACGGATGCGGCCGACGATGTGGATCTCGTCGGCCGTTCTTTCGTATTCGGGGTAGTGCTTGTTGTCGGAGATGACGCGCACCGCGGGCGGGTCGCTGTTGGGGATGTGCTCGAGCCGCTTGGCGACCAGCCCCATCCCGTCATCCAGCACGAAGATGCCGGGCGGGTTGGGCGCACGCCGGGTCATGTCGACCAGCACCGCGTCACCGCTCAAGAGCGTCGGCGCCATGCTGTCGCCCTCGACGTGCATGATGCGCAGCTGCGACGGGCTGGCCTTCAGCTTGTGGCGGATCCAGGCCTGACGGAAGTGATAGACGCGGCCGGGGGTGTCGCCGTCCTCGGTCACGACCGCGCCGCCGCCCATCGCGGGGCGCGGGGTGGCATGGGCGATGGCCACGAAGGCGTCGTCGGGATTGTCCACGAAGGGGGGCTTGCCCTCGACCTCGCCCATGCCGTGGATCAGCCAGTCGCGGTCCACCTTCAGCACGCGGGCGACCTCGGCCAGCCGGTCGATACCGGGGCGGGCGGAACGGCCGCGCAGGATGTCGTAGATGAAGGAGCGGTTGACGCCGGCCATCTCGGCGACATGGGCGGGCGTCAGGCCGAGCTGGTGGGCGCGGGCCCGCAGGCGGTCGGCCAGTGTGTGCTGCTCGGTCATGTTTTCCCCAAGGGATTGTGGATGGATTAGGATAAAACAGGATTAATGCGGACCCGTCAAGCGATTAGAACAAAACCTAAACACTCGCTGCGCGGAATCGGGGGCCCGGATGGAGATCGAGAAGTCGTATTTCACCCTGCCGGAGATCCTCGCGCGCTGGTCGATGGCCGAGGCAGACCTCGTCTACCTTGCCGAGAACGACCAGCTGCGGCTGTCGATCCGGGTGTTCAACCTCGGCGTCGAGTTCGGCGACTACGAGGAGACGCCGGAGGGGGAACGGTTCCCCGTCCCCTTCGAGCGGGGGCCCTTCAACGGCCTCCTCGATCTCCACGCCCATGACGTCTTCCAGCTCTTCCGGCATGGCGAGGTGAAGCTCGCCCGCTTCCGTTCGCCGAAGGGCGACTATGCCTGCCTGACGGGAAAGCCCGAGCATATCACCATACGGCAGCGCGATCTTTTCCTCAGGCGAGAGGAGCGCGACCGGTTCGAGATCGAGACCGGATTCGCGGGACCGGCGGCGGGTCCACGCCCGGGCGCCTTCCATGCCTCGGCCGACTATCAGGATGCCCGCTGCAACGGCCAGCATTTCCGGCTGGGCGCGATCCAGGCGCAGGTCGTCCGCGCGCTGCACGAGGCGGGCGGGCGCGGCGAGCCCTGGCAGAGCGGCAAGGCGATCCTCGCCGCGGCGGGCTCGCGCTGTCTCAAGATGGCGGATGTCTTCAAGTCGAAGAAGAACTGGCGGCTGCTGATCGAGTCGGACGGCCGCGGCGCCTATCGCCTGCGCGGGCTCTGACCTTCCCCAATTCCTCCCTTCCGCGCGCCTTCCCGGTCCCGCTGTGGGATGCGTCGGGGGATGAGAGGGGGATGGCGATCCCCCGCAGGGCCGTTCACCCTTGGATTGAAAGGTTCCGGATAATCCCCCTCCGTATCCCCCGCCAGTCCTGACGACATCCCATCGCGGGATTTCGCATCGTGCTCCCAGGAACCGACACCGGGAGAGAACGATGCAGCAGAAGACCTGCCTCACTCAGAAGGAGCTCGCGCGGCGCTGGACGATCTCGCACCGCGCGCTCGAGCGCTGGCGATGGGCCCAGGAAGGCCCCGCCTACATGAAGCTCGGCGGCCGGGTGGTCTACCGGCTCGAGGACATCGTCGCCTTCGAGAAGGACCAGCTCACGCACACCGCCGACAGCGCGCGGGGGGCGGCATGATGGAGCGCCGGTCCGCCATCCGGCCCGGCCGGGTCGTGTCGATCTTCGGCGCCGCCGGGCCCGCCCTCGACGAGGTGGGGCTGTCTGCCTGGATCGCGCAGGCCGCCCCGGGCGAGGCGCTGGTCTATCACCGCGGCTTCCTCGCGGTGGACGCCACCGGCGCCGTCTCGAACCTTACGCCCGAGCGCCAGCGCACGCTGCGGGGTGTCGCCGCCGCCACCCTGCGCGCGGCCGAGCGGGAGCTCGTCCACCTCGTGCAGGTCCGGCTCGGCCCCGACCACTTCGCCTACATCGCCGTCGCCCGTCCAAAGCCCGGACCCGCCGGCGCCGCCCTTTCCGTGCGCCTCCTCGAGGCCGCCTGACGCCATCCCCCATCACGGAGACCCCCATGCCATTCCCCGAGAACACTCCTTCGATCGACGAGCTGATCAACCTGCCCGCGGGCGAGATCGCCCAGCTTCCGGTCGAGCTTCTGGCCGCCCTGCAGCGCGAGATCGACGCCGCTGCGAAGCAGATGAAGGCCGTTACCGCGCGGTTTTCCACCGCGCTCGAGGTCCGCTACGCCGCCCGCGCCGCCGAGGCCCGCCGCGCCTGTGGCAAGGACACCGGCACCGTCCGCCTTGTCGATGGCGATTTCACCGTGGTCGCCGACCTGCCCAAGCGCGTCGAATGGGACCAGGCCAAGCTCGCTGCGATGGTCGAGCGCATCCGCGCCGCGGGCGAGGATCCGGCCGAATACGTCGAGATCAGCTTCAAGGTGCCCGAGCGCGCCTATGCCGCCTGGCCCGAGGCCATCCGCCAGGGCTTCGAGCCCGCCCGCACCGTCAAGACCGGCATGTTGAGGGTCGAGATCCTGCCGCAGGAGGATCGCACGTGAGCCTGCCCATCATCACCGCCGACCAGCGGCTGGCCGAGACGCGGGGCGTCAAGGGCGTGATCTTCGGTCCCTCCGGGATCGGCAAGACCAGCCTGCTCTGGACGCTCGAAGCCTCGACCACGCTGTTCTTCGACCTCGAGGCGGGCGACCTCGCCATCGAGGGGCTCCATATCGACGTGGTCCGGCCGCGCACCTGGAGGGAGTGTCGCGATTTCGCGGTCTTCATCGGCGGCCCGAACCCGGCGCTGCGGCCGGAACAGCCCTACAGCCAGGCGCATTTCGACGAGGTGTGCGGCCGGTTCGGAGATCCGCGCGTCCTCGCCAAATACGACACCGTCTTCATCGACTCGATCACCGTGGCCGGGCGGCTCTGCTTCCAGTGGTGCCGCGGCCAGCCCGAGGCGCATTCGGAGAAGACCGGCAAGCCCGACGTGCGCGGCGCCTACGGGCTTCACGGGCGCGAGATGATCGGCTGGCTGACCCACCTCCAGCACACGCGCGGCAAGAATGTCTGGTTCGTCGGGATCCTCGACGAGAAGCTCGACGACTTCAATCGCAAGGTCTTCGTCCCGCAGATCGACGGCGCGAAGACCGGTCTCGAGCTGCCCGGCATCGTCGATCAGGTCATCACCATGGCCAGCCTGCCGGACGAGCGGAACCGGCCCCAGCGCGCCTTCGTCTGCCAGACGTTGAACCCGTGGGGCTACCCGGCCAAGGACCGCTCCGGCCGCCTCGACCTCGTCGAAGAGCCCCATCTCGGCCGGCTGATGGAGAAGATCCGCGGCCCGCTGATCCCTGCGGAACGGCGGCTGACCTATGCGCCGCCGCAGCTGCCCCCGCCGCCCGGTCCGACGGCGACCGAAACCCATTCCCATCCCACAAACTGAAAGGACCCGAGCCATGTCCGGTCTCTGGAACGACTTCAACGACGCCCAGTCCAACACCAACCTCATCCCCAAGGGCACGCTGGCAAAGGTGCGCCTGACGATCCGCCCTGGCAGTTTCGACGATGCGTCGCAGGGCTGGACCGGGGGCTACGCGACCCGCGGCTCGACCGGCACCGTGTATCTGAACGGCGAGTTCACGGTCACCGAGGGGCAATATGCCCGGCGCAAGATCTTCACCCGGATCGGGCTCTACAGCCCGAAGGGACCGGATTGGGCGAACATGGGCCGCAGCCTGATCCGCGGCATGCTGAACTCGGCGCGCGGGATCTCCGACAAGGATCAGTCCCCGGAGGCGCAGGCGGCGCGACGGATCGGCGGCTTCGCCGATCTGGACGGGATCGAGTTCCTCGCCCGGATCGACGTCGGAAGCGACGCCATGGGCGAGGAGAAGAACGAGATCCGCGCGGCGGTGACGCCCGATCATCGCGACTATGCGCAGGTCATGGGGCTCGCGGCACAGCACGGCTACCAGCCGCCCGTGCAGACGGCGCCCCGGCATGCGCCGGTCCAACAGCCTGCGGCATCGCCGGTGCCGGGCCGTCCCGCCTGGGCGCAGTGAGGGCGCGATGCTCCTCCGTCCCCGCCAGAAACTCTTCGTGGAGCGCAGCCTCGCTGCGCTCTCCGCCCGCGACAACACGCTGGGCGTGGCGCCCACCGGCGCGGGCAAGACGATCATGCTCTCGGCCGTCACCGGCCGGATGACCGGGGACGGCGCCAAGGCCTGCGTGCTCGCGCATCGTGACGAGCTGACCAGCCAGAACCGGGCGAAGTTCGTCCGGGTCAATCCAGACACGGAGACCTCCATCGTCGATTCCGCGACCAAGTCCTGGGAGGGCCAGGTCGCCTTCGCCATGGCGCCGACACTGTCACGCGCCGCCAATCTGCAGGCCATGCCGAATCTCGATCTGCTGGTGATCGACGAAGCGCATCACGCTGTCGCCGACAGCTACCGCCGCATCATCGCCCGGGTGCGGGATGCCAATCCGGACGCCCGCGTCTTCGGCGTCACGGCGACGCCGAACCGGGGCGACAGGAAGGGGTTGCGCGAGGTCTTCGACAACGTCGCCGACCAGGTCCGTCTGGGCGAGCTCATCGCCTCGGGCCATCTCGTGCCGCCGCGCACCTTCGTCATCGACCTCGGCGTGCAGGAGCAGTTGCGCGCCGTCCGCAAGACTGCCGACGACTACGACATGGCCGCGGTCGCGGCGATCATGAACCGCGCGACCATCACCGAGGAGGTCATCCGGCACTGGGAGGAGAAGGCAGGGAACCGCCAGACGGTCGTCTTCTGCTCGACCGTCGCGCACGCCATGGACGTGGCGACCGCCTTCAACGAGGCCGGAAACCCGGCCGCCGTCGTCCTTGGCGACATGGGCTCCACTGAGCGGAAGATGGTGCTCGAAGCCTATGCGACCGGCGAGGTGCAGGTCATCGTCAACGTCGCGGTCCTGACCGAAGGCTGGGACCACCCGCCCACCTCCTGTGTGGTGCTGCTGCGGCCCAGCTCCTGCAAGTCCACGATGATCCAGATGGTCGGGCGCGGTCTGCGCACTGTCGATCCGGCCGAACATCCCGGCGTGATCAAGACCGACTGCATCGTGCTGGACTTCGGGATCTCGAGCCTGACCCACGGCACGCTGGAGCAGGATGTCGATCTGGACGGTCGCGATCCTGAGCCGGGTGCGGCCCCGACCAAGACCTGTCCGGAATGCGAGGCGGAGATCCCGCTCGCCTCGCGCCAGTGCCCGATCTGCGGCCACGCGTTCCTGCGCGACGGGGCGCCGCCGCTCGAAAGCGTCGTCCTGTCAGAGATCGATCTGCTGAAGCGGTCGAGTTTCGTGTGGGAGGATCTGTTCGGCGACGACGCGGCGCTTATGGCGAGCGGCTTCAACGCCTGGGGCGGCGTGTTCTTCCTCGAGGGCCGCTGGCATGCCGTGGGCGGCGCCAGGGGACAGCCGACGCGCCTTCTCGGCGTGGGGGATCGGACGGTCTGCCTCGCGCAGGCCGACGACTGGCTGAACAGATACGAGAGCGATGAGAGCGCCTTCAAGTCCAAGCGCTGGCTGACACAGACGCCGACCGAGAAGCAGCTGCAATACCTCTCGCCCGCGCAGCGGCAGGATTACGGGCTCACCCGCTATCGGGCGTCCGCGCTGATCACCTTCCAGTTCAACCGCCGCGACATTCGCCGGCTTGTCATGACGGCCGCGCCCGAGCGGAGGGCGGCGTGAACCATGTCGCGCAAGTCCCGTCCCCGCCCGCAGAGGCTCCGGATCGACCGGGCCGTGATCGCCTCTGGCATCCCGGGCGGTCATTTGCGCGGTCTGCACCGCACGTGCCCGCGGCTTCGGCTGGTTCGATCCCCACCGGCCGCGGCCCCACCGCACCCGCCGCTGGTTCTGCTCCATGGGCTGCCAGGCGGCCTTCACCCGCAAAGGGAAAGGAGGACTGAGCATGGTCGATTTCACCGAAGAGGAAACCCGGGCGCTGCCCGCCGTCATGCGCGCGCTCGCGCCCGAGATGGAGCGGATCGGCTGGGACTGGCCGCTGGGCCAGCTGACGCAGAACAACATGCACCGGCTGATCGTTGCCACCATCGAGGCCTTCCGCGCCGAGATGGCCGAGATCGCCAGCCAGTCGGAGATCCCGTTCTGATGCTGGATTTCAACAAGCGCCCATCCATGGGCGAGAGGATCAATGCAGCCATAGATGCCGCCCTGGAGGCCGAGTGTGCTGCCACGCCGCCGCGCGACTATCTCGGGGCGTCGCGGCTGGGCCACGCCTGCGAGCGGGCGTTGCAGTTCGAATTCGCGGGCGCGCCGAAGGACGAGGGCCAGGACTTCTCCGGCCGGTCGCTGCGGATCTTCGCGATCGGCCGCACGCTCGAGGATCTCGCCATCCGCTGGCTGCGGACGGCGGGGCTGGACCTCTACACCCGCAAGGGCACCGCCCGGACGGCGAGCAGTTCGGCTTCTCTGTCGCGGGCGGGCGCATCCGCGGTCATGTCGACGGGATCGTCGCCGAGGCTCCTGCGGCGCTGGGGCTGCGCACCCCGGCGCTCTGGGAATGCAAGACCATGAACGCGAAGAACTGGCGCGAGACGGTGGCCAAGGGCGTGACCGTCGCGAAGCCCGTCTACGCCGCTCAGATCGCGCTCTACCAGGCCTACATGGAAGGGACGGTGCCGGGCATCTCGGCCGCGCCCGCGCTCTTCACCGCGATCAACAAGGACACGGCCGAGCTGCACCATGAGCTCGTGCCCTTCGACGCGGATCTGGCGCAGCGCATGTCCGACCGGGGCGTGCGGATCCTGCGGGCGACGGATGCCGGCGAGCTGCTCCCGCGCATCGCCGCCAATCGCGACTTCTTCGAATGCCGGTTCTGCCCCTGGGCCGGGCGCTGCTGGGGGCTGCCGGCATGAGCGACGACAACATCGTCCATTTCAATCCCTGGCGGGATTTCAACGACGCGGCGCCGTTGCCCGATCCCTTCGCCATCGAACCCGACGCGGACCAGATCGCCCGCTTCGTCGATGTCGTCTTCGGCTACTCCGAGGGGCTGATCCCGGTTCGCGGGTTCGTCGACAAGGGCCAGGGCAAGGACGGCCGGCCGCACAACATCTGGATTGACGCGAACGCCACCGCGCCCGAGAAGCTCGCCACCTTCGCGGGCTGGGCCGCGCGCGAGGGCGCAGCGGTCTACGTCATCCCCGGCACGGTGGCGGAAACGGGCCAGGCCCGCGCCGCCGACGTGCTGCAGATGCAGAGCCTCGTGGTCGATCTCGACTCGGGCAACATCCCAACCAAGCTCGATCATCTCGTCCACCACCTTGGCCGGCCGACCCTGATCGTCGAGAGCGGCGGGCGCACACCCGAGGGCGCGACCAAGCTGCATGTCTGGTGGAAGCTGACCGAGTCCGCGGAGGGGGCGGACCTCGCCCGGCTCTGCCAGCTTCGGGGCGAGATCGCGCTGAAGGTGGGTGGCGACACGCATTTCCGCTCGGCCCACCAGCCGATCCGCGTGCCTGGCACGGTCTATCACAAGGGCGGGCTCACCCGGCTCGTCCAGATCCGCGCGGCAGCCGATCTCGAGGTCGACCTCGCCAAGTTGGCCGAGCGCGTCGCCGACATGCCGCCGATGCCCGGCGTCGGCATGGCCACGGCCGAACCCCGTGAGAAACCCGCCATCGACGACGTGCTGGTGACGCCGGTGCATGAGGGCGGCGCGGACGAATGGTCCCGCTTCGAGGGGGCGTCGGCCGCCATCGGCTATTTCCTGCGGCTGGTCCACGAGGGCCGGATCTCGATGGACGAGGGCTGGACGGCGATCTGCGGCTACAACGCCGCGATGCTGCGCCCCGCCTGGCCGCTCGACCGGCCTGTTCCCCGCACACGCGGGGATGAACCGGCATATAAGCAGCGCCTGCGCGATGAGGCGGACTGTTCCCCGCACACGCGGGGATGAATCGGTCCGGCAGGCGTTCGAGGAATCCGACATATCCTGTTCCCCGCGCACGCGGAGATGAAGCGCGATCCTGAACTCGCGCATGTCGCGGCGCATCCTGTTCCCCGCGCACGCGGAGATGAACCGATGGTTAAATCCCTATGATCTTCTCGGCTATCCTGTTCCCCGCGCACGCGGGGATGAAACGTGCGGCGGCCAGCGTCGGACAGGCGCGCGACTCTGTTCCCCGCACACGCGGGGATGAACCGCTGTCGGCAGTCGGGCCGTCTGCTCTGGCTGTCTGTTCCCCCCGCACATGCGGGGATGAAACGGTGGGGGTTATCGATAGTGTCCCACTGCCAAGCGGCAAGCACGCCCAGGCGGCTAGCACGCCCAGGCGGCTAGCGCTCCAGTTCCGAGCAACCTGGAGCCGGATCCAAGCCGACGTTTCACGCGCTTCCTTCAAGGAGAGCGTCGGGAAGTCACCCAAGGTGATCCACAAGCGGCGTTAGTCGCCCCGCTCACGCGGGACTTGAACCTGAAATCGCTTGGCGCCAGAAGGATACAGGCGGACATAAAGGCCGTTCCTATCGCTGAGGCGCTCCTTGTCGACGCCGAACCTAGCGGCCGCGAGTTTATTTACGGTGACGGGTATATGTTTTCCTTTTGGGTGTTACTCAGGTAGGAAAAGGGTATCGAACGGCATCGAGTTTGACTAAGCGCGCATGAGGGGATAAGAGGACTACTGAGGAATAAAATTATTCACAAACAATAACTTGCGATCATTTCGCGACGCCCCCTGAGGCATCGTGCATGGCTCGCTTGAACTTCCTTTGCCTCCGCCATCACATCAATAAAATCAATCACTTGCAGTAGATTGTCCGCGATACCCGCCATTAGACCCGCCATCCTGAAAACGCTTGTATGCTGCTGATTGCGACAGAACAGGCCAGGGGCATGGGGTGCCGCGGGCTTGTCTGCGGGTGGCGTTGATTTGATTTCCCCTGATTTCCCGACCACCCACAGAAAACCCCACAGGGCGTTGCGGAATGTTCTGCGCCTTGGCAGAAGCTGGCGGACGTGCGGCAGGGACACTTGCGCGGCATAGACCACTATCACGGCAAGTCTTGCAAAAAAAAAGACGCTGATCAGGCCAGGAAGCACCGCGTTCCCCTCGGTCCAGAGCTGATCGAGCTTGTGGATCGCAGGTAATATGAGCCACAGGAGATGTCCAGCGAATATTGCTTCAAGGGGAAGCTTGTGCGGACCATCACATAGCTGTCTGAAGCCATGGGCAGTAAGGGGAAATCCAATTAATTTATAGATAATTAATTGAATAATCTCCAGGGATTGAAATGATCCGGTTCTTTATTGCCGCGCGCAGGTGTGCCCCGGTTTACAGCCAGCAATCCTTGAGGGCCAGATTGTGGTCCAGCAGCACCAGATCGGCCTTGCGGCCTGGATGCAACCACCCGTAACGGCGGTCTTGTCCGATGACGCGTGCCGGCTCGGCGCTGGCCATGGCGAGCGCACGTTCAAGGTCAATCCCCACCACCTGCACCATGGTGGCGATGGCCTGGGGTAGGGTCAGGTCTGCCCCGGCCAGGGTGCCATCGGCCAAGGTCAGGCGTCCGTCGCGGCGCAGGATACGGCGGCCGCCCAGGGTCATTTCGGTCATGTCGGTGCCGGCAAAGGCCATGCAGTCAGACACAAGGAACAGCCCCTGGTGGCGGGCCTGCACGGCCAGGCGCACCACCGCCGGGTGCACATGGATGCCGTCGACGATCAGCCCCGCCGCCGCATCCCCCGACAGCACCGCACCGGCAAGGCCCGGGGCGCGGTGGCCGATCTGGCTCATGGCGTTGAACAGATGCGTTGCGCAGCGCGCGCCGGCGGCAAAGGCGGCCTGTGCCTGTTCGTAGCTGCAATCGGTGTGGCCCAGGCTGACAATCACGCCAGCCTGCGACAACTGGGCGATCTGGTCCGGGCTGACCGATTCAGGCGCCACGGTCAGCATCAATGCGGGCAGGCGCCCGGCGGCGTCGCACAGCCGGTTCAGGTCGTCATCCTGCATCGGCCGGATCAGGGCGGGATCATGTGCACCCTTGCGGCGCGGGTCCAGATGCGGCCCTTCGAGATGCAGACCCAGGAATCCCGGCACCTCGGCCGCTGCGGCGGCGATGCCCGCCGCCAGCACGGCAGCCGTCGCCTGGGGGGTGTCGGTAATCAGCGTCGGCAGGATGCCCGCCGATCCCAGCCGTCGATGGGCGGCGCAGATATGGCGCAACGCGGCGACATCGGTGCGGCCATCGACCATGAGCCCACCGCCGCCGTTCACCTGCAGATCCAGAAAGCCGGGGGCAAGGATGCCGGACAGTCGGCGAACCGTCCCTTGCGGCGCCTCGGCGGCAGGCAGCAGGGCCGAAATCGCGCCATCCTCGATCACCAGCGCATGATCGTCCAGCAGTCGCGCGCCGTCAAAGATGCGGGCGCCGGTCAGAATCTCGGGCGCCATCAGACCGTCTCCGTGACCTTGCGCAGGTGAGGAGGGGTGTCCGGGTCAAAGCCGCGCCGGCGCGCCAGCCCCTCGATAAAGGCATAGAAACCGGCGATGGTGACCAGTGGCGCGACCAGCGGATGCAGATCCCCGACTGAGGGCAGGGTGACGGCGCCGCCGACCTCGGTGCCGGTGACGAACACATCAGCCCCCTGCGCCGCCAGCCGCTCGGCCGTGGCCTTCAGCTGCGGCAGTGCCGCATCCTCGATCCCCAGGGCCAGCACCGGAAAGCTGGCCTGCACGATGGCGGCCGGACCATGCAGCACCTCGGCCGCGGAATAGGCCTCGGCGTGCAGGCCGCAGGTTTCCTTGAACTTCAGCGCCGCCTCGCAGGCGATGGCAAAGCCGGGGCCGCGGCCCAGCACAAAGGCGGAATTGGCCCGCGCCAGCCGCGCCGACAGCGCCGACCAGTCCAGGTTGATCGCCTGGGCGAAGGCGTCGGGCAGGCCGGCCACCGCATCCTGCAGGGCGTGATCCTCGCGCCATTCGGCCAGCAGGGACAGACCCGCCAGCACCGAGGTGACGAAGGTCTTGGTGGCGGCGACGCTTTTTTCCTCGCCCGCCTGCAGCGGCAGGCAATGCGCCGAGGCCGTGGCCATGGGGCTGTGTTCGAAATTGGTGATGGCAATGGACAGCGCGCCGCCATCGCCGGACGCGCGCATCATCTCGACGATGTCGGGGCTGCGGCCCGATTGCGAAATGCCCAGGCAGGCCGCCTTGCCCAGCCGCAGCGGCCGGCGATAAATCGAGGCGATGGACGGCCCGACCGAGGCGACCGGCACCCCGGCCTCAAGCTCGATGGCGTATTTCAGGTAGGTGGCGGCATGATCGGACGACCCGCGCGCGACCGTGACCACCAGATCGGGATCCTTGCGGCGCAGGGCTGCGGCGGCGTCCAGCACCATCTGGCGCGACTGATCCAGAAAGCGCGCGGCTGCCTGGGGGATTTCGGCCACTTCGCGGGCCATGTGGGTCTGGGTCATTGCGATGTCCTTTCGCCTTGGGGCGCAAGTTTCAATTCGACGGCAAAGTCATAGGCATCCCCGCGGTAAAGCGAGCGGGTGAACTCGACGACCTTGCCCGAGGGCAGATAGGAAATCCGTTCGATCCGCAGCCCGGCGACACCGGGCATCACCCCCAGCAGCTCGGCATCCTTGCTGGTCAGGTTGGCGGCGGAAATGCGTTGCACGGCGCGCACCGGGCGCAGGCCCCGCGCCTCGAGCACGGCATAAAGCGAGCCTTCGACGGCCTGCGGATCGGGCAGGATCTGCTGGGCCAGCGAGGCGCGTTCGATCGCCAGCGGCACGCCGTCGGAACTGCGCACACGCTCAAGCCGGGCGACCTTGTCGCCTACACCCAGACCCAGCGCCATGACCTCTTCGGGGGCGGGGGCGTGCAGGCCGCGTGCGATCCAGCGGCTTTCGACTGAGCGCCCGCGCCGGGCCATGTCCTCGGTGAACGAGGTCAGCAGCGACAGCGCCTGTTCCAGCTTTTCGACGCGGGGCGCGACGAATGTGCCCGAGCCGCGCTTTTGCACCAGCTGGCCCGAGGCGACCAGTTCCGCCACCCCCTTGCGGATGGTGACGCGCGACAGCCCGGTCATCGCGGCCAGTTCCCGTTCCGGCGGCAGGCTGTCACCGGGTTTCAGATCGCCCGCAGCGATGGCCTCGGCGATCAGGCGCTGCAATTGCAGATACAGCGGTCCGCCGCCGCTGTCCTCGAATGCTTCGGGGCGAAAGATATGGCTCATCATGCCTCCTGCCGCGCCAGCAGCAGCGCGCCGTCCAGCCCGGAACCCATGGCGGGGCGGATGTCCCAAAGCCCGGCCATGCGCGCGGCGTAATGCGCGCCCAGCCCGCCCAGGAACACCACCGGCAGGTTGCGACCGGCCTGCAAGGTGTCGATCATCTGCCGCACCTCGGCCACGGCATCGTCAAATATCTGCCTGGCGGCAGGATCGGTGCCCGTCACGATGGCGGGGGCAAAACGGCCGAACTCCACCGGCTTGGCGCGCAGGCCAAAGGAAATGACGCCCTCGATCCCGCCCAGTTCATCCAGAACCTGTTGCAACAGCGGCGTCATGGGCACGAACCCGTCCTCGGCGCGCAGGGCGCGCGCCAGCAGCGAACGGCCCAGCACCGCGCCGCTGCCCTCATCGCCCAGCAGAAAGCCGCGGCCGCCGTATTGGCGCATCCTGCCCCCCGCCTGAACGGCAAAGACCGAGCCCGTTCCCATGGCCGCCACGATGCCGTCGCCGCCCTGCAAGGCGCCGGTGGCGGCAGTCACCGCATCAGTCACGATTCGGCAGCGATCAAAAGGCAGCATTGCGCGCAATCTTTCGGCTGCCGCGGTAACGTTGGCCCCGGCCAGCCCCAGAACTGCGGTTATCGGTTGCGCGCGGGCGATTCCCGCAGCCCTGATCGCGTCCTCGGTCGCGGCCAGGATATTGGCGCAGGCGGCTTCGGTTTCGATCGAGATATTGGCGGGGCCTGCTGCGGCCTGGCCCAGAACACGGCCGCGGGCATCCGCCAGCGCCGCCCGGCAACCCGTCCCTCCACCATCGATGCCCAGATAGAATGTCATGGCGCCTCCTTGAACGGCAAGATACCAAAGCAATACCAAAATGGAAGGGTAATCTTTTCAAAGGCGCAAAAAAGGCAGAATACGACATAACTCACAAACAGGGTTTACAATTGGTATTGTTTTGGCATTATCAGGGCAGAGGGAAGGGGAATCACATGACCACCACCACCGAATCCCGGCACCCCGGGTCCGACGGCCTGCATGCGTTGCCTGATGCCGAGTGTCTGGCACGGCTTCTGGATGCACAGGTCGCCGCACTGCAGGCGGTGCGTCCCTCGTTTCCTGCCCTGGTGCGGGCCGCGGATGCGGCGGCTGCGTCGCTGCGGGCCGGCGGTCGGCTGGGTTATGCCGGGGCCGGATCGTCGGGGCTGATGGCCCTGGCCGATTGCCTGGAACTGGCAGGCACATTCGGCATCCCGCCCGAACGCACGCCCATGCTGTTCGCCGGTGGCGCGGCGGCGCTACTGCATCTGCAAGGCAGTGTCGAGGATGATCCCGACCTGGCGCTGGCCGATCTGGATCGCAGCGGTCTGGAGCGCGGCGATACGCTGCTGTGCCTGTCCGCCTCGGGGCGCACGCCATATGCACTGGCCGCTGCCGGCGCGGCCCGGGCGCGCGGTGTCGTTGTCGTGGGTATCGCCAATGTCGCGAACTCACCTTTGTTGTCCGAGTGCGACGTGCCTGTGCTGCTGGATACCGGCCCCGAGGTGGTGACCGGATCGACGCGCATGGGGGCCGCAACCGCGCAAAAGGCCGCGCTGAACATGCTGTCCACGCTGGTGGCGGTCCGCCTTGGGCATGTGCTGGACGGTTACATGATCAATGTGGTGGCCGACAACGCCAAGCTGGTCGATCGCGCGGCGCGCATCGTTTCCGCGCTGGCTGGCGTCGATCGCGTTGCGGCCGAACACGCGCTTGAGAGCACGGGCGGGGCGGTAAAACCCGCCATTCTGGTCGCCCGGGGCACGGCGCCGGACATCGCGCATGAACAGTTGGCGGCCAGTGATGGGAAACTGGCCGACCTGCTTCAGATTTCACACCAGGGTCCGCAAGAATGACCCGCCATCCAAGGGAGAAGACCATGATCAAGACCATGCGCCTGGCGCTGCTGGGCTCGACGCTGCTGAGCGGCGCGGCCTGGGCACAGGATGTCACCCTGACCATCGAAAGCTGGCGCAACGACGATCTTGCGATCTGGCAGGAAAAGATCATCCCCGCCTTCGAGGCGGCAAACCCCGGCATCAAGATCAACTTCGCCCCTTCGGCGCCCCCTGAATATAACGCGGTGCTGAATTCCAAGCTGGATGCCGGGTCGGCGGGCGATCTGATCACTTGCCGCCCATTCGATGCCTCGCTGGAGCTGTTCAACAAGGGCAAGCTGGCCGATCTGAGCGATCTGCCCGCAATGGCGAACTTCTCGGACGTGGCGAAATCGGCCTGGCAGACCGATGACGGCAGCAAGACCTTCTGCGTGCCGATGGCCTCGGTCATTCATGGCTTCATCTACAACAAGGCCGCCTTCGAGCAGCTGGGCCTGACCCCGCCCAGGACCGAGGCCGAGTTCTTTGCCCTGCTGGACAAGATCAAGGCCGACGGCACCTATATCCCCATGGCGATGGGCACCAACGACCAGTGGGAAGCCGCCACCATGGGCTATCAGAACATCGGTCCCAACTACTGGAAGGGCGAAGAGGGGCGCAAGGCGCTGCTGGCCGGCGAACAGAAGCTGACCGACGAGCCCTGGGTCGCCCCCTTCCGCCAGCTGGCCAAATGGAAGGATTACCTGGGCGACGGGTTCGAGGCGCAGACCTATCCTGACAGCCAGAACCTGTTCACCCTGGGCCGCGCCGCCATCTATCCGGCGGGTTCCTGGGAAATCGGCGTGTTCGGCCCGCAGATCGGCGGCGCGTTCGAGATGGGCGCCTTTCCGCCTCCGGTCCCGGCCGAGGGCGACAAGTGCTATATCAGCGATCACACCGACATCGGCATCGGCATGAACGCCGCCACCAAGCACCCGGACGAGGCGCGCAAGTTCCTGGAATGGGTCGGGTCGTCCGAATTCGCCACGCTTTACGCCAATGCTCTGCCGGGCTTCTTCTCGCTCAATTCGGCCCCGGTCGAGATGCAGGATCCCCTGGCGCAGGAATTCGTCAGCTGGCGCGAGAATTGCGAACCCACCATCCGTTCGACCTATCAGATCCTGTCGCGCGGCACCCCGAACCTTGAAAACGAAACCTGGAATGCCAGCGCCAACGTGATCAAGGGCACCGAGACGCCCGAGGCCGCCGCCCAGCGGCTGCAGGATGGCCTGGCTTCGTGGTACGAGCCGCAGAAGAAATGACCAGGGCCGACCGCTGACGGCGGCCATCGGGGAACGGCAGTGTCCGTTCCCCGCATCCCGGGCGGGCAGCGCCCTTTCACAACCTGAACGGAAAGGATACGCCATGGCGCAGCGAAAACCGTTTCGCTGGCATATCGCGGTGTTTCTGGCGCCCGCGGTGCTGGTCTATACCGCCATCATGATCGTGCCGCTGGTGGCAACGCTGAACCTGTCGCTGTTCAACCTTCGGGATGGAGAGCGCATCTTTGTCGGCTTGCAGAATTTTGCTACCCTGTTCGGCGACCCGCGGTGGAGCCAGGCTTTCTGGAATGCCTTCGGCAACAACGCCTGGTTCTTCCTGGTCCACATGTTGGTGCAGAACCCCATCGGCATCCTGCTGGCGGCGCTGCTGAGTTCGCCGCGCTTGCGCTTCGCGGCCTTTTACCGCACCGCCATATTCGTGCCGACCATCCTCAGCTTCGTGATCGTCGGCTTTGTCTGGAAGCTGATCCTGTCGCCCATCTGGGGAATCGCCCCGGGGATGCTGGATGCCATCGGGCTGAAAAGCCTGTTCGCCCCCTGGCTGGGGCGCGAGGGCTCGGCGCTGACCACGCTGGCGCTGATCTCGGTCTGGCAGTTCGTCGGCATCCCGATGATGCTGATCTATGCCGCGCTGCTGTCGATCCCCGACGAGGTGATCGAGGCCGCCGAGATGGACGGTGTCACCGGCTGGTCGCAGTTCTGGAAGATCAAGCTGCCGCTGATCCTGCCGTCGATCGGCATCATCTCGATCCTGACCTTTGTCGGCAACTTCAACGCCTTCGACCTGATCTATGTGACCCAAGGGTCGCTGGCCGGGCCGAACTTTGCCACCGACATCCTGGGCACGTTCCTTTACCGCACCTTCTTCGGCTTTCAGTTGCAGATCGGCGACCCGCATATGGGGGCGACAATCGCCACCGCCATGTTCGGCATCATCCTGCTGGGCGTCTGCCTTTACCTTTACACCATCCAGCGCCGCTTGCGCCGCTATCAGTTCTGAGGCGACACGATGAGCCAGGCCCGACATTCCCTGTCCCGCAGCATTGCCGCCCATACGGTCCTGCTGGGATATACGCTGATCGCGCTGTTCCCGATTTTCGTGATCGTGGTCAACAGCTTCAAGAACCGCCGCGCCATCTTTGCCGATCCGCTGGCGCTGCCCGATGCCTCGACCTTCGATCTGGTCGGCTACCAGACCGTGCTGGCCCAGGGCGATTTCCTGCAATATTTCACCAATTCGATGATCGTCACCGTCGCCAGCCTGTTCTTCGTGCTGCTGTTCGGGGCGATGGCGGCCTTTGCGCTGTCGGAATACCGTTTTCGCGGCAACGCGCTGTGGGGGCTTTATCTGGCGCTGGGCATCATGATCCCGATCCGCCTGGGCACGGTTGCCATCCTGCAGATGATGGTGGCGGCCGGGCTGGTCAATACGCTGACGGCGCTGATCCTGGTCTATACGGCGCAGGGCCTGCCGCTGGCGGTGTTCATCCTGACCGAATTCATGCGCGGCGTGTCCGACGACCTGAAGAACGCCGGCCGCATCGACGGGCTGTCGGAATATGTCATCTTCTTCCGGCTGGTGTTGCCGCTGGTGCGGCCGGCCATGGCCACAGTTGCGGTATTCACCATGATCCCGATCTGGAACGACCTGTGGTTTCCGCTGATCCTTGCGCCCTCCGAGGCGACCAAGACCATCACCCTGGGCAGCCAGGTGTTCATCGGCCAGTTCGTGACCAACTGGAACGCGGTTCTGGCGGCGCTTGGCCTGGCGATCGTGCCGGTGCTGGTCCTTTACCTGATCTTCTCGCGTCAGCTCATCCGCGGCATCACCGCCGGCGCCGTGAAATGACCATGACAGCCCCGAACAAGGAGTGATCCGATGGGTGCCCTGACCCTGAGCCAAGTGACCAAATCCTTTGGTGCGACCGATGTCATCAAGGGTGTCGACCTGCAGGTCGATGACGGAGAGTTCTGCGTCTTTGTCGGCCCTTCGGGCTGCGGCAAGTCGACCCTGCTGCGCATGATTGCCGGGCTTGAGGATGTGACCTCGGGCGATGTGCGGATCGATGGCGCGCGCATCAACGACCTGGCCCCGGCAAAGCGTGAAATCGCCATGGTGTTTCAAAGCTATGCGCTTTATCCGCATCTGACGGTGCGCGAGAACATGGGCCTGGCGCTGCGCCAGGCGGGCGTCAGCCGTGACCGCATCACCCAGGCCACCGACAAGGCGGCGGCGATGCTGTCGCTGGGCCATCTGATGGACCGGCGTCCCAGCGAGATGTCGGGCGGCCAGCGTCAGCGCGTGGCCATCGGCCGCGCAATCGTGCGCACGCCGAAACTGTTCCTGTTCGACGAGCCGCTGTCGAACCTGGACGCGGCGCTGCGCGTGCAGACCCGGATCGAGATTGCGCGCCTGCACCGCGAACTGGGCGCGACGATGATCTATGTGACCCACGACCAGGTCGAGGCGATGACCCTGGCCGACAAGATCGTGGTCTTGCGGGGCGGCGTGGTCGAACAGGTCGGCCGGCCGATGGATCTGTATAACGACCCCGACAACACCTTTGTCGCCGGCTTCATCGGCAGCCCGCAGATGAACTTCCTCAAGGCGGGGGTGCTGGGGCTGCGTTCGGATACGCTGGGGA